>CAJTTU010000270.1 GCA_910579325.1 uncultured Lachnospiraceae bacterium | reverse complement strand
CACGTTTACTTTCCTCCTTCCTGGGATTAGTCGATCACTTCGCCGGTCTTCTTGGCGAAACGAACCTTCTTGTCCCCATCCATCTTGAAGCCGACCCTGGTTGCCTGTCCCTTGTGGACCAGCATCACATTGGAGATATCCATAGGAGCTTCCTTCTGGATAATACCGCCATTAGGGTTAGCCTGGCTGGGCTTGGAGTGCTTGGTCACCATGTTCAGGCCCTCTACAAGCACTGTGCCGTTCTTGGGATCTACGGAGATCACCTTGCCTTCTTTATTCTTTATCTTTCTGTTGCCGGCGATAACTTTGACTGTGTCGCCTTTTTTAATCTTCATCGATGCCATTGCCGCACCTCCTTACAATACTTCGGGAGCCAGGGAAACGATCTTCATAAACTGTTTCTCACGAAGCTCTCTCGCTACGGGTCCAAAGATACGAGTTCCTCTGGGAGTCTTGTCGTCTTTGATGATCACTGCCGCATTCTCGTCAAACTTAATATAGG
>CAJTTU010000269.1 GCA_910579325.1 uncultured Lachnospiraceae bacterium | reverse complement strand
GAGTGATATACCCTGCACTTCTTACATTTTTGTAAGAACTTCGTAAGAAAACTTGATACAAAAAATGAAAAGCACCCTTTACAATAAAGGTATAAAGCAGTAAGGAGGCTTATCAAATGAACACAATTTTGAAGCTGGAGCATATCCAGAAATACTATGGCAATGGCGGAAATATTACCAAGGCCATTCAAGATATTAGCTTTTCCGTTGAAGCCGGGGAATTTCTCGGCATTATGGGGGCATCCGGCTCTGGAAAAACAACGGGCACATTTTTTTAGAGGAAACAGATGTGACAGAAATCAAGCCAAAATCCCTTGCCCGTTTTCGCAGAGAAAATTTGGGGTTTGTATTTCAAGATTTCAATTTATTAGATACATTGACAATTTCAGAAAACATTGCGCTGGCACTGGCAATCAATCACACACCTGCCGGGAGTGTAGAACCCCGTATTCTGGAAATAGCCGAGAAACTGAATATCAGTGACATTCTAAACAAATATCCCTAT
>CAJTTU010000268.1 GCA_910579325.1 uncultured Lachnospiraceae bacterium | reverse complement strand
CCCTGTCCACCTGGGAGGGCGAGGGGGACGAAAACTGGGTGTCGGTGACCTACACCAACCTTCACAACGAGGTGACCCCCGGCACCCGCATCCTCATCGACGACGGTCTGGTGGAGCTGCGGGTGATGGAGGTGGAGGGCCAGGACATCCGCTGTGAGGTGGTCACCGGCGGGGTGCTCTCCAACAACAAGTCCATCAACATCCCCGACACCAAGATCCAGCTGCCCGCCCTCACCGACAAGGACCGGGAGGATCTGCGCTTTGCCGCCGAAAACGACTTTGACTATGTGGCTGCCTCCTTCATCCGCAAGGCCCAGGACATCTGGGACATCCGGGAGGAGCTGGCCAAGTGGGGCGGCCAGGGCATCCGCATCATCGCCAAGATCGAGAACCGGGAGGGCGTGGAGAACTTTGACGAGATCCTGGCGGCCTCTGATGGGGCCATGGTGGCCCGGGGGGATCTGGGGGTGGAGATCCCCGCCTATGAGGTGCCCATCATCCAGAA
>CAJTTU010000267.1 GCA_910579325.1 uncultured Lachnospiraceae bacterium | reverse complement strand
AAAGCCTTGCCAAGGCTGGAAAAGTATAGTAAAATAGCACTTGCTGTGGCATTGATAGCGATGAAGCGTGAGGTTGCTGTTGTCCAAATAGGATGATAGGTTTTCCGTGGAGCGAATGTCAAGTTAGGAAACTGGCGACAAGTCACTGTACAATTTTATAATTCTGTATTTTGCAGAGAGAAGGGAATCCTGCTAATTAAGTAAACCGAAGTAGGACACGCCCGGTTAAGTGTACAGTCACCACTTGTTCCGCTGTAATGAACAGGCATAGGGGAAACCCAAGATCAGTAATGCCTGTAAAAGTGCGAAAAGGAGGCGGCTTTTTTTATGGCAACAAATGTAATGAGAATTACTCTCAAGGCGTATGACCACAATCAGATTGATCATGCTGCGGGAAAGATTATTGAGACGGTTAAGAAGACAGGTGCTAAGGTTAGCGGTCCTGTACCTCTTCCAACTAAGAAGGAGGTTGTAACGATTCTTCGTGCTGTCCATAAGTACAAGGATTC
>CAJTTU010000266.1 GCA_910579325.1 uncultured Lachnospiraceae bacterium | reverse complement strand
TGATGTGACCATCCCCTGCCCGGATTGCCGCGGTTCCCGGTATGGACGGGAGGCATATCAGGTGAAGCGTGGAGACTGCTCTCTGCCGGAGCTGATGGCGATGAACGTCAACGCGGCCCTGGAGACCTGCAAAGATTTGAAATTAGTTCGCCAGCGGCTGGAGGTGCTGAAGGATCTGGGCTTGGGCTATCTGACCTTGGGAGAGGAGACACCCAGCCTGTCCGGCGGCGAGGCCCAGCGGCTGAAGCTGGCCAGGGGAAAAGCCAGTCAGATTCCGTCTTTGTCTTTGACGAGCCCACGATTGGACTGCACCCCCTGGATGTGCAGACCCTGTTGGGAGTGTTCCGGACCCTGGTGGAGCATGGGACCACGGTGGTGGTGATCGAGCATGACCTGGATGTGATCCGCAACGCCGATTACATCATCGATATGGGTCCCGGCGGCGGTGAGGCGGGCGGATGTGTGGTCGCGGCCGGGACTCTGGAGGAGATTGCCGCCAGCCCCAACAGCGTGACC
>CAJTTU010000265.1 GCA_910579325.1 uncultured Lachnospiraceae bacterium | reverse complement strand
AGGGAGATGCCGAAACCTTTACACGCAGGATTTATCTCAATATATATTTTAACCATTCCAGACAGTCAGCAGATAAAGCCGTATTTGAGGCTGACCTGTTTGAACTCAAGACCCTGCTTGAATCCGGCACTCCTGTTAATGAATTATCGGATTTATCGCAGGCAAAGGTAAAGAAATACTTTTCCATCAAAAAATGGGGCGGCAAAACCGCTGTGGTTCCCAATAACAAAGCCATCGCAGACGCAAACAAATACCACGGTTACTTTGTCCTTGTGTCCAATAAGGAAAAAGATCCTTTTGAATGTCTGCGCAAGTACCGTAAAAGGGAGACGATAGAATCCTTTTTTGAAGCCGGGAAACAGCATGCTGACGGCAACAGGGTGAGGGTATGGAATACCGACACCCTTCGCGGCCGTATGTTTGTCCAGTTTGTGTCCCTCTGTTATTATGAGTACCTGAATGAAGAGATCCGGAAACTCAAAAAAAGCCTGGGCAAGGAAAACGGCAATGTAGCACAT
>CAJTTU010000264.1 GCA_910579325.1 uncultured Lachnospiraceae bacterium | reverse complement strand
AATTCACAGGTAGCATGGCTGCTCTTTCCTCCCGGATTAAGAACGGTTATACCGCACCTCCCATAAGGGCGACACGATTTTCCCGTTCAGTGCTTCATCGTGCGTATCCACTCCACATCCGGGGCTTTCCACGTTCCGATATTCCTATCTGTGCATAATACCCTTAACCCTGCCCTTTAGGCCTGTATGCTTGATGATGCCTGTAACACCATAGGGAATTTCATATCGACAAATCTTACTTTCCCCCACATACGCCGTTTTCACGGCTATGGCATTTCTACCATATCCCGTTATAGACCTGTACATTCGGGCTTTTGTCAGCGGTAGTCAGCCGCATTCTGGACATAGGTACTTTATAGACCTCCGGCCTAACACCCCCGGCCACCTCTGGCTCGGTTTTGCTTTATCCCCAAAAGGGACAGTCGCAGGTGCAGACAGCCGACTTCAGCGTGCTGTGTCAGTTGTGGGAAATACGTCCCGTTTCTTCCAACGCAGTATCAAGGGAAGCGTTTCAGGGCGTTACC
>CAJTTU010000263.1:281-527 GCA_910579325.1 uncultured Lachnospiraceae bacterium | reverse complement strand
GAGGCAGTTTCGGGGTTGAGCCCCGACATTTCACCTCTAACTTATCAAACCGCCTACGCACCCTTTAAACCCAATAAATCCGGATAACGCTCGGATCCTCCGTATTACCGCGGCTGCTGGCACGGAGTTAGCCGATCCTTATTCGTACGATACTTTCAACCAGATACACGTACCTGCATTTACCCTCGTACAAAAGCAGTTTACAACTCATAGAGCCGTCTTCCTGCACGCGGCATGGCTGGTTCA
>CAJTTU010000263.1:0-261 GCA_910579325.1 uncultured Lachnospiraceae bacterium | reverse complement strand
GCCTCCCGTAGGAGTTTGGTCCGTGTCTCAGTACCAATGTGGGGGGTTAACCTCTCAGTCCCCCTATGTATCGTCGCCTTGGTGAGCCGTTACCTCACCAACCAGCTAATGCGCCATAAGTCCATCCTCTACCAGTGCCTTGCAGCACTTTTAATACGGTCACCATGCAGTGTCCCTACCTATGCGGTCTTAGCTGCCGTTTCCAGCAGTTATCCCCCTGTAAAGGCCAGGTTACTTATGTATTACTCACCCGTTCGCCAC
>CAJTTU010000262.1 GCA_910579325.1 uncultured Lachnospiraceae bacterium | reverse complement strand
AAAAGCTTATCGCCGGCATATAAAGACGCAGTGAGCATACAGCCGGAGAGCATCGCCACGGTCAGGATGGAAAAGAAGGGCACGCGGACATTGGACATACCGTAGGACAGACCGGCCGTAAACGCATCCATGGATAAAATCAAAATCAGTAAAAGGAAAAGATAAACAGAAAATGTCATAATGTGTAACCTTATTTGTTTGCTATATCTTATTCGGCTATGTTATAATTTGATCATAAGAATGGATTGGAGGGCGAAGGTATGAAACTGATATTTGTCGGGGCGGCACATGAAGTTACGGGAAGTTGTCACTATTTAAACGCATGCGGGAAACATATACTGGTGGATTATGGAATGGAGCAGGGAGTTAATCTGTTTGAAAACTGCGAACTTCCGGTGCAGGAGTCATATATTGATTATGTGCTCCTGACCCATGCCCATATCGACCATTCGGGGATGCTTCCTTTGCTGGTGGCAAGAGGTTTTCAGGGGCAGATTTTGACTACGGAGGCTACTGCGGATCTGTGCAG
>CAJTTU010000261.1 GCA_910579325.1 uncultured Lachnospiraceae bacterium | reverse complement strand
ATGAAAAGGAAAACCATGTCGCCGCCTTGGGGGTGTGGCATAACTTTTCTTAATCCGGGAGGAAAGTGCAGCCATGGTACCGTGTCCGTTAGCGATAACAGGACTTAGAAGCCGTGAAAAAAGTAAGCGGTGGAGGGACGGGCTGTAGTCAGGAATGTGATAAATAAAATGAAAGGAGCATTATTAACAGACATCATAGGTTCGAGTAGGACTAAGAAAGGCGACACCCGAAAGGAGTGAGCCGACAGGCAGAATACTACGATTTTCAGTCGATTCAGGACGGATTATACCGTGACAGTATGGATGGGAAAGAATTTCATAACCTCATTGCTATCATAACCATGCCGGAAAATATCCGCATGGCGTATAGGAACCTGAAGAAAAACCCAGGAAGCCATACACCGGGAACAGACAGAAAGACAATCGATGACATTGAAAAGTTGACTGACGAACAACTGGTGAACAAGATACAGGAAAAATTCAGATGGTACAGACCGCAGAGTGTCCGCAGGGTGGAGATACCAAAAGGGAA
>CAJTTU010000260.1 GCA_910579325.1 uncultured Lachnospiraceae bacterium | reverse complement strand
GTTGCCGATAACCACTGCCCTTTTAGTATAGAGGGTTGGTGGTTATTTTTCTATCCACTATCTTATTTGACGCTTACGTTTCAACGTCCCGTCAATTTCCCGGCGGATGTCCGGAGCGGACAGCCTACCGGGGTTAAAATAAACCTTGGAAGCGATCACAACCTTATCACGGGCAACATTCTTTTTCAGCGCCCGGCCCAGATATTCCTCGCTGGTTGCGGCGGAGTAGCCATTGGCCGTATCAAAGAAATTGATACCGAGATCCAGGGCGTGCCTGACAAGCTGCTCCGTATCCCCTTCATCCAGCGTACAGTCGTGCATAGTTCCGGCCTTGCCAAAGCTCATACAGCCCACACACAATTTAGAGATTTGAATATCCGTATTTTCTAAGTTTGTGTATTCCATATTCGATCCTTCCCATAAATTTCTAATTCGCAAGTACCTTGTCAAATTTCCATCCTCTGTTTTTTTCGTGTGATCCCCGTCCACGACTCTCAGTCCGGGATGAATGATGGTCTTATTCGGCAGGAGCGAGCT
>CAJTTU010000259.1:273-540 GCA_910579325.1 uncultured Lachnospiraceae bacterium | reverse complement strand
CATTTTTCAGCATCAGCCTGAAGTTCAGCAGGAATGTCTTCAAATGCGAACTTCATACCCTGGGAAGCTTCGTCCCAGATGATCGCTTTCATCTTGGCCAGGTCAATAACGCCTTTAAATGTATCTTCAGCGCCGATAGGAATAACGATAGGCACAGGGTTGGCCTTCAGGCGGGACTTCATCTGGTCATAGACCTTGTAGAAGTTAGCGCCGGTACGGTCCATCTTGTTTACGAAAGCAAGACGGGGAACACCGTACTTGTTGGCC
>CAJTTU010000259.1:0-263 GCA_910579325.1 uncultured Lachnospiraceae bacterium | reverse complement strand
TTCAACTGTAAAGTCAACGTGTCCCGGGGTATCAATAATGTTGATACGATGTTCGGGATGATTCATGTCCATGCCGCGCCAGAAGGCAGTCGTAGCAGCGGAGGTAATAGTAATACCGCGCTCCTGCTCCTGTTCCATCCAGTCCATGGTCGCAGCGCCATCATGCACCTCGCCAATCTTGTGATTGACACCGGTGTAGAACAGAATGCGTTCCGTGGTGGTTGTTTTACCCGCGTCAATGTGCGCGGAAATGCCGATGTTGC
>CAJTTU010000258.1 GCA_910579325.1 uncultured Lachnospiraceae bacterium | reverse complement strand
AGCAGCCCTGTGACGGCTCCTTTCAATGTCCGTTTTTTCTTATAGATGACCGCCGCCGTGCAGGCAAAGGAACACGATGACACAATGTTCATGATGCACCCAAGAATCCCGTTTTCACTGATTGTCACCATCTCTATCAGCGAAACAATCACGGATACGGTAAAGGATGTCAGCGGCCCCCATATCAGCCCGCCCAGCGTGATGATGATATCCTTCGGGTCATATTTCAGGAAAAGCACCACCGGGATGCGCCCTACCACCACTACCACATAAGCGATTGCCGAAAGCATGGCCATTGTCGTTATCTTCTTTGTGTTATTGTTCATTTACATTTTCTCCCTTCCGTAAAATAAAACCGGCACCCAAATCTTGTATTCAGGTGCCAGAAAATTGCAGACAGCACACACCATACGAAAATCACTTATCTTTCGTACCATGCGGCCCTATCTTCTTCTATCCAGACTATACTGTTGGTTTTGGAATCGCACCAAATCTGCGTATTTACGCTTGCGGACTTTACCGCCAATCGGGAATTACACC
>CAJTTU010000257.1:312-543 GCA_910579325.1 uncultured Lachnospiraceae bacterium | reverse complement strand
CATTTAGTATTATAATATAATATTTTATAATACTAAATGTAAGAAGGATTTCACCTTCTGAAATTCTTCTTATAAGTTATACCCCTTATTAATTATTTATACTCCCCTCATAGAAAAGACCAGTGGCTCCCCCGCTGGTCTTTTCTCATTTCACTCTCATTTCACTCTATGGGAAAGCTGAAGTGGGCTTGTTCACTTTGTTCTAAATAAAATTCTTTCGATTGTGTAAGG
>CAJTTU010000257.1:0-268 GCA_910579325.1 uncultured Lachnospiraceae bacterium | reverse complement strand
AAAAAGGAAACCGTTATATCAGATACTCTTAGAATATTAAGATATGCCTTTATAAATTTGTTCTTACTACCTTTGGCTTATATGCTTCCTGCTCCAAAGCATTTATAATTCGTTTTTTATGCTCTGTTCCAAAGGCTTCCATTGTAATGCGCAATTCCACAGCTGCATTACGATTGGTAGTTACAAACTGATTATGCTCTAGTTTAATAACATTTCCTTGTTCTTTTGCAATAGTATTTGCCACTTTACTTAATTCTCCTGGCTTATC
>CAJTTU010000256.1 GCA_910579325.1 uncultured Lachnospiraceae bacterium | reverse complement strand
CAAGTCTAACAGAACAGGATCACCCCCGCACCTGCGGGGAAAACCAGCAGACCAAACGCATGATAGAGGCTAGTAAAGGATCACCCCCGCACCTGCGGGGAAAACACCCTTTAACCTTCCCTTTTTCAGACATCACTAGGATCACCCCCGCACCTGCGGGGAAAACACTAAAAATTGCCCGTAAATCCAACAATTCCCGCCATTAACATCCTAACATTTATTTAGTTCATTGTAAATCCCATACACTAACATACAATCTTCCAACGCCCTATGAACATCACCAATATCCAATGAAAAATGTGAAGCCACCGTCTCCAGCTTATAATCCTTCAAATCATCCAATTCCCGGCGAGCAATCTGCAAAACATCTTTTGTTTTCCTTATCGTAATATTTTTCCCCACACGCTCTCCAAGTTTTTGGAGGAACCTGATATCAAATTGTACATTATAGCCCACAATTAGATCAGTTCCAATAAATTCTATAATTTTATCAACAGCATCCTCCTCCGTGATCCCTTGCTGTTGAATCATCTCATTTGTTAT
>CAJTTU010000255.1:299-545 GCA_910579325.1 uncultured Lachnospiraceae bacterium | reverse complement strand
CAGGAATATTTCCCACAATGACTTCTACCTTTACCTTGGGAAGCAGGGTGGCATCCATTTCCACACCCCGGTACCGTTCCCCGGCTCCTTTTTGGATGCCGCAGCCCATTACCTGGGTGACCGTCATGCCGGTGACACCGATATCGTTCATAGCTTTTTTCAGCTGGTCGTAGCGGGACAGCCTGGCGATGATGGATACCTTATAGATTCCTGTGGAGGAACCAGGGGCCTGAACCACCTTCACTG
>CAJTTU010000255.1:0-254 GCA_910579325.1 uncultured Lachnospiraceae bacterium | reverse complement strand
ATGATACTGAAGCCGGCATAGGCGGATGGAAGCCCGTGTTCTGTGGAGTCCAGTCCGATGATTTCTTCTTCCTCGCTGACACGCAGGCCTACCCATGCCTTGATGATAAGGAATGCAATGGTCATGGTTACGCCGGTCCAGGCAAGGACAGATACGACACCGATGGCCTGCTTTCCTAAAAGTCCCAGTCCGCCACCGTAGAACAGTCCGGACAGGGTGTCATTACCTGGAGCGGAAGTAGTTGCAAAGAGGCC
>CAJTTU010000254.1:287-545 GCA_910579325.1 uncultured Lachnospiraceae bacterium | reverse complement strand
TGAATGCCAGCGTGGCGGCAAGGACCAGACAGTATGGCGTGATGCGTTCCATTGGAATGGGATCCGGGCAGCTCTATAAGATGATTGCCGCAGAGGCAAGCACCTATGCAGTCTTAGGATGTATCACCGGATGTGTCCTGGGCTTACCGCTGAATAAGATGATGTTCCAGTTCCTGATTGCGGATAAATGGGGAACAACCTGGCAGCTTCCCGTTGCCTCCCTGCTGCTGATCGTCATGTTATGTATTGGATCTGCGG
>CAJTTU010000254.1:0-273 GCA_910579325.1 uncultured Lachnospiraceae bacterium | reverse complement strand
ATCGGGCAGCTGTCCATTGTGGATACCATAAAGCTGCAGCAGTAGACCAGAGACACATCGGAGTATTGCTGCGGTTTGGCTCAGCCAATGGAAACAGTTCACAGACATTCACTGCATCCAGATAGCATTTCGCGGCAAACGGGTTGCATGAATGATGCAGGCAGATTATAATAGCCATTGTTTCTATGATGATAAACAGGAGGTGGCTGCGGTTCCGTTGCTGAAACTGCTGCTAAGACAGAAAAATCCAGACAGATGAAATATCGGCGGAAG
>CAJTTU010000253.1:263-546 GCA_910579325.1 uncultured Lachnospiraceae bacterium | reverse complement strand
CGGAAAAGAAAACCATGTTCTAATGAACAACTTCAAAGAATGGCTAAAGAAACAAAATCTGTTTGACAATAATACAGCAATTTTTGCCATTCCTTTAGATGACCCTGCTACCACAGAAGCCCACAGATGCAGATACGATGTTTGCACCGTTTACACTGGGAACGAGAATGTCTTTTCAGATGAAGTTAAAGCTAGAAAGGTTGATGGCGGTGCCTATGCAACATTTTTGATTAAACACACAGCCACAGATATACAGATTGCATGGGTTGAATGTTTCAACGAG
>CAJTTU010000253.1:0-253 GCA_910579325.1 uncultured Lachnospiraceae bacterium | reverse complement strand
AAAAAATTGGTCGATAGTCACTATTGCGAGATTTGTGTTCCAATCTTAAAAGTCTCGAAAGCCTAATATCGCCTCTTAAAAGTTCATAATTCAATATCTGCCGCACGACGGCAAAAGAAAAAAAGCCGTCGTACAGTAGACACATCCATTCGCTATTTTAAAATGGCGGCTTTGATTTCAAAGCCGTCGTTTTTTTCAATCTTTGAGCATTTCCTAGAGTTTAAAGTTACGGCGGCTGACAGGAGGCAGCCGC
>CAJTTU010000252.1:314-548 GCA_910579325.1 uncultured Lachnospiraceae bacterium | reverse complement strand
GCCGCCCAGCTTCATGCACAGCTGGCCCCGGCCGCACAGATGGTTGCAGAACCACTTGTTTCCGCCGAAGACGGCGAAGCCCAGGGGCACCAGAAAGTCGATTATCCCCAGCCAGGCGAACAGGATGTTGAAAAATCCCAGGGCAAAATAGACGATCGTCCAGATCCAGAGATAGTCGTACCAGCGCTTCTGCTTTTTCACCGGTCATCCGTCCTTTCCGCCAGCGCGATACAG
>CAJTTU010000252.1:0-273 GCA_910579325.1 uncultured Lachnospiraceae bacterium | reverse complement strand
CGATCTCCGCCCAGCAGCCGTCGGGGATCTTCGCCGCGCCCTTAGGGCACGCGGAGGCGCAGGTGCCGCAGGCCACGCAGACGGCGCGGTCCACCCTTGCGTATCGCTTCGCCATCAGGCCTTCCCCCACGCGCTCAGCTTCCGCTCCAGGTCCTCCTTGCGGGTAAAGCCGACGGAGGAACCCTTTACCTGGCCGTTCCGGAAATACAGCAGGGCCGGGATGCTGTTGATGCCGAAGGAATTGGCCAGCTCCGGGGCGTGGTCCACGTTCAG
>CAJTTU010000251.1 GCA_910579325.1 uncultured Lachnospiraceae bacterium | reverse complement strand
GCTTAATACTAACTTCTGCTGTTGTTCAACCATAGTGCCACCGCCTGTATTTGATAATTACATTATACCAAATATAGACGATGGTATCTACTTTTTCAGCGGCCTCGGGGAATACCGGAGGGATAAAGGGAAAGACCACTATAATGTGTCCAGGACACACGGCGTCTGGAGCAGCTCAACAGTCCTGCGGATGCTGGAGGACCAGCGGTATATCGGCACTTATGTGATCGGCAAGCGTAAGGTACAGGAAATCGGCAGCCGCCGCATGAAGCTAAAGGATGAAAGCGAATGGTTCAAAATACCGGACCACCACCCGGCAATCGTAAGCATGGAGCTGTTTGAGAAAGCCAACGCTTCGATCAGGCGTTTCTCCCTTCCGAATAAAAAACGGCGCGACTACCTTCTCCGAGGGAAAGTATTCTGCGGCTGCTGCGACCATGCTATGTCACTTAGAAATGGAACGTGGTTTTACTGCCGTCACTCCGAAGTGGCAGAAACCCTTCCCTGCCATGGGGTAAGGGTGAAAATGGCTGATCTGGAGCAGGCGGTC
>CAJTTU010000250.1 GCA_910579325.1 uncultured Lachnospiraceae bacterium | reverse complement strand
TTTCCAATAAAGAAAAGGATCTATTTGAATGTCTGCGTAAATACCGCAAGCGAGAAACTATCGAGTCCTTTTTTGAGGCGGAGAAGCAACACGCTGACGGTACTCGCACCAGAGTGTGGTATACAGACACTCTGCGCGGCAGAATGTTTATACAGTTTGTTTCACTGTGCTATTACGAATATTTTAGCGAAGAAATACGACGTTTAAAGAACTCACTTGGGAACAAAACCGGTGATGAAGCACATGATAAAAAAACAGTTATTGATGACGAGCTTAGCCTTAAATCATGGCTGTGTAATACACCGCTGTATCTGCAGTTACAGTGGTTCGATACAGTGGAAAATGTCGACGTATCTGTTAAGTTAAAACGGCGCAGATGGACATCTGAAATAACCGCAAGGGATGCTCTGTATCTTGAAAAACTGGGCGTAATTCTTAGCTGATTATTTGAGTATACATTATACGACTTTTAGGTTATTATGAGTACCTGAATGAAGAGATCCGGAAACTCAAAAAAAGCCTGGGCAAGGAAAACGGCAATGTAGCACAT
>CAJTTU010000249.1 GCA_910579325.1 uncultured Lachnospiraceae bacterium | reverse complement strand
ACCTGCGGGAGAATCCCTGCACGAAGGCCGGGAACATGGGCAAAGGCAATGCGGAAGAAATGCAGTTCTGGACAAAAGCGGAGTTTGAGCGGTTTATCCCTGCCGTCTCCGACAAACCGGCATCCTACACGGCATTTATGACATTATATTATACCGGGATGCGTGTCGGTGAACTGTGCGCACTGACACCTGCCGATGTTGATCTGGAAAAGGCCACGATCACCATCAATAAAACCTTCCAGCGCATCCGGGGCCGGGACGTGATCGGCACGCCTAAAACACCAAAAAGCAACCGGGTCGTGACGATCCCTAAAACGCTGGTGGAATGCCTGAAAGATTACATGACACGGTGTTATGAAATCCAGCCCAATGACCGGCTGTTCCCATACACCAAAAGTTTTCTGAACCATGAAATGATCCGGGGATGCAAAAAGTCCGGCGTTAAAAGAATACGTGTCCATGATATCCGTCACAGCCACGCCAGCCTTCTAATCGAGATGGGCTGCCAACCCCTCCTGATTGCCGACCGGCTGGGACATGAAAAGATACAGACCACGT
>CAJTTU010000248.1 GCA_910579325.1 uncultured Lachnospiraceae bacterium | reverse complement strand
GCTTTAAAAGCGCGGTGAAGGCTCAATGCCCGATTGTTCCATGTGCATTGATAGATGCATATAAACCATTTGACCAAAAATCAATCAAACCGGTCACTGTAAAGATAATTTATCTTCCTCCTATATATTATAATGAATATAAAGGGATGAAGACGGTAGAAATTGCAGCAGAAGTAAAAAAACGTATTGAAGAGGCAATTCCAATGTGGCTGTGAAGCGATGAAAAGTACCGAAGGCTGGTTCGGGATATAGATAGCTATATTGCTTTGAGATATATAATAACTTTTGCGTTCCAGATGCGAATATTTAAGTTTATATTGTGAATATTTAATTCAGGCTAAGGAGAAATACTCAAGAGGCTGAAGAGGCGCCCCTGCTAAGGGTGTAGGTCGTTCACGCGGCGCGAGGGTTCAAATCCCTCTTTCTCCGTTCATTTACCAAATAAAAGAATCTTAAGAAATTGAGATTTCTTTTTTTGCCTTGCAGGGCATGTTTCCATTATTAATGTTCAAAGAAATTTGAAAAAAATGGAGAAATATGTCTTGACAAACAAAAAGGC
>CAJTTU010000247.1:292-562 GCA_910579325.1 uncultured Lachnospiraceae bacterium | reverse complement strand
GATGGAGGAAAATATTTTATTGAGCAGACGGATAATGGAGTATATACAATCTCAAAAGAGGATTATGATTTGATAGATAAATATATTCCCCATATAAATTACGAATCGTAAGCAATGAAGGAGGTAAAAAACAATGCGTCATATTTTTATTCGTGGGATTATTGGCTTGATTTGGCTGGTTGCAGCCATTGTATGCGGGGTATCCGGAAACTTCCCAATGATGGGGCTTTATCTGATATTGGCAGGTGTATTCCTGTACTCCGTATATGC
>CAJTTU010000247.1:0-231 GCA_910579325.1 uncultured Lachnospiraceae bacterium | reverse complement strand
ACTGTTCAAAACTTGAGTGCGTGGTACAGTGAAGAGAAAAGGATACTTTCGGGTTTTTCTTTTTCTTTGGCGGAGCATGAAGTGGCAGGTCTGATCGGGCTGAACGGAGCCGGGAAAACCACATTTCTGAAGGTGATTTCTGGATTGCTCCCTACTTTTCGTTCAGAGGGTATCTGCTTTCGTGGCGTTCCTGTGGATTTTCGGAAGCAGGATTTTAAGCTCTGCCGCTAT
>CAJTTU010000246.1 GCA_910579325.1 uncultured Lachnospiraceae bacterium | reverse complement strand
TAAAAGGCATTGGAATTAAACAGCATGTAAAAGTTCCTCTAAGGTATTTCGGATTTCTTTGATAAATGCCTCACTGGAAAGTACCGTTGGGTTCTCCAGGGTGGTAATCAGTGCCAGGTCCTTTGTCATTTTCCCGGACTCAATGGTTTTTAACGAAGCCTCTTCCAACTTATTCGCAAAGTGCATCAGGGCTTCATTTTTATCCAGTTCTCCCCTTTTGTGCAGTGCACCAGACCAGGCAAAGATGGTTGCCATGGAGTTGGTGGAGGTCTCCTCTCCCTTAAGGTAATAATGACGCTGCACCGTGCCGTGAGCCGCTTCGTATTCAAAGTATCCATGGGGAGATACCAGAACCGAGGTCATCATAGCCAGAGAGCCAAATGCCGTAGCTATAAGATCACTCATAACATCACCGTCATAATTCTTGCAGGCCCAGATGTAGCCGCCCTCAGACTTGACCACCCGTGCTACTGCGTCATCAATCAGGGTGTAGAAATATTCAATGCCCAGTGCATCGAATTCTTCCTTGTATTCTTTCTCAAAGATCTCCTGGAACGTATCC
>CAJTTU010000245.1:329-567 GCA_910579325.1 uncultured Lachnospiraceae bacterium | reverse complement strand
GGGACTTCTAAAGCTCCTTGAAGGTTCGGTTGTCAATGTGCCGCCACAAGGAGGAAGAAAACACCCAGAGCAGCGTATGATTCCCGTCAACACGAAGAACATTCTGTTTATCTGCGGAGGCGCTTTTGACGGAATCGAGCAGAAAATAGCCCATCGCCTCAACACTCATGTTGTAGGATATTCGACCGACCAGGGGCGCCAGCGCATAAAACGCGAAAATTATCTGAAATATGTGATG
>CAJTTU010000245.1:0-290 GCA_910579325.1 uncultured Lachnospiraceae bacterium | reverse complement strand
ATCTTTTGGTCTCATCCCCGAGATTATAGGTCGACTCCCTATCCTCACAAATCTTGAGCCTCTTGACCGCGAAGCTCTGCGACGCGTGCTAACCGAACCGAAAAATGCAATTGTACGCCAGTACCAGAAGCTATTCGCTATGGACGGTGTAGAGCTTTCTTTCGACGATGCCGCTCTGGATCTCATTGTCGACAAGGCTATTGAATATAAACTCGGAGCGCGAGGTCTGCGGTCGATTGTAGAGACAATAATGATTGACAGCATGTTCGAGATTCCGTCATCCGACGACC
>CAJTTU010000244.1 GCA_910579325.1 uncultured Lachnospiraceae bacterium | reverse complement strand
TGAGTTTGTGCAAAGCAATTACACAGGCGACCCTATGGTAGCCCCGGCCTATCAAGAGAGCTTGCCGCAGAAAGTGGATAAGTCCAACGAAAAAGCCCCTATGTGGTGCGACTTTGGCTATCGCTTCTTGTACCACATAGCAAATCAGGAAACGCTGACGGTTGGAGAGCGAGATCGTTGTATCGGCGGCATGATTACCGCCGTAGAGAAGTTTTGGAATGACACAACGCTTGATGATCTGCTCACTATGACGAAAGATGATGTGATTTCCTGCCTTAATTCTTTGGCTGCTGAATACAGCACCGACGACATTGTGATTACCATAAGCGCAGAGCACGTCCATTTCGACCATACGGAGGAACGGCCCGAACTGCCATAACAAGAAAACACCAATCATCTATCTAACAAATATGAAGTTATCTGCCGCACGACGGCAAAAGAAAAAAAGCCGTCGTACAGCAGCCATATCCGCATACCCAAACGCGGCGGCTTTGAGAAATCAAAGCCGCCGTTTTACCTTGTCGGAATACAAAGTATAACGTCACCCCATCAAACCTACGGCGGCTAA
>CAJTTU010000243.1:343-573 GCA_910579325.1 uncultured Lachnospiraceae bacterium | reverse complement strand
CCCATGATGATCACCAGGCTTGCCAGGAGAACGGAAACCGCCGCCAGCAGGATCGAACGGAAGATTTTCTTTGTCATGCCTTTGCCTCCAACCGGTAGCCGATATGCCGCACCGTTTCAATCATCCTGCCATAGTCCCCCAGCTTCTGCCGGAGCGTTTTGATGTGCATATCCACCGTCCGTGTTTCCCCGGTGTAATCCATGCCCCAAATATCGGACAAAAGCTGCTCC
>CAJTTU010000243.1:0-333 GCA_910579325.1 uncultured Lachnospiraceae bacterium | reverse complement strand
GACGGGACAGGAACAGGCGCAACAGTTCAAATTCCTTGTAGGTGAGCGAAATACGTTCTCCATCTGCGGTGACTGTCCGTTCTTCCAGATCCATCGTCAGGCCCCCGGCTGTCAGCTGCTTTGCCGGAGATACCGGGCGGCAGCGGCGCAGGACGGCTTTTACTCTCGATACCATTTCCATCATGCCGAAGGGTTTCACCAGATAATCGTCCGCACCCAAATCCAGGCTTTGAATTTTGTCGTACTCCGCGCCCTTGGCGGTGGCCATGATGATTGGGATATTCGCAAGATGCGCCGCCGCTTTCATTCGCCGCAGCAGCTCCACGCCGTCCA
>CAJTTU010000242.1 GCA_910579325.1 uncultured Lachnospiraceae bacterium | reverse complement strand
CGGAAAAAAGCCGCACAGCATAAGGCATGGCGCGAAAGGCAGAAAGCCGGACAGCCAAAGACAAGGACGCTCAAAGAGCTTGCCGCCGCCCAAAAAGAGGGGGAAGCCTTAACGCCGGAGGAATCGGAACGTCTGGAAGCCCACAAGAGCCGGAAAAAGATAGCAAGGGAAAAGCTGGTACGGCAAGCCGAAACCGACCCGGCAGCGGCGGCAGAGCTTGCGAAAAAGCGGGCGTATGCTTCCGAAGCCACCAAGAAATCCCGGCAGAAAATGTATGAGGAAGCCGCCACTGGAAACCCGGAAGCGGTGGAACGCTATGAGAATTATCTTGCCGCAAGGAGGGAAGCATACCACAGGAAAAAACAGGAAGCAGAGAGAACCGCATAGCCTCCCCGTCTGAACATCAAGAGCCGGAAAAGCAAGGGCGCATTGTGGAAATGTGCATAACAGGCTATGGAATCATGGATAACTCTGTTCACAGCACATGGAAAAGCAAAGAGCAGCTTTCCCACGTCCTGCAAACAGAGTTACCCACAATTCCATAAGATAGCCAGTTATACACATTACGGCACAATGCCGACT
>CAJTTU010000241.1:344-587 GCA_910579325.1 uncultured Lachnospiraceae bacterium | reverse complement strand
GATTATGCTGTACAACCTATGATTGAAACAACAGATAATGTTTTTAAAATTACGCTTCCGAATATCAACTTCCACGCAGAGGAACAAAAAGCTCCAAACACTTCTAAAACGCGTGGGTTTACCAGTGTGACAAAAAAAGAAGAACGAATTAATACTGTATTGAAATTGTGTCATAGTAAAGGTTTCATTGTTCGTAGCGATGTAGAAATGGCACTTGGTGTGTCCCAATCTACTGCAATCCTG
>CAJTTU010000241.1:0-281 GCA_910579325.1 uncultured Lachnospiraceae bacterium | reverse complement strand
ACCAAAAATCTGCGATACTACGAGAATAAATAAAGGGGCTGTCGCACGAATGATATAATAAACAGAAAAATGGAGTAAAGAAATATAATGAAAATTACCGGTGTGAAAATTGAAAAGTTCTCAATCAAGCTGACAGAGCCTTTTAAGATAGCTTTTGCAGAAATCAGCAACTGTGAGAATCTGCTGATTAAGATTGAGACAGATGAAGGGTATTGCGGCTACGGAGAGGCAGCGCCGTTTGCGCCGGTTACGGGAGAGACACTTGAAGGGTGTGCGGCGGT
>CAJTTU010000240.1:333-588 GCA_910579325.1 uncultured Lachnospiraceae bacterium | reverse complement strand
CCTCGGCCACGGTCTCTGGCTCAAGTCCGGCGCCATCCAGGAGTTCGCCGAGACCAAGCGCGCCGAGAACGACATCCGCTGCACCTCGGTCAATCAGACCGCGAGGAGCCTCTCCGGCGGCAACCAGCAGAAGGTGATCCTGGCCAGGGAGCTCGACGGCGACCCCGAGGTGCTCGTGGCGGTGTACCCCACCCGCGTCCTCGACATCGGCGCCACCAACTTCATCCACGACTCCATCGTGGCCCAGCGCGACAA
>CAJTTU010000240.1:0-262 GCA_910579325.1 uncultured Lachnospiraceae bacterium | reverse complement strand
CTCTCCGACCGCATCGCGGGGCGGTTCGAGGGCGAGATCATGGGCGAGTACCCAGGCGACAACCCGCCCATCGACCAGATCAGCCTCGCGATGGCAGGAAAGTAGGTGAGAGGCAGTGAGTAGATTCAGATTCACCAAGTTCGGCAAGCGCTACCGCGACAAGGCCCTCGGCATCGTCATCCCCGTCGTGGCCATCCTCCTGGCCTTCGTGGTGGGCGCGATCGTCATCCTGTGCCTCGGCAAGAACCCCGTGGAGGGCTAC
>CAJTTU010000239.1 GCA_910579325.1 uncultured Lachnospiraceae bacterium | reverse complement strand
GATTTGTCCATTCGGGGCGAGTTGTCGGAAATTGCGGATAGCGTCAACAAGGCATCCCAAGTGTTGAGCAGACAAAACCAGGCTCGCGCCAACTGGATCAGCGGCGTTTCCCACGACATCCGCACGCCGCTCTCTATGATTATGGGATATGCCCAGCGGATTGCCGGAGATCACGGAGCCAGTGGGAATATTCAGCAAGAGGCAGAGATCATCCGGACGCAGAGCGCAAAAATCAAGGACTTGGTACAGGACTTGAATTTAGTATCGCAGTTGGAATATGAAATGCAGCCGCTCCATAAAGAGCTGGTACGCCTGTCTAAACTGCTGCGCTCCTATGCGGCGGATTTGCTCAATGCAGGTATCGGTGAGAAATATTCCGTCGAGGTAGAAATTTCTCCCGAAGCGGAAACCGCAGTTATAGACTGTGATGCTCGGTTGCTTTCGCGGGCTATCGGTAACTTGGTGCTGAACAGCATCAACCACAATCCGCAGGGGTGCGATATTTTTCTGTCTCTTGTCTGTTCAGTGGAAGATGTTTCTATCACAGTTGCGGACAATGGCGTGGGTATGTCCGCTGAAAAATTACGGGAAC
>CAJTTU010000238.1 GCA_910579325.1 uncultured Lachnospiraceae bacterium | reverse complement strand
CCGGCAAGAGACAATCTGATCCTGCACAGTGATCAGGGGAGCCAGTATACGTCAAAAGCTTTCATAGAGTTTTGCGAATCTGTCCATGTGATCCAGAGCATGAGCAAGGCCGGATATCCATACGACAACGCGCCGATGGAGAGATACTTCAACACTCTGAAGAACGAATGCACCAATCTGTACGAATTTCGGACAGAGGAGGAACTGTATCAGACTGTGGAGGAATTCGCCTATGCCACCTACAACCATGTGCGCCCGCACAGCCATAACAGCTACCGCGCACCATACCAGGCGAGAATGGCCGCATAACGAGCGGCGGGAGCAGTCTTTCTGATTGGATTGCTTGACTATCCAAAATCGGAGGTGGCAGGTTTTGTCAATGGCATGGCCGCGCAGCGGTGCGAAGCACCATTGATAAAAGCTGACAATTCCGATAGCATCCAGACAACAATCCAACAAATTTTTAGCCACAAGTGTTACAAAAAAGCTTGACCACTACAATAGTAACCACCTTGTGTACTTGATAAAATAATCTGCCCTGCATTCCGGCTTTTTGCTATATCTGTTTGCAAACTTCGGCTATCACTAAAACCCATGATAACCGCCAACTCATTT
>CAJTTU010000237.1:381-648 GCA_910579325.1 uncultured Lachnospiraceae bacterium | reverse complement strand
GAAATTTGGCGATATTGTCGAATTTTATTCGTTGGTTGATGGAGTTATTCAAACCGCACAAAGCTATGGAACGAGTAATAGATCGACCAAAGAAAGGTTTTCTTTTGGTAAATTTATGCTTTTCATTCCCGGAAAATAGTCGTTTCGTGCTATTGGGTATTAAACCGAAAATTTCTATGGTACAATTCAGAGGGTATTTTTACTTTAGAGGAAACGGTATTCTGCCGAAGTAATAGGAAACAGCGGAAAGGAAGATATGCGGATGTA
>CAJTTU010000237.1:0-319 GCA_910579325.1 uncultured Lachnospiraceae bacterium | reverse complement strand
GGGCCTGCAGGATGCACAGCGGCCAAGGCTTTAGCGGAAAAAGGCCATAAAGTTCTTCTGGTGGAGAAATTCAAGTTGCCGAGGTATAAATCCTGTTCCGGCGTTCTGATAAAGAAATCAATGGAGCTTATGAGGACATATTTCGGGGAGGATGTGCCGGAGTCTGCCATGTGTACCCCGACAGAGAACAGGGGCATGATCTTCACGGATGACAAAGGGAAGGAATACCGCTTCGAGCAGGAGGGGCTGAATGTATGGCGCAGCCATTTTGACGGGTGGCTTGCGGGGAAAGCAAAGGAGAGCGGCGCAGAGGTCAGGG
>CAJTTU010000236.1 GCA_910579325.1 uncultured Lachnospiraceae bacterium | reverse complement strand
TGGGACAAATTCTGTTACTGCGATTTATGGTTTTGGGATACCGTCAATCCTCATCGCCTTTTTTCTTTCTGATGAAGAATACGCCGGCACCCATCGCCAGTACCAGCACACCGGCCACCACCAGCCACCACGGTCTCCACTGCTGCCCTTCCTGTGAGGGTTTCTCCATCGCCGTCCCGTTTCCGGCAGTCCCGTCCTTTCCATCCGGCTGTGCGGATTCCGCAGCGCCGTCTCCACCTTCCTGTTTCCCGTCTATCGCGATCACATAATCTGACGCGTGGGTAAAGGCAAGGGATACGGTGCCGTCCTCTGCGACTTCGTCCGAACAGATAAATTCAAGTTCTCCCGTGTTTTCGTTGTAATAATACAGGCTTGCCGTATATCCGGCGTTCTCCTTGCCAAGCCCTATGGAAAGCACAGCCGTAAATCCGAACTCCCCTTCATGGGCAAGGCTGATCTGGATGCTGTAATTCTCCCCGGTGACATTGTTAATAATATCAACCGGCACGGTCTTTACGCCCGTCTTTACGGAAAAATCTATGTCGCCCGCCTTGTCTGCCGTGATGCTCTTACCGTCCACGCTCCAGAGGATGCCGTTGCCCATGTCGAAGGTGATGGTGATGTCCTTTCCTTTCATACTGTCAAAAATATCTCCCGGA
>CAJTTU010000235.1:438-689 GCA_910579325.1 uncultured Lachnospiraceae bacterium | reverse complement strand
CAGACTTTCTGAACGCAGGTAAAGAGAATGAGGGACAGATAGACCCGCAGGCACTGTACCGCAAACTGCGTATAAAGCTCCCCGTCCGCACCGAACATCCGGATAAAGACCAACGGGAATGCCTCGAACAAGATGGTACAGATCAGACAGACGATCACCGTCCATTTGATCATCAACACCAGCAGTTCCCGCACCCGCCCGAATTTTTTTGCGCCATAGTTGTACCCAACAATGGGCTGCGCGCCGGCGGC
>CAJTTU010000235.1:0-396 GCA_910579325.1 uncultured Lachnospiraceae bacterium | reverse complement strand
ATGGCGATGTTCAGCACGATCTGAAACAGTTTCAAAATCACCACAAAGGCCCCCAGGGGAATGTCCGGGCCGTAGGGAGAAAGCGCGCCGTACTTCACCAGCAGGATATTGTTGACGATAGTGACGATCACGATGGACATCTGCGTCAGAAAGCTGGACGCGCCCAGTGCCATGACCTGCTTCAGCAGCCTCCAGTCCAGCCGGAAGCTGCTGAGGGATATGCGGAAAGACCGGCTTCTGGTCAGATAGGCCGCGCAGATGCAGAAGCTGACAAACTGTCCCAGGATGGTGGCATAAGCCGCGCCCTTGATGCCCATGTCCAGTGCGAAAATGGCCACCGAGTCACCGATGATATTCAGCACCGCCCCCGCCAGATGGCTCCCATGGCGTACTTGG
>CAJTTU010000234.1 GCA_910579325.1 uncultured Lachnospiraceae bacterium | reverse complement strand
GATCACCCCCGCACCTGCGGGGAAAACAGAGAGTGTCAAGCAATAATGGCACTCTCTTCAGGATCACCCCCGCACCTGCGGGGAAAACTTGAACCTTGACAACTGAATCCATCCGCAACAGGGATCACCCCCGCACCTGCGGGGAAAACTGGCCCGGATTCCAAATCCGAGCCATGACGTCGGGATCACCCCCGCACCTGCGGGGAAAACATCACGCACAATATCCGGTTCTGCAGCACCTAAGGATCACCCCCGCACCTGCGGGGAAAACCGTTTGGGGTAATTTCGCTATTATTCGTGCGACGGATCACCCCCGCACCTGCGGGGAAAACATGCAAAGAGGCGGATGGGTATCGGACGGAACAGGATCACCCCCGCACCTGCGGGGAAAACACAGCTGTTCGGACAAATTGAAAGAACAGGACAGGATCACCCCCGCACCTGCGGGGAAAACTATCCGCAGTGGTTATATACACGCCATGGTTAAGGATCACCCCCGCACCTGCGGGGAAAACAAATATCCATGCAAACACAATTCACCAACTTTAGGATCACCCCCGCACCTGCGGGGAAAACACGTGGTATGCGCCCAGGCCGTTCAGGGAACCAGGATCACCCCCGCACCTGCGGGGAAAACTAGTTGTATACACACTCATTACCATATAGGTAGGGATCACCCCCGCACCTGCGGGGAAAACCTATGTTTTCTTGTTTTGTTCTGATTGCTATTAGGATCACCCCC
>CAJTTU010000233.1:355-763 GCA_910579325.1 uncultured Lachnospiraceae bacterium | reverse complement strand
CTCGTCACACTCGCGCCCGTCCCAATACCGCTGACGCTCCCGGTAAAGTTTCCGATTGTTCCGCTTGGCCTGTTCCAGATAGTCGGCAACATCGGCGCTGACCTCGACAGACGCAAACCGCCCGTTGATTTTGATGGTAATTTCCATCGTCCTTTCCTCCGTTCAGATTTTTGGGGTCTGAACGGGGAAGGGCGGGGAACGGCAGCGAGGCCGGTGTCGCTGGCCCGGAAATAGAAAAGCGCCCGTATGGTGCAAGACCATTCGGGCGCGGGGTATAACAGTATGAGCCGTCAAAAAACGACTATTTTCGCAAGCCTGGGTGGAGTATGCCAATGCGGGAGGCAGGCTTTTTTTGATGCTAAATCAGGGAATAAGAATATAGAAAAAGACACGACAACGCCTCCCTAA
>CAJTTU010000233.1:0-293 GCA_910579325.1 uncultured Lachnospiraceae bacterium | reverse complement strand
TGTTACCGGCTCTGCGTCTATGCGTCTGGCTCTTTTGATATTTATTTGGACATTAGGCTACTCAAGCGAACAACAGATAGATTTCCTTTTTTTACATTTACTAAAGTCTCCTGCTTACATTTCGGACAATACAGCGGGAAATTGACAAGCTCTGTGTCAGGGCGCACTTTGAGTCTGGTCTTATTTCCGCATACGGGGCATAGAAGCCATATCATCTGACCCATCAAAGGCTTTCCTCCTTGTAACATTTTTGAATTAGCTTTTTTTGCTCCCACTTTCTACTTTTGAAATAG
>CAJTTU010000232.1:565-805 GCA_910579325.1 uncultured Lachnospiraceae bacterium | reverse complement strand
GATGACTTCCATCCGCCTTTCCTCCGTTCAGATTTTTTGCAAAGGTTTCTGAACGGAGTAGGGCGGGGAACGGCAGCCTGGACGGGCTGGCATTTGCTTTACCCATAGGCATATAAAAACACCCGGCTGTGTAATGCAATCGGGTGTAATGGAACTGTGAACAGTATTTAATTGATTTGACAGTGCATACTTATGGGTAAAATATCCCCCGGCCAAGATCAGGCTTTTTTTGATGTGTCA
>CAJTTU010000232.1:0-547 GCA_910579325.1 uncultured Lachnospiraceae bacterium | reverse complement strand
CTTTAGCCGCCGCTTTTAACAGTGATACCGCGTCATTCCTTGAGAAGATAAAAAGAAACGGCGGCTTTGATCTCTCAAAAGCCGCCGTGTATGAATAGGCGTGTAAAAATACCTCTGCTGTACGACGGCTTTTTTTCTTTTGCCGTCGTGCGGCAGATTCTGTGATGAAATTATTTACCAACCCTTTTTTCTAACTGTTTTTTTCTTCTTAACAACAGACAATGTACTGGAGTCTTTCTTTTTATTCGCAAGAATAATCAAAGAAATCAATAAAGCCAAAGTGATTGTAATAAACGCAGGAAAAATATTATAAGTATATCCGTATTCAGCACCACAATTAGCGTCTAATAAAATCATGCTTGCTTTAATCGGATAATAATTTAACAGCGTTCCTTCAAAGGTTCCAAAATATCCATATACAAAAGCTAAAGCAACTCCACCCAAAAAGTTATTGGCAGAACAACAAAACAGCAGAATGATTGGTAAAATCGAAACGTAAACTCCAATATTTGCTCCGGTAACACAAAGAAACATATTGAGGATATTG
>CAJTTU010000231.1:549-832 GCA_910579325.1 uncultured Lachnospiraceae bacterium | reverse complement strand
GAGGAATCAGCTGTTCATGGATATGAGATACTCTTCGTTGTTGTGAGTGGATTCCATCCGTTTCTTGACATCGGTCAAGGCTTCAAGCGGATTCATCTCGGCCAAATATTTTCTTAGGATCCACATGCGTCCCAACGTGTTGGAGTCTTGCAGCAGATCATCGCGGCGGGTACTGGAGGCCGTGAGGTTTACGGCAGGGAACATACGTTTGTTTGCCAAAGCCCGATCGAGTTGTAGTTCCATATTGCCCGTGCCTTTGAATTCTTCGAAAATAACTTCATCC
>CAJTTU010000231.1:0-503 GCA_910579325.1 uncultured Lachnospiraceae bacterium | reverse complement strand
GAACCTCCGCCTTCGATGTTGCGGGCGGCGCCGAAGAAACGTTTGGGTTTTTGCAAGGCATTTGCGTCGACACCGCCGGACAGAACTTTTCCTGAGGCTGGAGATACGGTGTTGTAGGCCCGGGCCAGACGGGTGATGCTGTCCAGGAATATGACTACGTCATGTCCGCATTCTACCATGCGCTTGGCTTTTTCTAAAACGATGTTGGCGATTTTTACGTGACGGGAAGCCGGTTCGTCGAATGTCGAGGCAATGACTTCGGCATTGACTGTACGTGCCATGTCGGTGACTTCTTCCGGACGTTCGTCAATGAGCAGCATCATGAGGTACGTGTCCGGATGATTCTGGGCAATGGCGTTTGCAATCTCCTTCATCAATAGTGTCTTTCCGGTCTTGGGCTGGGCTACGATGAGAGCTCGCTGACCTTTTCCAATAGGAGTGAACAGATCTACAATACGGCGTGACAGACTGTCGTTGTGACCTGTGCAGAGATGGAATTTCTC
>CAJTTU010000230.1:541-849 GCA_910579325.1 uncultured Lachnospiraceae bacterium | reverse complement strand
AGTTCCTCGGCGATATGATACGCGCTGAAACCGTCGAGCCGCTTTCTGAAAATATCTCTCACCACATTTGCGGCGAACGGATCTATGACAAGGCTTTTGTGTTTATCACCCGTTTTGAGATAGCCATAAACGGTGAACGCTCCTACAAAATCGCCGCTTCTGCGTTTAATATCAAGCGCACTTCTCGTTTTTACGGAAATATCGCGGCTGTACGCTTCATTGATGATGTTCTTAACGGAAACGGTTAAATCATCGGGCTTGTCGTTCAAGGTATCGACATTATCATTTATGGCGATAAACCTCACACC
>CAJTTU010000230.1:0-526 GCA_910579325.1 uncultured Lachnospiraceae bacterium | reverse complement strand
AAGATACCGACCTGTTTCGATATACTCACGACCGAGCCGCGACAAGTCCTTGACAATAACGCAATTCACCGCGCCGCTCTGAACGAGTTCCATCATTTCTTTGAACGCGGGGCGGTCGAACAGAACGCCGCTGTAACCGTCGTCAACCTTTTCGCATACAACCTCGATTTCGGGGCGTTGTGCGAGAAAATCATCAATCAGCTTTCTTTGGTTGGAAACGCTGTTGCTCTCCACGGATTTGTCATCGGTATAGGACAAAAGGAGTGTGGTTCGTTTATTATTCAATTCTTTTTCCACTTATTATTTTACCACAAATCCGAACGAATGTCAAGCCGTTTCCAAACTTATTTTATCAGGCTTTTTACGCAGTCCTCCAACGTTTGACCGTTCTCGGAAAAAACCGCCCTTACCGTGTACTTTCCGCACTTGAACAGATACGGATTTTTTATTTGCCGAACAAAATCCGCGATACGTTCCTCTTTCGGCAACTCGTTATTTACAACAACCGTGCGAATATCCACCAACT
>CAJTTU010000229.1:368-863 GCA_910579325.1 uncultured Lachnospiraceae bacterium | reverse complement strand
AAATGATCCATCTGCCATACCATAATGTCTACAAGGCTATAACCCTGAATTTTATATTCACAGAGGAAGTTCTGATGTTCCAGATAGTACACAAACTCTCGGTATATGCCTTCAGATTGTATAAGAGCCTTCCAGAATTGTTCAAGAAATGCCTCGTCCTCTCCTGCATAATAACAAAGCGCTTTCGCCCAGGCGTACGCCTTCTCTTTCATGAAATGATGGTGCCTCCTCTCCCCGTGAATTGCTCCCGTCGCACCGCAGTGACGCTCGGCCTTCTGCCTCGCTCACGGGCTTCGCCCTATCAACATGTAGAAAAACAAAATTGTCAGCAAGCTGCCATTTTGTTTTTTACATGTTGGCACTGCTCATTGCCTACATGAAGATTATATCACAACCTTGTTCTTTTTAGGAACCGGATTCTATATAATATGATAACGGCATATGCATGGACGAATCTTTTATGGATATGATTAAACAGGCAAATGACTTCCTCTG
>CAJTTU010000229.1:0-273 GCA_910579325.1 uncultured Lachnospiraceae bacterium | reverse complement strand
CGTGCCATCCGGTTATCACTTGGACGGACGGATGAGGGCGCACACAATCTATCACCGTTTTCTGCCCTGTCAACCACATTGGCAGCCACACTTGGCACCGGCAATATCATCGGTGTCTCCACCGCTGTGGCCCTGGGCGGCCCCGGCGCTGTTTTCTGGTGCTGGATTACGGGTATCCTGGGAATGGCTACCGCCTACAGCGAATGTTATCTGAGTGTCCTCTACAGGGACTGTCGTCCTGACGGCACCTATGTAGGCGGTCCTATGTATGTT
>CAJTTU010000228.1 GCA_910579325.1 uncultured Lachnospiraceae bacterium | reverse complement strand
GAGGACAACCCGGTGGCCCTGAAAGCCGACTTCATCCTCTCCCTGTGCGAGCTGGTGGTGGGCGGCAAGGAGGGCCTCCAGCCGGTGGAGAAAACGGTCATCGACCGCTGTGTCCACCAGATATACCAGAAGTATTTCGAGGACCCCAGGCCGGAGAATATGCCCCTCTTGCAGGACCTCTACGAGGCGCTCTTAAAGCAGGAGGAGAAGGAGGCCCGCCATGTGGCGACCGCCCTTGAAATTTATGTCACCGGCTCCCTGAACATCTTCAACCACCGCACTAATGTGGACATCACCAACCGCATCGTCTGCTTTGACATCAAGGACCTGGGCAAGCAGATGAAGAAGATCGGGATGCTGGTGGTGCAGGACCAGGTGTGGGGGCGCGTGACCCAGAACCGCAGCGCGGGCAAGGCCACCCGGTATTTCATGGACGAGTTCCACCTTCTGCTGAAAGAGGAGCAGACCGCCGCCTACTCCGTGGAGATTTGGAAACGGTTCAGGAAATGGGGCGGCATCCCCACCGGCATCACCCAGAATGTGAAGGACCTGCTCTCCAGCCGGGAGGTGGAGAACATCTTCGAGAACAGCGACTTCATCATCATGCTCAACCAGGCGGCGGGCGACCGCACCATCCTGGCGAAACAGCTCAACATCAGCCCTCACCAGCTTTCCTATGTGACCCACTCCGGCGAGGGCGAGGGGCTGCTGTTCTTCGGCAATGTGATCCTGCCCTTCGTGGACCGGTTCCCCACCGACCTGGAACTCTACAAGATCATGACGACCAAATTGACGGAGGTCAAGAAGCGGGAGGCGGACAATGGCTGACAAGGCGTGCCGCCTCCATTTTACAGAGGATGAGCTTT
>CAJTTU010000227.1:620-902 GCA_910579325.1 uncultured Lachnospiraceae bacterium | reverse complement strand
TAATAGGGCAGGTTATTGTATGATATTCTCGTTTTAATCCCTTTTTATAAATACATATTTCTCCGGGCTGGACAACTGCTCGCAATAGCTGAATCCCAACTCATGAAACTCCTTGATGTCCTTCGGATCACAGATGCCGTTCTCCGCCAGAAAACGCACCATCTCACCTCTTGCCATTTTCGCCAGAGTACCTTTCTGTTTGATTTTCCCTGCATCCAACTCCCCAAACTCCACAGTAATCCATCTGTCCTTGGCTGTGATATATTTTTCAATGCACCGGGA
>CAJTTU010000227.1:0-521 GCA_910579325.1 uncultured Lachnospiraceae bacterium | reverse complement strand
TATTCCTTCGAAGCCAAATTGATAACAATACCACTCTCTTCCGTCAGGCTTTTGTACAGGCGATTGCCCCAAAATTCATAGAGATCCCGGCATGTATCCACGGCCAGCCTGGCCTGCATCTCCAGGCGGTAGGGCGTCACGCCGTCAAAGGGTCTGAGCAGGCCATAGAAGCCTGACAGGATGCGGAGATGCCCTGCTATGTAAGACAGAGCTCCCTGGGTGAGCACCCCGGGAGCCATATGCCTGTATTGCAGTCCCTCATAGGCCATCACCGCCGGAGTCAGCCGGTGTTCCAGATCCATATCGCGAAAACGCTGGAAATTTAGCTCTGCCAGAGCGTCATTGCACTTCCACAACGCCCTGGCCTCAGCCAAGGACAGGGACTGTATCCTGCGCATCAGGATTTCTGTGTCCTTCAAAAAACGGGGCATACCTCTGACGGCAAAGGAGTCTGTATCCACATTCATTTTTTTGGCTGGAGAGATAATAATCTGAAACATTCTGTATTCACTCCTGCAATT
>CAJTTU010000226.1:629-906 GCA_910579325.1 uncultured Lachnospiraceae bacterium | reverse complement strand
ACGGAGCAGCTTTCCGCCGCCCTGGAGGAAATTGCCGGGAACACATCCGCTATCACGGCCAGTGCCTCCGGCACGCAGGAGGACGCGGTGCATATGGCGGAGGAATGCGCCGCCATCACTGCTTATTCTGTGGAGATGAGGGGCCGGGCAGAGGAGATGGAGCGGTCTGCCCAGGAGGAGATGGAGGCCGTTCAGGCCCGGACGGCGGAAATTATGGCCGTCTTGAACCGGGCCATTGAAAAGAGCCGGAGCGTGGACCGGATCAGCATTCTGACGA
>CAJTTU010000226.1:0-583 GCA_910579325.1 uncultured Lachnospiraceae bacterium | reverse complement strand
CAGACCTCATTGCCATCAACGCCTCCGTGGAAGCCACCCGGGCCGGAGAGGCGGGGAAGGGGTTTGCCGTGGTGGCCCGCGAAATCCGGCGGCTGGCAGATTCCTGCGCGGAAACCGCCAGCCACATCCAGGAGGTCAGCGGCGTAGTCACCGGCGCGGTGAACTACCTCTCCGGCAGCGCCCAGGAGCTGGCAGAGTATCTGGGCGAAGCGCTTCGGGTCCAGCTGGAGCAGTCTGTCCAGACTGGACGGCAGTACCGCGGCGACGCCGCCTATATTGAAACGGCTATGGCCTCTTTCAATGGTCAGGCGGACCGGCTTCGGGAGTCTATGGAGGATGTTGCCGCTTCGATCTCCAGTATTTCCAGCGCGGTGGAGGAAGCGGTTGCCGGGGTCACCGGAGTTACGGGCAGTACCCGTGTCTTGGCTGAGGAAATGGCGGGTATCACCGCCGGTATGGATGCGAATCAGGAGATTGTGGGTGAGCTGCGGCGCCAGGTAGACATCTTCGCGAATTTGTAAGCTGGAACGGCGCTTTTACAGGAGGCCTGCGCCGCTGGAGAGGAGTGTTTTCCCGGAGTATA
>CAJTTU010000225.1 GCA_910579325.1 uncultured Lachnospiraceae bacterium | reverse complement strand
GAGAAAAGGGCTGTTTCGGCAGTCCTTTTTCTCATGGTGCGCCCAGTATGGGCGCAATCTAATCGGTGAAAGTCCGTAACACGCCCTGGTAGTGGGAAGTGTATAGCCAAGAGCAAGGGTGTCCATCGTGAGGTGGAATCTGAAGAAAGCTGGAGGCAAAGCTCTGGTCTGACGAACAGAAATCACATCAGGCTACAGTTAGGGATAAGGCTGCATTACAAGTCGAAGTCCAATAACTACTCGGAACTAATTGTGGTAAATGTGGCAGATAGATGGAGCGAAAGATTGCGTTCTTACCTGGGGAGGTCTCGTCAGCGGATGGAACTGCATCAACAAATGCATCAGAAATCCGTAGTAACAACGAATGGCGAGAAGTCAGCAGAGGTCATAGTACCATTGTGGTTGCAAACATAATGGGAAGGACTGAACTTTAGGAGATGTGAGTAAATGAATGTAACCAATGACAGATTTAAGGACAGACAACTTCATATTGAGGACTATCTGCAAATGGTATCGACGGAATCGAAAGAGTATGCAGAAGTGTCCGCCTGCCAGAGGATTGCTGAAAACAACCGCATCATCACAGACTTTCAGACGGACAGGCTGTTGGAGAAGATTTTACAACCGACTAATCTGAACAATGCATACAAGAAAGTAAAATCAAACAAAGGAGCAGGCGGTGTTGATGGGATGAGCGTAGATGAACTTCTGCCGTTCCTCAGAGACAACCAAGTGCAACTAACCCAGCAGTTAAAGGATGGGAAATACAAACCCAACCCAGTCCGCAGGGTAGAGATACCCAAAGAAACAAAAGGAGAATTTCGGAAACTGGGAGTACCGACAGTAGTTGACAGGGTATTTCAGCAGGCGATTACACAGGTACTGTCCCCGATTTATGAGGAACAGTTTTCGGAAAACAGTTTTGGCTTCCGACCAAAGAG
>CAJTTU010000224.1 GCA_910579325.1 uncultured Lachnospiraceae bacterium | reverse complement strand
TACGCCGGAAGAAACGGAACGGCTTGCAGAACACCGCCGGAAAAAAGCCGCACAGCATAAGGCGTGGCGCGAAAGGCAGAAAGCCGGACAGCCAAAGACAAAGACGCTCAAAGAGCTTGCTGCCGCCCAGAAAGAGGGGGAAGCCCTAACGCCGGAGGAATCGGAACGTCTGGAAGCCCACAAGAGCCGGAAGAAAATCGCAAGGGAAAAGCTGGTACAGCAAGCCGAAACCGACCCGGCAGCGGCGGCAGAACTGGCAAAGAAACGGGCGTATCAATCCGAAGCCACCAAGAAATCCCGGCAGAAAATGTATGAGGAAGCCGCCACTGGAAACCCGGAAGCGGTGGAACGCTATGAGAATTACCTTGCCACAAGGAGGGAAGCATACCACAGGAAAAAACAGGAAACGGAACGAAGCGCATAAGGACTGAAAAACAAAAGGCGCATTGTGGAAATGTGCATAACAGGCTATGGAATCATGGATAACTCTATTCACAGCACATGGAAAAGCTAAAGAGCAGCTTTCCCACGTCCTGCAAACAGAGTTACCCACAATTCCATAAGACAGCCAGTTATACACATTCCCACAATGCCGACTACTACGGAATCCCTCTTTTTCTTTATCTTTTAAAACATATTTTTATTTTACGGAATATAGGTTAGCCCCCATTTTGTCATAGCGTAAAAGACAGGCAATAATGCTGCGCCTTTATCAGTCAGAGAATATTCTACATGGGGAGGAATTTCGTTAAATTGTATTCGTGACACCAACCCGTCTTTTTCCAGTTCGCGCAAAGAAGAAGTGAGCATTGTATTTGTAATGCCGTCAATGTTTTTTCTCAATTCGCCAAAACGTATAGGGGATTTAATACACATTTCGTAAATAATCTGAAATTTCCATTTGCCTTGTAACATGATAATTAAAGATGTTACCGGGCAATTACCAGCTTCGGTAAGAATACCGATT
>CAJTTU010000223.1:650-970 GCA_910579325.1 uncultured Lachnospiraceae bacterium | reverse complement strand
TCATAGGGGATGCTGTCCTGCGCGGAAATCCCCTTCTGGTCAGTACGGTTGGCGCGGGAAATGGCGGCTTCGATCTGCTTTCTATCCGCGCGGGAGAGCTTCTTTTTCACCGGAATTGGCCCTTCGCCCTCCGGCGCTCTGCCGTTTGTCCGGTTTTTCTTTGCCGTAAACAATGTCATACACCTCCTTGTCGAGTTTGTCCTGCCGCTCCAATACGGCATAGAAGTTGTTGGTCTGGTAGGGGCGCTGCCGGGGCCGGAGAAAGGATACCCGGATCATGTTGCCGATGATCTTTTCCAGCGGCTGGCCGTTCTTCTCGT
>CAJTTU010000223.1:0-621 GCA_910579325.1 uncultured Lachnospiraceae bacterium | reverse complement strand
GGCGGCGGCGCTGTTCCCGGCTGGCCCCCGAAGCAGAAAGAAAAGCGGCACGCCCACGAGCGCCCCGCCGCCAAAGCAGACTAACTGCCGCTTGGTGAGGTTGAAGGCCACCTTTGTCTTGACCTTCGTTAAGTCTTTGGGTACGGGTACATAAGCCATTTTTGCACACTCCTTTCGTTAGTGGGCCTGGAAGATCGCCTTTGCCATGCTGCCGCTCTTAAAGAGGGTCAGGCAGAGCAGGACCGTATATCCCACACAGGACCAGATGGCGGCAATCGTATCCTCGTCGGTGGCGATGTTCTGCACCAGGACCGCGTAGATTGCCACGCAGACCATAATGAGGAACGCCTGAAAGCCTAACGCCATCAGGGAACGCAGGTAATTCTGCCCCATGCCGCCCCATTCCCTGCCCATCATAGCGGCCATCGGGACCGGCGCGACCGAGGTGACGAGATATATTTCCAGCATACGGCCATAAATGACGATAAAAATACAGATGGTCAGCGCCCACATGGTAAGGCCGATAAACAGGGACTGAAACCACAGTCCGAACAGCGGCCCCAAATCCATCTCCATGAGCCTTGGCTCCAAATCCGCCATCGCGGAGGAAATGTCGATGGA
>CAJTTU010000222.1:710-984 GCA_910579325.1 uncultured Lachnospiraceae bacterium | reverse complement strand
GCTTGTACAGATGATCCGCCTCAAAAATCTTGGAGCCGATGTAGGAGGCTTTCATATCCAGTTTCACATTGCCGTCGTTGAAACGCTGCTTCGCCACTTTCTCCAGTTCGTAGAAAGCTTCTTCCCGATAGCGTGCTTTGTGCCCGCGTGCCTGAGGCATACGGCGCATCCACTCCAGCTCGGTGCGGTACAGGTTATTGGCACGGGCTATTTCGGCATTGGTCGCCTCGATACGCTCCTGCCTCTTTTCCAAGTAATAGCTGTAGTTCCCTTT
>CAJTTU010000222.1:0-615 GCA_910579325.1 uncultured Lachnospiraceae bacterium | reverse complement strand
GAAATAACGGTCGTGCGTCACCATGAGCAGACTGATATTCCCCCGGCCGAGATACCCCTCCAGCCACTCGGTCATATCCAGATCAAGATGGTTGGTAGGCTCGTCCAGAATCAGGAAATCGGGCTCGGTTATCAGCACATTCGCCAGAGCGACCCGTTTCAACTGGCCTCCGGAAAGATGCTTGATCTGCTGGTTGAAGTCACGGATTTTTAACTGCGAAAGGATTTGTTTCGCCTTCCGTTCATAATCCCATGCCTTTTCGTGCTCCATCCGTGCCAACAGGTCTTCCAGTCCCGGATTGCCTTCGGTTTCCATGCAGCTTTCATATTCTTTGATGAGTTCCACCGTGCTGTTTCCGTGATAGAAACAGGCTTCGAGCACGGTCAGTTCTTCGGGATAATGGGGATCTTGCTCCAAATAGCCCACACGCAGATCACGGCGGAAGACGATGCTTCCTTCGTCATATCCTTCCTTACCGGCTATGATATTAAGTAAGGTAGTCTTGCCTGTACCGTTCTTTGCTATCAGGCCGATGCGCTGTCCTTCGGCCACTCCAAATGAAATTTTCCGGAACAATACCAAGTCACCGAATGATTTGGTAAGCCCGTCTACTTG
>CAJTTU010000221.1 GCA_910579325.1 uncultured Lachnospiraceae bacterium | reverse complement strand
CCCATGCTTCGATCACCCGGAACGCCTCATTAAGCTGTGGGAAGGTGGCCCATAGGAAAAGCGCACTGTCTTTGGCCGCAAGGTCTGCAACCGGCAGCGCGCATATTTCTTCCATGCTCATGGTGGGGTAGTGCTTTTCGGCCACCCCATTTCCGCGTTTCATATCATAGCGCCAGGGCGGGTCCGCGTACACGATGCCATATTTTCCGGCCTCCGCCATTACCGGGCCTGCTCATTCTTGGCCGGGGCGGGTTTTGCCGGAGGCGTTTTGACCTTGCCGGCATTTTCTTTCAGGGCGCCGGTCAGGGAAGGCTTCTCCGCCGCTCCCTTTGTCGCTTCAAGGGTGGCCTGCAGGTTTTCAATCGCCTGGCCGTACCCTCCGATCAGGGCGTCATTAAGCTGCCTGCGGAAATCCGCCGTCACCGGCCAGCAGACATCCCTCCATTTTCCCTGCTTATCCTGGGTGGAGGGCATATTGACGTACAGGCCGTTCTCGCCGGAGCAGATACGGAAGCCGTCGATCTTGAAACAGTCCCCAATCGTCACATTGGCGAAAGCCAGAAGGTTCCCCATCGGGGCAATCGGGCGTACCGTTACATCCAGCTTCAAGCCCTCGCCCGCCTGGGCCTCCGGCTGCATGGTTTCATGGTTGGTCTTACTCATATAGAAAAATCCTCCTTCTTGTTAAAATAGGTCGGTTACACACTAATGCGAGTTAAAAATACTTTTGGATAGCGAGCCTGTCTTAAACAGGGCAAAGGCCAGCAGGACCGTATAGCCTGCCGTGCCCCAGATCGCGCCGTGGATGTCGCCGGAAGAAGGGATTGACTGGACCAGCGCCGCATAGATCGCGACGCAGACCATAATCAAAAACCCCTGGAAACCTAAAGCAAACAGGGAACGCAGGTAATTCGTCCCCATCTGCCCCCATTCACGGTTTGCCATTGTGGAAAACGGTATGGGTGCCAGGCTGACCGTGAGTAGGGTAAGAACCCGACGCCTTACCATATCACTATGGCAGGTTTCCGAGAACTCCCCTCCGAACCGGACTTACACCTCTCGATGTATCCGGCTC
>CAJTTU010000220.1 GCA_910579325.1 uncultured Lachnospiraceae bacterium | reverse complement strand
GCACCACAAATGGCGATACCAAAATAATTCAGGTCCGTTTCTGAAACATCCTTCATCTTTTCAATAAACTCATCATATGTCTTACATCCTTGTGCAAGGTCTGAGAAATCCACCACCGTCAAGTCCGAAAACTCCGGCTCATACAGCTTTTCACGGATAGACTTGATCACCTCCACATTTCCCTTTAAGATTGGCACCGGAAACTCTATAATCCCCAAATGCCCGTTTCCTGTCCTGTCATACACATCCGCGCCTACGACCTCCGGCATCTGCTTCCCTAGCGTGATTCCCATGATTGCCGCCGTGTTCGCTATGATGCCAAGCGGCAGGTTCTCATCAATCACCATGACACATTTTTCATTCTGTAAATCCATTTTCTATTCCTCTTTTCCGGAGGATTTCTCCTCCTGATTTTTTTGATAACGGCGGTAGAGATAGGCCCTGCGAAAGCCAAGCCGCCCATACTGCTCCGGCAGTTCTTCCCTCCCCGGAATATCTGCCAGTATCCTTACAATTCCATTTGCCATCGAAAACCGCAGGATGTCCTCCAAGCCTGTATCCGGCAGGTTCCCGTCCGGCAGGAATAAAAGTCCCTGGCGCTTTATCCCGATGGCCGTCTCTCCCGCCATGACATATTCCGTCCCGCCGTTCCCACTTTTCAAAAACAGCTCACCCTGCATTTTCCCTTCCATGCACAGTTCCCCGGCATTCCGGGTTAAATCACATTCACCGACCACGCCGCATTTTTCCAGCCCGTACCCATTGTCCGTAAGGATGGAACTCAGGTGGTAATTGGTATGCTCCACGATGCGGAACACACACCCTGCCCCGCACTGGCGGCCAATTTCCTCGCACCTGCGGATGTTCTCCGGGATATCCCCTTCCGAAAATTTGTAATACAGCGGATAGACCAAAAGCTGTCCTTCCATTCTTTTCAATACCCATCCCCGGCAGATTAAAGTTTCCCTGTCGGGGAACAGGCTGATGATCTGCTCCTCCGTCCTTATCGCAGGCTCATTCACTGTTCCCACTCCCCTTCCCGTTATATTCAGAAAGGAAAAGCCCCGCAACCGCCAGAACCGTCCCCATAACGGAAACCCACGTTACCGGCTCCTTCAGCACCAGCACAGAGGTCACCACCGTTATGACGGGAACCATGTAAATATAGACGCTGGTCTTGACTGCGCCAAGCACCTTTACCGCAAGGTTCCACGTGACGAAGCAGAGCGCGGAGGCCCCCAGCCCAAGATACAGGATATTGAGCAGATGCGTCACATCCGCAAACCGTTCCAGCCTGACTTCAAAATCGAAAAGGAACAATGCCGGAACCATGAACAGGATGCCGTAAAAGAATGTCCGCCGCGTGGTGAGTATGACCGGGCAGCCAAAGCTGCTGATCTTCC
>CAJTTU010000219.1 GCA_910579325.1 uncultured Lachnospiraceae bacterium | reverse complement strand
CGAGGCGATCGCCTGTATGAGGGGCAGGACGAGAGTCGGGAACCGCTACGACTTTGATCCATTTACGGTAGAGGAAGATCAAATGAAATGTAATAAGATAGACACAGGCGAGTTCTTTTTTGAGGGAAATAATGGCTGGGTAGTGCCGCCGGAAGAGGTCGGACGCTATCCGTCCGCTGATAAAATGAATTATTGGTATGCATTTTTTGAGCCGCCGTATCCGATACCCTATACAGTGGAGGATTTCAGAAAGATCAACCAGATGCTGTTTCCAGAACGATGATTTTTCGGATTATTTCGATGACGGAAAGGAATGGTGGGGGACAGCCATGTGGAGTGTGTATGACAGGAGCATGGGGCGGTTTGTTATAATTGGCGCTTCACTGACGGATTGAAAATGGAAAAAGTGTAGTTTAGCAACTGTAGAAGCAGGCAAATGTGTTACTGACGATTGGACATTTTATAAAGGACAAAGGAGCGATCTTTGTGGAAAAAAATAGATTCAAAGAGGAACTGTTTACATGTGAGAGGGAAGGGCTGACAATCCGCGGAAAGCAGTTTTATCCGGCGGATTTTGCAGCGGACAGAAAGTATCCTGTCGCGGTGGTAAGCCATGGGTTTAAGGGGAACTATACAGATATGGAGGGCTACTGCAGGGGATTTGCAGGTATAGGCTATGTGGCATTTAGTTTCAGTTTCTGCGGCGGCGGACAGAATGGGGAGCCGGAGGCGTCGAGAAGCGACGGAGAGTCCACGGATATGACGGTTTTGACGGAAGTGGAGGATTTGCTGGCAGTGATCCGCTATGCGCAGGGGCTGCCGTATACAGATGCGGACCAGCTGGCGCTGGCAGGGTACAGTCAGGGTGGTTTTGTGTCAGGGATGGCAGCTGCCCGATGCGGCGATGCGGTCAGGCGGCTGATTATGATCTCGCCGGCACTGTGTATTCCAGACCATGCCAGAAGAGGGTGTCTGGGGGGTGCGTCCTACGATCCCGGGAATGTGCCGGAGCTTTTGGATTGCGAAAATACCGTGCTTGGCAGGAGATTTCATGAAGAGGTGGCCGGCATGGAGCCGTTTCTTGAGCTATCGGCATACCGTGGGAAAGTGTTGCTTATACATGGAACGGCGGACACGATTGTGCACTACTCTTATGCTGTCCGGGCGCAGGCGGGGTATCAGGAAGGGCAGTGCCATCTGCAGCTGATGAGAAATCAGGGGCATGGATATGATGAGAACCAGTGTGCAGCCGTGTTTGATTCCATACGGCAGTTTTTGGCGGACAGGGAAGAAATTCTGACGATTCAGGTGTTTATCACACACTGTGACGAGCGCGGCGAAGGGGAGCAGTGGAAGAATGATGTCTACTTTACGGGGTATTGCGATACAAAATATTTCAGGGGCGTGATCACGCCCGA
>CAJTTU010000218.1 GCA_910579325.1 uncultured Lachnospiraceae bacterium | reverse complement strand
GCCGGACTACGGTTTTTCCACGGCAGTGGGTCTGTTCCGTTCCATCGTCGGCTGTATTTTGGTGTTGATTTGTAACCAGGCCAGCAAGAAAGTCCGCGGCCGCGGTATCGTATAGGAGGTGCGGATATGGCTGAGACAAAAGCGGTTTACCGTAAACCCAAGAAAAAGATTTCTGTCTTTTCCGTTGTAAATTATGTATTGTTTATCATTATCGGCTTGATTATTCTGATGCCCATGTGGAAGGTACTGGTGGACTCCTTCAATGCGGTAGGCGTATACCAGTTCCGGCTGTGGCCCAGTGACTTCACCCTGGACGGTTATCGTGTTATTTTGAAGGAGAGAGGATTGCTGAGGCCTCTGTACAACTCCTTTATCACCACCATCGTCGGCACTCTGTTCGGCCTGGTGCTCTGTACGCTGGGTGGATATGTGCTGATTCAGTTCGATATGCCCGGGCGTAATTTTCTGGCATATTTCCTGCTGGTCACCATGATCTTTTCCGGCGGTATGATTCCCGAGTACTTGGTGATGAGACGTCTGGGTCTGATCGACAATATGTGGATTCTGGTGTTCAAGCATGGCATCAATGTATATAATATCGTATTGATGAGAAACTTCTTTGAAGGTATTCCTTCCAGCCTATATGAGGCGGCCAGAATTGACGGCTGCAGCCCTATGGGGATTTTCGTCAGGATTGTGCTTCCCCTTTCCAAGGCGGCTCTGGCATCCATCGGCCTGATGTTCGCCGTAGGTGTCTGGAACGATTACTCCACGGTTCAGATTTATATTACTTCCCCTGAATTCGTGAACTTCCAGTATAAGCTGCGCGTCATGATCATGGACGGTGACACGCCGCCCACGGCCTATGCGGTATCGCAGACCACGCTGTATAATGCGGGTATTATTGCGGCGATTCTTCCTTTCATGATACTGTATCCCTTCCTGCAGAAGTATTTTGTGAAGGGTGTTAATATCGGAGCTGTTAAGGAGTAAAATAAGAACGCTTTCTAAGCGATGCCGTTTGCAATAAGTAATTCTATGTTAAAGTTGAATCTAAAAAAGGATGGCTGCGGCCATCCTTTTTAACGGTAGGGCCAGTCCGGCTGTTAAAAAGTTTATCAGAAAGGGCTGGATGTTACACATCCCAATACAGATTAACGCAATAGCATGAGTACAGCCTGCGTTATGCAGGAAGATGCCGGAACCCGATTAATACGGCATTACAAGCCCGGTTTGCGATACGTAAGGATAAGATAAGGTATAAATTTACAAATTTCTCAAAAAAGATGTTGACAGCTTACGTTTTATTTGATATTATATTTCTTGCCGTTGGGAAAACGGAATGAAAAGAATGGCTTCGACAGTTACTTTATTATTTACTCTTGGAGAGATATCGAAGTGGTCATAACGAGGCGGTCTTGAAAACCGTTTGTCCGCAAGGGCGCGTGGGTTCGAATCCCACTCTCTCCGTTAGGAGATAAGGGATTGTCTCCACAATTAATTGAATAGACAGTGATAAGTCAACTTACCTGGAGAAGTACCCAAGAGGTT
>CAJTTU010000217.1 GCA_910579325.1 uncultured Lachnospiraceae bacterium | reverse complement strand
TTCTTCTGTCGCGCGTTGTGAAGGAGGGCGCGGTCTGGTTCATTCTTCTGTACCAGATGCTTGTACTGCGAGCGTTGTCGGGAGCGCAGCTTGTCACAAGCCGTTCCTGCATTTTTCGGATAGGCAATAGCACCAAATATTTGATAGACAGCTGCAAGACAGCGGCGGAAAATGCGGCATACATTTATCGAATCAGTCTGCAAATAAAAAGTCAAGCCCCAAAATGATAAACTTTAAAAATTTCGAATGGGATAATAATACGTATCCTAAAAAGACCACCGCAGAACGCTGGTCTGGTAAGAGGGATATATCATTATTTTAGGCGTTGTCAGCTTCTGTGTCCGTAGAAAGGTATTCCTTTACGCGCCCATAATAAATGCGGAGAAACTTATTTGCGCCGGCGGTCATGTAAACGTAATAAGGTTTACCCTGTGCCCGTTTTTTATCCATGAATGCATAAACAGGGTCATCAGCAGGGGAACGTTTGATAAGCCCGGCCATGATCTGGAAGAGTGTCTTCCGCAGGTTCGGAGACCCTTTCTTTGAAGTGCGTACACTTTTCTGCTCATGTTTCCCGGACTGTCTGGAACCGGGGTCAACACCGGCGAAAGCAGTCAGCGCCTCGCGGTGCGTAAAACGTGTAACGTCACCGATCTCAGCCATAAGCTGTGGGCCGAGAGTGGGGCCGACGCCGTGCATTGCCATGACAACAGGGTATTCCGGGAGGGCGGAAGCGGTCTCATCCATCTTCTGGCGGAGGGATTCCACGGTTGCGGATGTGGCATTGAGCATTGCCACTGCCTGCCGGATCAGCATTTTTGTAGTGTTATCCTTCGGGAACACAGCGATCAGGTCAGAAGATCTGCTGTATATTGCCTCCGCCTTGCTGGCGCTGAAATTATAACCTTTCCGCCTGCACCAGTCCTGGTAATGTTGTGCAAAGGCTTCAGGCGACCGTCCCCGGACACAGTCCACATGCCAGTAGGTGTGGACAAAATCCACCCATTTCTGGCTGCCGTCACTGCGGGTAGGGCTGTCAAAGAAGTCATTGGCGCCGGGATAGGCCTGGTCAAGGAGTGCAATGAGGTTGTTTTTCATTGCGGTCTTATGGTCCATGTAGAAGCCGAACTGCCGGTTCATGGTTTTAAGCTGGTTGCGAATTTCATCCATATGGTTATATTGCTTCAAATTTGCCCAGCGGTCAAGTGTATACCGGGCGATTTTCTTTGCATCGGCCTTATCGGTTTTAGGCGTGCGCAGGGAATCATCGCCAAATTCCTTAATAAGGATGGGATTAACCGTACTGACAAAAATACCGGCATCAGAGAGCCATGAGGCAACCGGCTCGTAATATCTTCCGGTATGTTCCATGCAGACCTTTGTTTCGCCGTCAAGGCTTTTGATCTGCTCGATCAGCCCGTTAATGCAGGATTGTGTGTGTGGAAAATCACAGGGAGGCAGAAGCACCTCGTTTCCCGGTCTGCGGATAGTGACAGTGCTTTTACCTTTAGAGACATCAATACCAACTGCGTTCATGAAAATACTCCTTTGGAATGTATTGGCAAGGGTCGTTACCAGTTTTCTCATTGCCTGTTCAATCTACTGGGAATTTCACACGAACGCCAAAGGGTTCAACCTGCGTAAAACGAACGCTGCGAATGAGGGCTGGT
>CAJTTU010000216.1 GCA_910579325.1 uncultured Lachnospiraceae bacterium | reverse complement strand
CTGCCAGATTGCTTTCCGGCAAAGCCTTTTTCAAATTATCAAATGTCTCAAAAAATCTTTTTTCTATATCCTGCCCTGCAATACCATGACCGCCCTGTTTTATACGCATAGCTACTCTTTCTTTTGCAATATCTGCATTCTCAACCCCGATATAATGCAGTTCGATAAAATATCCTCTTTTCTTTGCTTTTGCTATATTGCTTAAAATGGACTTCCCACATAATGTAGTACTCCATCCGGCCAGTTCTCAAACTATAACCGGATACAGCTTGGCCAACTTAGTTCGTGCGTCCTGTGTCTTAAACTGCCACTTGATTTTTACACTCTCTGCATTACGCTTAACCGTCCATATCCGAACCTGTTGCCTGAAGCTTTCTAAATCCGGGCACGGCTTTCCTAATGCCTGGCGGCTCATGATACCGATTTCAATCTCTGCCATGTCCAGCCAGCTCCCGTGTTTTGGCGTGTAATGCCATTCAAAGCGTTCTGCCAGCCTGCGGGCTTCTTCCGGCCGGAAGCACTTATATAAGGAAGCCGGGGAATGGGTATTCAGATTATCGGTAACAAGGACTATTTTTTCTGCCCGTGGGTACAGGGTGTCGGATGTATACCGGAGGATTTCTGCAAAATCCAGCGCCGTGCGGCTCTGTGTCACAACCGTTTCCCTCCTGCCTGCCAGAGGCTCGGAAATCATGAAGACATCTGCAACGCCATTACGCACATACACGGAATCTACTTTCTCAGGCTGCCCCGGTCCACAGGGGACACGGGTTTCCTTTATAAGCTGCTTGTTCGTTTCATCTATGCATATAACAGGACGGAGGGGATCATAGGGGCGCTGGTATACCTCCAGCACATCCTCCATCCTCGCTACGAATTCAGCATCTGCCTGCGGAATGCACCATTCCTTTACAAGCCACGGCTTGATTTCGTTTTTTTCATAACCTCGCAGACGGTGGTGTCCGTAATGTAATCGACCACTTCCAGGCGGATCAGCTCATCTGCGATTGCCTGCATGGTCCAGCGCGAGGCTCCCTGCGGCGGCTGCGAACAGGCTATGGCGCATATCCTGGCTTCCACGTCGCCGGTCACCTTGCGCCGGCGGTTTTCCTGCACTTTCCGCCCAAGGGCTGCCTCCATCCCCTCCATGACGAACCGCTGTGCAATGCCTGCAATGGTGGTACGGGAAGCCCCATATGCGTCTTTGATGCGGTCATATGTCCATGTTTTGTTTTCAGGCTTCTGATCCAGCTTCAGCAGTATCTGGGCGTGTTTTATGCGGTAACCCTTCCCGCCTTTTTGTATTAATGCTTTCAGCTCCTGTATTTCATCGTTTGTCAGCGTGACATATCTGTGTCCTCCAATACCGTTTTTAATGGAGTATAGCAAATTTTTCTAGCCCAGTAAAGTATTGTTGCTAACCGGATGGAGTACTAGTACCATTCAACGTATGTATTCCATTTTGAAAAATGAGGAATTGGAGGAAAGTGCAGAAGAAGCTTCCTTTAACGAAGGTGTTAGTCAGGAAATGGGGTGATGGGAAATTAAAGTCCAGATTATGGGACATTAAATTTGTTACTATAAAGTCATCAAAAAGGAGGATGACTTTTATGGATGACGATAACCGTATCAAACTTGCCGACCTTATTTCAAAGCTTCCCCAAGAGGCTGTTGACGCATTATATAAAGCTGCTGCCTCACTTCTCGGTACGGCTT
>CAJTTU010000215.1 GCA_910579325.1 uncultured Lachnospiraceae bacterium | reverse complement strand
AAGGCAAATAGATACCCCGCGCTCTTGAGATAAGCTGCCGTTGGATCGGTTTGTCGGCCACGTTTGAGAGCTTCATCCAGTTTCCCGTGATCCCGCCTTCGTCATAAGTGGTGAAGACAATCCGGTGGGTGTCGGGGAAACGGTTATAGAGCTCGTTGGATAAAACCTTCTCTTTATTCAAGATGCGTTCGCAGTCTTCGTTTAGATTAAGGACAATATCCAACAAAACGGCATAGGGAAACACGCCTTCATCTGTATTTGGAAAGGCGGTGGAGATATCATTTCCGTAGGATGTTCTAATGAACTCCCTCTGTGCATCGATAACATGATCCGCAAATTCAGCAAGAGGAGGGTTGTGTTTGTATTTCTCCGCGTCTAATTCGATGGGAAGATATTGAATGGTTTTTACCACCGGCAGCTCCAGCTTCCCTATATACGCAAGTACACCGTTAAGCTCCTGGTCAAAAAAAGATTTATGATTCTGATACGTATCCGCGCTGTTTTTCCAGCAGATGTGGCAGAAGACGATGCTTATTTCAGATAGGGCTTTCGTATCGGTTCCGCACATTTTGCGAAGAATGGCCTGCAGAGAAAATAAGATGCCGCGCACATCATTAAGCTTATCATCGATCACAAAAATACTTCGTTTCATATCGATACCGAGCCTCCCTCGTTCTTTTTTAAAATGGGCAACTTGATTTGGTAGAGTTTGCCGCCGCTGTCCGGCGGTATAATCACCTTTGGGTAGGCCGCGTTCCCGTCAGAAACGAACTCCCACAGCGTTTCGATATACCAGCGTGTGGCCGTCTGCGACATACCGGGGCCACTCTTATGCGAATGGCCGTCAGAAGGGTACACGTCATTCTCTATCACGAGGTAGTCGAAATCCCCCTCTCCGGACTCCCGCGATATGCGTATCTCACACTTTTGCTCTGCCGGTTTGTCGCAAAGGTTCAAAAATACCTCGTATCCTGAGGAATAGTTTTTCCATGCCTCTCCCGCTTTCAGCGCGCTGACACAGCAGTCCAGGAAAATGACGGCCAGATATTCCGAGCGGTACATATAGTGTGTCCCGTCTTTCTGGAACTGTACGAAACGGTAGCCCCTCCATGTTTCCTCCAACACGTTCTGCCGGCTTTCCATGCTGCCCCCCTTGCAGAAATCCGCTTTACCGTCCACCTTGAACGCGACTACCTTCATGATTTGCTCTAGATAGCCCCGCCGGGTGCTCCCGCTCTCGATTTGCGGGAAGAATATATTCCGCAGGCTGTAGGCGGGGTCCATTCCTACCTTCTGAAGGCGCTGCTTATAATACTGTTCCATCCGGCGGGCGGTTTCCTCCGGAGTGAAAGGATTTCCCAAATGGCTGCGTTCCTGGGCATGGGTTCTGTACAGGCGGGAAATCCTTAGATTCACATAGGCCCGCATCAGATACCAATGCCTTAAGCCAGCCAGTTTTTCCTCAGGCAGGCCACTCGGGATGCCGCCGTCTTCCACCGGCTCCCACAGGGTTTGCTCCTGTCCGCTCTCATCCACCATCTCGCTGGTAAATCCGAAATCACAGTTTTCCTCACTGAGCACGCGGCGCGTACATTCGACGAAATCCTGCTCGGCATGATCCCCCACCTTTTCGGCCGCCAGCGTTTCGGCCCAATACCGCTGCTGAATCAAGGCGGGAATCGCGTGGTTGTTGAAATCCTGCTCCAGCCAGGAGATAAGGCGGCAGCGGAACATTAAGACCTTCCGAACCAGCATAAGCGCCTTTTTCCGGTCCGCGCCGCAGGGGAAGAAAATGTATACAGGCTGGATTTTCTGCACTCTTTGCC
>CAJTTU010000214.1 GCA_910579325.1 uncultured Lachnospiraceae bacterium | reverse complement strand
GCACACCACACCTTCTATCTCCGGCCAATCCATAATCTCATTCAATTTTTCTTCCATAAATGTCCTCCAGGGGTTATCGTCTCTGTTTGAAATATATTTTACCATTATAAAGGCTATAAAACAAGGTGGAAGTATGATAAAATATCCGCAGATAAAAAACCTAAAATCCGTCCGAATACATCGTATATATGAAAAACACGCAATAAAAGCAGGAGGTGATTGATTTATGGAAGCCTTACCAAAGGACCCGGTAATGCTCCTCAGCGCAGTCAACACAAAGCTCCGGGATATTTATCCTTCCCTGGAAGCTATGTGCCGCGACCTGGAAATCGATGAAAAAGAGCTGACCGAAAAGCTGGCAAAGCTGGACTATCGGTATTCCACGGAAGAAAACCGGTTCCTCTAAGCAGGAACCGGTTTTCTTTGTCAACCCTTTATTCTGTTTTCCTCTCAGTCTTCCCTGACCGGCCCTTTTTATCATTCCGGATATCCGCCAGAGAATCCTTATTCAGAATCATGCTTTTAGTTCCCGTTCCGGGCCACCAGCCCTTCCCCTTCCACATCCAGCCAGATCGTATCCCCGGCGCCCACATTGCCGCTTAAGATCAGCCGGGCCGCCAGCGTCTCCACATGTTTCTGCAAAAACCGTTTCAGCGGCCTTGCGCCGTAGACCGGATCGTAGCCGTGATCCACCACAAACTGCTTCGCGGCCTCTGTCAACTGAATCGTCAGTTCCTTTTCCTCCAGCCGCTTGTTCACATCCGCCACCATCAGGTCGATGATACCGGCGATATTGTCCTTCGTCAATGGCTTAAACATAATCGTCTCGTCAAGCCGGTTCAAAAACTCGGGACGGAAATGCGCCCTAAGTTCCTGAGTCACCATGGACTGGGCCTCCGGCTTGATATTTCCTTCCCCGTCGATGCCTTCCAGAAGGTAAGCGGAGCCGATATTGGAAGTCATAATCAGAATCGTGTTCTTAAAGTCCACGGTCCTGCCCTGGGAATCGGTGATCCGGCCGTCGTCCAGCACCTGTAGCAGCACGTTGAACACATCGGGATGGGCTTTCTCCACCTCGTCGAACAGCACCACCGAATAGGGCTTTCTGCGCACCGCCTCCGTCAGCTGGCCGCCCTCGTCATAGCCCACATATCCCGGAGGCGCCCCGATCAGGCGGGATACGGAATGCTTCTCCATATATTCGCTCATGTCGATCCGGACCATGTTGGACTCGTCGTCGAACAGGCTCTGGGCCAGCGCCTTGGCCAGCTCTGTCTTGCCCACGCCGGTAGGCCCTAAAAACAGGAAGGAACCGATGGGCTTGCCGGGATCTTTAATCCCTGCCTTGGAACGGATAATGGCCTCCGTCACCTTCTCCACCCCTTCGTCCTGTCCGATCACCCGCTTGTGCAGCTCCTCATCCAGATGCAGCGTCTTGTTCCGCTCGCTCTCCGTCAGCTTCGCCACCGGAATACCGGTCCAGCGGGAGACAATTCTGGAAATCTCATCGTCGGTAACGCTCTCATGAACCAGCGTCATATCCTTATTTTTAATCTGGTTTTCCTCTGTTTCCAGCTGCTGCTCCAGCTGGGGCAGCCTGCCGTACATCAGCTCCGCCGCCTTGTTCAGGTCATAATTCTGCTGTGCCTCCTGGATCTGGCTGTTGACTGCGTCGATCTCCTCCCGAAGCTTCACCAGCTTATCCACCGACTTCTTTTCATTGTCCCACTGGGCCTTCATGGAGGAAAATTCTTCCCGCTGCTCCGCCAGCTCCTTCTGCAGGTTTTCCAGCCGCTCCCGGCTCAGACGGTCCGTCTCCTTTTTCAGCGCAGCTTCCTCGA
>CAJTTU010000213.1 GCA_910579325.1 uncultured Lachnospiraceae bacterium | reverse complement strand
CCCAATAATAGATCTGCTCCCATTCCTGGCGCATAAAATCAGTTTCCATATCACCGTCAGGGGCGTGAAAAGTCTGGGGTATGGTATTTTCTTTAAAGAACTCGTTTCCCCACCTAGCTCTGAAATAGACGGTAGACGCCTGTGCCAGGATCGTCTCGCTGTCCAGCTCTATGTTCCCGGCCTGCTCCTCCAAAAGCCCTCCTGTCTGTTCATTGAGCCAGCTTTGCAGCGCCTTGTCAAACTCCTCGGTACCCGGCTCTCCCCGGTAAGAGGAAGCATAAAAGTCCTCCGCCAGAATATCCATAGTATCTTGATTAAATTTCACATCCTGATTGAGCCACAGCGAACTGGCCAGAATCGAGGTAAGCGCCCCGTCATCCCGGTAATTGGCATTCCACACATCGCTGGCCTGCCGCCGCAGAGTATCCATATCCCCGCTTCCCAGAAGGGTAAGAATCTGCCCCCGGCTCTCCCCTTCCGTAAGCTGAGCCAGCATGGAAAGAGCCATATAGACATTCAGCGGAGAATAAACCCGGTTTTCCCCACCGGTATCCGATAAAAAGGTTCCGGCGCTTCTGACAAAAAAGGTTTGCAGGGCAGTGGTATCCCCCAGCTCCCGCCGCTGCGCCTTCACACCCTCCCACCAGGCATCATGGACGTCGTAAAACTTATCATCCATTTCCCCGTTAGGCTTCAAATATGCCTTCTCATCAGGGTAAGGCGCCATGTCCGGGTAGGCGGCCTCCGCAATCGCATAGCCTGCCTGTCCGCTGCCAGGGCGCAGGAAAAAGTTTCCGATAATCGCTGCGGCCAGTACTACCGCTGCCGCGCCCATCCATCTCTTTTTCCACCGTATTTTCTTTTTTTTCGGAACGTCCTTCGCTTCATCGATCAGGTCATCCCGAATGTCTGTGATGCTGTCAAAAATATCCTGTGCATTCATTGCCCCACTCCTTCCGCTTCCAGAAAAGCCCGCAGGCTCTTCCGCATCCGTCCCAGAAACGCGCCCAACGCCTGAGGACTGTCAGGAGGCATCTTATTCCAGGCGGCATGCCAGGTATCGTTGACACACTCCTCAGCATCCTCCCAAAGCCCCAAAAGCCGCATCGCGATAGAACGGCACAGCCCGCCGTATTTCTTATCAGATTCGGCAATCGCCTGCTGGTTCCGGCTATGATAGAGTGCTATAATCGCATGATCCTCCATACGCCAATTTCCCTCCCTCCAACGGAATATACCTTCAAAATATTTTATCAAAAAACGCTCTATTGATATAGTCGCAAAAGAGAAAAAATATGACAAACATTTCATAACTTCGTAAAAAATGAGAGGACCTCCGTCTCTCCGGAAATCCTCTCACTTTTTCATTGACTTATATTCAGATTACTTCCTCTCTATTTACCATTGTACATAAAGGAAACCAGCCGCTCCACATCCTTCGGCTCATGGGCCACCAGCTCCAGCTCCTCGATCACGCCGTCGGAAAATACCTTGGCCAGCGCTACGTACTGAGACAGCTTTGATTTCAGATTCAGTCTGTCTCCCTCGCCAGTTACCAGATCCACCCTGCCCTCACACTTGTCGATCACCTTGAAAAATCCGTCAATATCCGTAATGTTAAATACCTTCATAGTCTGTCACTCCTTTCAAACTATCTCACTCTTTTTCTTTTTTCCGCTCACAATGCAGGTATACCACAATTCGTTTTTTTTGTAAATAGAGCGGAAATTTTTCAGCAATTTTAAAGAAAATGACTGTTTTCAGGTAAAACAGAACAGACAAGATACCCGGGATTTTGTCTTTGTCGTTTTAACCGTTATATAAATAACAGGGAAATTTTACTGAAATTTTGGC
>CAJTTU010000212.1 GCA_910579325.1 uncultured Lachnospiraceae bacterium | reverse complement strand
AATAATCGTTTCATAATAATCCGACCAAAGCATCAGGGGAATCTTGTCCAACACTCGGGAATACGAGAATAGTTGTTTCTAATAGGTGTAGTCTCGGAAAGTCCATGAAGAAACAGAAAAGAATTATGTTATATGAATGGGAGTGACGGGGAGGAATAAAAAATGCTTATTTCTGAGTGGTTTTCAGACAGTGGTTAGAAAAAAGGACATGACAATTAAGCCCGCAAAAAAGAGTTTTTTACAGACGGGAAACCTCATATTTTGTTTCATTTATAAATTAAGCGGCATACAGGCGGGCGACCTTATATCTGGCGTCAAGATGTATGCATATGCCGATGAGCATACTCCAAAAGGAAAAGTGATTCTTGCCGCGTATTTTTAAATTCTGCAGGCAGTAATCATTCAGAACACGGTCATTGATGCGCTCACATGCGGTACGCTCGCTGTATATCCGCCTGTATTCTTCGGAATCCCTCGGGATGCGGGGATGAAAACGCAGGTCTGCATGGTTTTTCACGTAGACAGTGCGCCCGTAAAAGCCTGGGGAACATGCCGCTTCGTTCGCGCAGGAACTGATACGTCCGCATCGGAGGGGGCAGCGGTATTTGTGCGCATCCTTTATGGGATCATTTCCCCATGGGCACATTTCATGCCCGGCAGGGCATATGGGGTGGCCGGATTTATCGAAGGTGATGCCGGCCGGGGCATTTTCAGAAGATTTTGCCCGTCCGTTGATATCAATGAGGGCATTGATATCCCAGTGTTCCAGCAGTTCATAGGTCGGGAGGTTGTCATGTGCGGAGTCAAGGCAGACATTCTTCGGTGAAATACCAAAGGCATTGCGCCCAAAATCATCCATGGAATAGAGGAAGTTTTTGCTGTCATGGCGGCGTGCGTCAGTGAATTTCATCAACAGCGGAAGTTCAACTTTCAGCGTATTGTTCCTGGCGCACAGCATGTAAAGCGTATGCCCGAAGTACCATGTTTTATTATCGCTGTCCCATCCCCATGTGGCATCCGGGTCAGAATAATGGCGGCCGCAGCTGTCCCGGTAGGGGCAGTCTTTCCCGCAGGAGGAAAGATGCCGGCCGTAAGGGGAGGAATGGGAAACCACAGCGGTGCCGTCGCCGGAGAGGGTAAGGTTTTGCGTGTCAATCAGCCCAAGGCGGATAGACGGAAGTACGGCAAGGATGGAAAAGATTTTCTGGAGAGCGGCTTCCGGATTGTCAGCGGCAGGCTTTCCGTTCAGGATATCATTTACGGTATCTTTGGCAGTGATTGTGCAGGAGACTTCCGGCTCTGCCAGTTTTCCATCGGCTCCAATTAGTTTTTTTGGTTTTTTACCGTTTTTGTCTGCCGGAAGAAGCGCCGTGCGGGAATAGCGGTTCCCTGGGTCTGTCCAGAATCGGTTCATAAAGTCATAATAAGAGCCGAGGGGCGGCAGTTCTTCCAGAGAGGCGCAGCCAATAAGGACAGCCAGGGAAATGGAATTGGGAAGGACTTCCCGCACCCATAAAGTAAGGCTTGTGCGTGCTTTGGTTTTATTAAAAAGCAGGACGAAAAGTATCAGGGAGCGCAGGATCTGCGCCTGGTGCGCTGCTGGGCGTCCCCCTTTGGAATAAAAAGCGGGGATATAATCCAGAAGCGGGTCAAGGTTGAGGTTTAAGAGTTTCTGCCGTTCCTCATCATATTCGTTAAAGGAATATTTTGGGTTATTGCGGGAAAGCCTGTGGCCAATCGTAGCGACGATGGTTCTGTACTCGTCATGGCTCTGCCATGATTCGGGTTTGAACATAAATGTGACCTCCTTTGTTTTATCAGTGAAATTGGACAGTTACTTATAAAACAAAGGGCCGTTTTCGCTGGCATTATCAGCGAAAACTGCCGCACATTTCGGGGTATTTGTCAACCTG
>CAJTTU010000211.1:1697-1991 GCA_910579325.1 uncultured Lachnospiraceae bacterium | reverse complement strand
ATAACATCACCACCGCCTGGAACTTTTCCGCATCGCAGGAAACGGCAAAATCGCCCCCATATTTATCTGCCACCGCCTTCACATTCGACAGGCCGGTGCCTTCCGTGACCTGCACCTTTTCCACCACGGGGTTTCTTACGGAGAAGATCAGCTTCCCGCCCTCCTGCACCAGCTTGACATGGATGACGACATTCCTCCCCCGCCGCGCCACCTTCACGCATTCGTGGATGGCGTTGTCCAGCAGGTTGGAGAGCAGGATCACCGTTTCCTCCTCATTCAGCCGCAGACCGCCCA
>CAJTTU010000211.1:0-1604 GCA_910579325.1 uncultured Lachnospiraceae bacterium | reverse complement strand
GATCTGGTTCTTGTAATCGTGCATCTTCCTCCCCTGCCGCTCATAGACCGCCTGCATATCCCGGTAATGGGCAAGCTGGCTCTCCTTCTTCTGGCCTGCCAACGCGCTTTCCCGGAACAGTTCCTCTTTTTCAAGGATACCCTGCATCAGCTCTATGACAAGGATGTTGATGAATATCAACCCCGCGGATAAAAAGAGATATGCTGTCTGCACTTTTGTTTCCGTACTGCTACAGAAGAACATAAGCAGCATGGATGCCACAGTGAGCAGCGGAATCATGGAAAATTTCAGCCACTCTTTATGGGAAAGCTCCCCGTTTTTGTTCTTCCCTTTCCATATTTTCCGAACTATGAACACCAGACAGAGCCAGATCATTTTTGAGGGCAGGAGCAGAAAAGCAAGCACCACGTTTTGGGAAATGGACATATTTTCTATCTGCAGGAAAAAAAGGTCTGTCAGAAACAGCAGCGCATAATTCAGTCCGGAAAAGAAGATACGCTGTTTCCAGCCCGCTTCGTAAAACACTGTGCAGAATGTGATGGAAACAAGGATTACCAGCATGACCTTGATTCCCATTAAATCAAAATATCCTCCTAATAGCGCCACTACCATGTCAGCAAAATACAAAACAACATATCTGCACTTTCCCAGCCGCCCCACATCCGTTTTCTTCAAAAAGGTATCAAAGAAATATATGCTCCCCCATGCCTCTACCGCCATGATACAGAAAGAAAGTATCCACATCCCCATGATCACTCCGCCCCCTTAAACAATGTATACTGCCGCTTCACTTCCGGGTACCTGGACTTCGGGACGGATATCTCCTTCCCCGTGGTCAGCACCATGACATAGCTGCTGAGTTTCCCAATGTACCTCATGTTGATGAGGAAGCTCTGGTGTATCCGCACGAAGCCCATCCCCGCCAGTTCCGTCTCCAGCTCATCCATCTTCTTATAGATGCTGTACGTCTCCCCCGCCGTGTAGAACACGTTCTTGTGCCTGCTCGTCTCAATATAGATGATGTCGTCCACCCGCAGGCGCACATTCCCCTCCACAAAGCCGAACTCCACCACCCGTTCCTCCCGCAGGATGTCCTCCACGCACTCCTGCAGAGTCTGTTCCAGGTCATCCTTTAACAGGAATCGGCTGGCCTTCACCTTGTACCCGTCCAGCGCATAGTTCACATAGGCGGTCACCAGCACGATATGTACCTTCGGGCATTCCGCCTTGATCTTCCCCGCCGCCTCCAGCCCGTCCATGCCCTCCATGTTGATGTCCAGGAACACGATGCCGCATTCCCGTACATACCTCATATCCGCATAAAGCTCCGCGCCGGAGCCATATTCCCTTATTTCAAAATCATGCCCGCAGGCTTCCAGCAGCGCCCGCAGCGCGTTCCTGTCCTCCCTGCTGTCATCGCAGACCGCTATCTTCATCCATATTTTCCCCACTTTCCGTCATAAATTATATCGGATTATAGGGCATCATATCAAACGCTATTGCACAAAACTCCCATAAATTGCACGAAACGACTATAAATCAATCTCAGAATATCACCGAAATGGCTAAAGTTTTTCCCCATTCGTCCTTAGTGTATTCTCCCT
>CAJTTU010000210.1 GCA_910579325.1 uncultured Lachnospiraceae bacterium | reverse complement strand
AGAGGGGATTTTAAGGGGGATTCCCCTGGCTTTTGGCCTGAGTTCTTTGCAAAATATACCCTAAAATCCTTGTATATATAGTCTTGATATTGTATAATAGGACTATATAAAGGAGTGATTTTTATGGCAGTTCCACAAGATATCCGTGCCGTCCCAAGACCCGTGAACACCATCGTGGATGACAGCGGCAGGGATGGCCCGAAACGGTTTGCCGTAAGGCAGAGGGCTTCGTCAAAATACGTGCCCGGCGGCAACCCTCAGCCGCGCAACGGCAGGGTCATCGGCCATATCATCAACCACCGCTATGTGCCGGTCAGCAGCCCAATGGCATCGGAAGACGCAGATATGCTTTCCTATGGGGCATCCGCGCTTGTAAAGGCCGTCACTGGAGACCTGTTTTCGAATCTCCTTGATGTCTTTGATTCGGGTGAGGCGTATGCCATCATGTCCATGGCAACCCTGAAGGTGGTGAAGCCCCGGATCACCGCAAACAGGATGTCCACCCATTACAGGCGCACATTCGTCTGCAGGGACTACCCGGGCGCTGCCCTTTCCAAAAATTCCATTACGGATCTTCTGCAGAAGATTGGACAGGACGGCAGGCGGCGCAAGCGCTTCTACCAGCTGCGGCTTTCACAGGTGGCAGCAGACCACCATATAGCCATTGATGGCACCTTAAAGCAGGACACCAGCAGCGTGAATGACCTTTCGGCGTTTTCATACAAGGCAAGGACACGGGGGTGCAGCGAGGTCTCCGTCCTGTACGCCTATGACATAGAGCTCATGGAGCCGGTGTGCGCCGAGGTCTTTCCCGGAAACAGCATCGACGCAAGCTCCTACCCTGCCTTCATCCGGGACAATGACATCAGGAAAGGGATCATCGTTGCGGACAAGGGCTTTCCTCCCAGTAAGATCAAGGAAGAGCTGGAAAAGAGGCCTGACCTGCATTTCCTGACGCCCATCAAAAGGAACGACGCACGGATATCCGACAACGGGATGCTCTCTTTCGAGGGCGTGCTGAACGGGATAGGCGCCCATGTCCTTTATAAGAAGAAACAGATCAAAGGCGGCCGCTATCTGTATGCTTTCAAGGATGCAAAAAAGGCGGCGCAGGAAGAAGCTGCGTTCCTCGCAAAGGCGGAAGGCAAAGCTTTTGATACGCAAAAGTACGATAAGCAGAGGGCTGTGTCCGGCGTGATCGTGTTCGAGTCGGATCAGGACCTCGACCCCAGGACCGCGTATCTGTGCTATGATGACAGATGGCTCCTGGATCTGGTGTTTAACCAGTACAAAAGCGATGAGTGCCTCGACCAGACGGGCGTCCAGGGAGATTTTTCGGTAATCGGGGCTGAGTTCGTAAACTTCATATCCACCGTGGCCACCTGCCGCATTGTCCGTAAAGCAAGGCAGTCCGGACTGCTTGACAAAATGACTTATGGCGACCTTATGGACGACCTGTCCTCAGCGTGGCGGAGGACAGATGCACCAGCTGTCCCAAAGTCAGATGATGGCTGCTGGGTACATACCCTGCAGTGCGTATTTGAAGAGCTGGAAGCACTCGGGCTGTCAGAGCCGGCGCCGAAACCAGAGCCGAAAAAACGGGGGCGAAAACCGAAGCCCAAAGATCCCAATCCTAAACCAAAACGTCCACGGGGACGGCCGAGGAAAGATGCAAGCCAGTCTGCCGGAAGTCTATAGTCCGACAGATTGGGAAACTTTTAATTATACTATGGTAAACGACAGATCTTCTGACGTTTGCTATTTCGTTCCGGATGGTATGGGAAAAACCGGAGATAATAGAACAACAGGAATGATAAGAGGAGGCAATTGGCATGAAAATAGCATTTTTCAGTACGAAGCCATATGATAAGATATGGTTTGAACCTATGGGCAGGGAGTATGGATTCGATATCCATTTCTTCGAGTCCCCTTTTCAGAAGGAGACAGTCTCGCTGGCGCGGGGGTATGATGCCGTCTGTATCTTTGTGAATGATTATGCGGACGCAGAGATGATCGAGCAGCTTTATGAGATGCAGGTCAAAGCGATCCTGCTTCGGAGTGCGGGGTTCAATCA
>CAJTTU010000209.1 GCA_910579325.1 uncultured Lachnospiraceae bacterium | reverse complement strand
CTGCACGGACTTGGGAAGGACAAAGCCCTCCCGATCCTGCTTCAGCGTATTTTGTAAGGTTTTAATCAAGCCGTAATGCCTCCTTTACTGTGGAATGCTCCATCGCCTGGGCGTACAGATTCTCCGCCCGGAACACCAGCTTTCTGGGGTACAGCAACTCCGAGCGGATGACGGCGAGGAGAAATTTCTCAAAGGTCATGCCGTTGTAAGTGAAAAAGCCACAGAGGGCGAAGGGGAAGGCGGCCAGGACGCAGATCCAGCCGATCTCCCCGCTGCCCACCACATTGCGCAGGCCGAAATACAGCCCCACCGCCACCAGCACGGCCAGCAGGGCGAACAGGAACTGCCGCAGGGACAGCCCGAAGAACAGGCTCTCCTGGTAGTCCCGGACTTCTTTGTTGATGCGGACTTCTATGGGTGATCACCTCCAGAATGAAAGAATCGGCAGACAGACCGTTGCAAGGCCCGCCTGCCTATGGTAAGATGCGACAAACCAGAAAAAGGGAGGTCTGTCACATGACGCTGTTTATATTTGGATTTGGTTTGATGTTGCTGCCCATCCTGTTCCGTCTGGCCCTGAAGCTCCGGCTGGGTGTCCCCATGCTCTACGCAGTCCTGATGCTCACCGCGTTCCACGGCTGGTATCAGGCCCACGCAGCTTTGGCGGACGGCATCTTTTTCGCCCTGATCGGCCTCACTGCCCTGTCCTGGGTGGTGACGCTGCTCCGCCGCCTCTGGGAACTGCTGGAGGATTGGCGGGAGGAACGGGCCATGGCGGAGCTGCTGGCCTACCGCGTCCGGCAGGCCAGGGCCGCTGGCGAGTATGCCATTGACACCCAAGGCAGGGAAATCAATTTTCAAGGATATGAGAAATAACAGAGGGATCAAGGAGGCAGTTAAACATAATTTGGGAAAGGGGACGTTTAGAATTAGAAGCGGTTTTGAATTGCTTCATCAAGCTCAAAGCAAACTTTCTGAGCATATTCAGGTTCTGTTGGATGGTACGATTTACGATACGGCAGAAGTCTTCCGAAAAATGGACATCAAGAATCCAGTGCATGGATTCCACGGCCCATTCCATCCGGGCATGATGAAGCAGCTCCGCCGCTGACAGTTTTCGGCTGGAGATATAATAGTGCCATTCTTCTGTTTTTCTTCCGTCTTTTTCAAATTCCGTCTTAATTGCACCGATACAATTTAGATTCTTCCACTTTTCTTTCCCCAAAAGCCAGCCCACATCTGTTGTGGTATATGCAGTCCGCGTTTCAATCCTATCCCGGCTTTTTTCTGTGACGGATTTGCGATCCATCGTTTTTCTCAGGCTCTCATCCTGAACATATTCCCTGATCTCCCTTTCCAAAACAGGCTGGTTCCCTTTTGCGTCCAGAAGATAATCGCCCTTGCCCCCGACGATTGTTTCTGCCGTTTCTCTTTGGCAGTTCAGCGCATCCGCCACCACCATGCATTCCTGAATGGACAATTCACCGATCAGCTGCTGGACTGCTGGGATCTCATTGCTTTTCCCTTCCACGCTTTTGGATGCAAATGTGATTCCCAATTCTGATATCTGGGCGCTGATGATGTGCAGAGGGCTGTCATAGCTCTTCATTTTACAGGTTGAGCGTACCGTTTTCCCGTCCAAAGATATAGTGAGTCCCTTTCGCTCCTTTGGCAGTATGCTTTCTGCCCATTTCATCAGGCACTTGTTCAGTGATTCCGGTTTAATCAGTTTTAACAGACTAAGCAGCCAATAATAGCACGGAATGTGCTCAATTCCGAATTCTTCCTTCAAAAATTCGCTGACTTTGTCACTCTCCGCCCACTGGTGTATTTGGCTTATATTCCGCAGTCCGCACATACTTCCCAGAACCACTATACTAATCGCTTCCGGAATACTGCAAAAATACCCGCTATATTCCCGGCTCGCTTCTACTTCCTCGAAATATTCGACTATTTTCTGCTTTCTCATTCCTCTATTATAGCTCGTTTTTATCCCTTTTGCAATAATTGATTTCCGTGCCATGGGGATGTTCTTCACAATCCGATACTATACCCATGCGGATGAACCTGGGAAGCAGGTC
>CAJTTU010000208.1 GCA_910579325.1 uncultured Lachnospiraceae bacterium | reverse complement strand
ACCCTAAAAACTCTAACCCTGATTTTACAGGAGAACGCCATATATTTCACTACACGTTCTTATTTGACGCTTACGATTATTTACGGCAGGGCGTTTGAAAAGTTTATCGCTTATCTATTCAGTGCTGTTTCTTTACCAGCGGACCTACATAATTTCACAATTGTTATCTGATACTGATCACAAACCCCTCAAAAATCTCCGCCGGAACCTCCTCCCCGAAGGCATACTGCTCCATCGTCTCCTGCTCAAAATTGTACACTGTCACCAGCTCCTTCAATGGATCCACGATCCAGTACTCCCTGACCCCGGCGCTGTTATATTTGAAAAGCTTTCTGAAATAATCCATCCTCTTGCTGGAGGGCGATACCACCTCGATGACCCAGTCCGGCGCGCCGTGGCAGCCCTTCTCGTCCAGCTTCGAGACATCGCAGATCACGGAGATATCCGGCTCCACGTAATTCTGGTCGTCATCGCTTAAGAACACGGCAAAAGGGGCGGGATAGACCTCGCAGCCACCGCCTTTGGACTGAATATAATTTCCTATCGTCCTGTCAAAAAAATGCACCAGGCGCTGATGTGTTCTGCTTGGCGGCGCCATATCATAAACTTGTCCGTCGATCAGCTCCGCCCGCTTCCCGTCAGGCAATGCGTAAATATCCCGCACTGTGTAAACCTCTTCCTCTAACATTTCCATCTTCAATGCTTCCATACCTAAACCTCCTTCTTTCCTTTCCTTCTCCATACCAGTATCCCCGCCGCCGTAATCACCATCACGGCCGACAATAACTGGGACACGGCGATCCCCGTAGAAAACAGCATCAGCTGGTCTACCCGGATCCCCTCGATCACAAAACGCCCGATGCCGTACAGAATAAAATACAGGCACATAATCTCCCCGTCAAATTTTTTCCTATAAAGCCCCTTGCGGCCTGCCGCTTTTGAATCGCCGCCGGAAGAAAGGCTTTTATAAAACACCCACATCAATATGGCAAAAACGCATAAATTCCAAACCGATTCATATAAAAAAGTAGGATGCACCTGGATATATTCCACGCCGTCCTTTACCACCAGATGGTCTAAAAGCTCCTGGGACACCATATCCGGATTTGCCAAGGGACGACGGATCTGCATGGCGAACAGATTATCGGTATATCCGCCGAATACCTCACAGTTCACGAAATTCCCCCACCGCCCGATGGCCTGCCCCAGAATCAGCCCGGGAATACAGCAGTCTCCCAGTTTCAGCGCCGGTACTTTTTTCAGCCTGCAAAATACAAAAAGGGTGACAACTGCCGCAATCACCGCCCCGTAGATCGCCAGGCCGCCGTTCCGGATATTGAACACCTGGATCAGATCATCCTTATACATGTCCCAGGAAAAAATCACATAGTAAATCCTGGCTCCCAGCACGGAAAAAATCACGGCATAGATACCGAAATCATAGATAATATCTCCGCCCATCCCTGCGGCCTTCGCATTCCTCTCGGCCACAAACATCCCGGCCAGCACGCCGATGCCGATAATCAGCCCATAATACTTGATCTCAAACCCGCCGAATACAGGCAGCATAAAACCATTGACAATTCGCTGAATCTCTATACCTAAATTGACAAAAGCGATATCATACCCAGCCGCCAAAACCATGCCATTTCCACCTCATATCATAAATTCCTGTCCAAAAACACAGGTTTTTCTTTCCTAACATCTTACTCTATTTTTTTGCAAAAAGCAAATCTATTCTCCTTCGTTTCCCAGTGGTTTTATATTGCTGTTCAAACGCTGCTGTCTACTCAATTCTCCCCAGCATAGCCGGGGAATTGGGACATTCATTTATTAGCAGGCTCCAAATATAATCCTCCCCACTATAAACGCTTTTTAATTCTAATCTTGAAATCTTTAACCATTTTCAATTCATATCGGCTGCCTATATCCTGAACAATATCTACTATATTATTGATGGTCTGGTAATCAATTTTCATCATGGATAAAGAATGTACTATATCCCGCCTAGCAATCTCATCGTACGAAATGTCAATTATATTCTCAACTTTTGCAATGATCAGTTCGTTCTCAGCGGCGACAAGTAAAAGGCTTAATA
>CAJTTU010000207.1 GCA_910579325.1 uncultured Lachnospiraceae bacterium | reverse complement strand
GAGGAATATATTATGGTCGTTTTTTTAACCAGCAGCTTTGTGGAATACCAGCCGAAGAAATACGTGCCAAAGCCTGTAGACGCCTCCAATGGCTTTGTCGAAAATTTGAAAAGATACTGGCCAGACCATGCCCGATTTCTTGTCTTTGCGTGCGATCCGTCGAATGCCCGGGAAGCCGACCATGTGACGGAGGAAATGCACGACGCGTTTTCACTGGCGGGCTTTTTTATTGAGGAAATCAGGTGCTTTGACGACAGGACAATCAAGGCATATCAGGAAAAAACAGGCTGCTCCGAAGCAGACGCTGCGGGAAACGCGCTAAAGGAGGCGCTGCAATGGGCGGACGTTTTTTATCTCGCAGGGGGTCACGCGCCAACGGAAAATGCTTTTATGAAACGATGCGGGCTAAAGGAGCTTATACATAACAAGGAGATTTTTGACGGGCTTTTTATCGGCCTTAGCGCGGGAGCAGCGAATGCCGCAGAGAATGTATACCTGCCGCCGGAGCTTCCGGGGGAGGCAGCAGACCCGGATTTTGTGAAATTCACGGACGGTCTTGGCCTTACCGGAATCAATATTATGCCGCATATCGAATATGAGAAGACCGTCATTTTGGACGGCATGAAGTTTGTGGATGAGATTTTGGCGCAGGACAGCCGCGGCAGGGAAATCTACATGATTCCTGATGGTGCTTATTTTATCATTAGAAATGGTGTCACGGAGTTTTTTGGCGAGGGTGAGATCATGGAGAATGGCAGAACAAGACCGCTCCATGCCGGGATTATCCATTCTGACAATGCAAGGCTCAGGTGTGCGTGTTCGGAGCTTGTCAATGAAAGTGCAAGATATTTTCATTCCATCGTAACGGACAGATATGACTGTATCATGGAAGTCGATTCAGAGAGCGGAAAAGCTACATTCCTCCATATCGGCGATTTTCTGCTGGAGAGGGGAATCATTCCCATTCATATCGACACCTTAGAGGAGCTGAACCGCCTGCTGACGGAAAAGCTCGTGGTGCCTGAGGAGCAGCAGCCCTTTTTGGAGCAAAGCACGCTCGAGGTGATTTTGGATGAAATCGTGAATAAGCGGGGGTACACAAGGACGGTACATCTGAACACAGGGGATGAAATCAAGGCGTATGATCTGCGTGTCAGGCTGATTGCTGGCGATATAAGGCGGCTGATGGTCAGCTACACGGACATTTCCATGGTTCTTGACCACGATTGGATGACAGACGAGTATTCCAGACTTGGATTTATTGCCCAAGCGGAGAAAATGCTGAAAGAGCCTGAATACCAGAAAGGATATTCTGTCATCTATGCCAACGTGCAGGGGTTCAAGGCAGTGAATGACCTGCTGGGGCGCCACAGCGGCGATATGGTGATTTTCATGACGAGGGACGTTTTGGCAAATTCGCTGCATCCCTTGCTGCTTGCGCGGCTTGAGAGCGACCATTTTGCCCTGATTGTAAAGACAAAATACCTTACGGGTGACCGCCTTGAGGAAATGTGCCACCAGTGCTACGTGGAGGAGTCCAAGCGGCTGCCAATCCTGATCCGGTGCGGTATCTGTCATATAGGCGGCGAGGAAGATCTGGATGAACAGGACGGCGGAGACGGGATGAAAATCCAGCGCCTGCTGGACCGCGCGAAACTGGCAGAAAATACACTTGACCCGTCCCATGGCTGTTATGCCGTATGCGACCAAAAAATGAGCGACGACTATGTGAACCGCAGATGGCTTATTTCGCAGATTGACAATGCGTTCGCCAAAGGAGAGTTTCAGACGTATTATCAGCCTGTTGTCGATACGATGACAGGGGAAATCGCAAGCGCGGAGGCCCTGATCAGGTGGCGTCATTCGGAGCGTGGGATGATTTCCCCGGGGCAGTTTGTGCCGGTGTATGAAAAAGAAGGCTATATCACGAGAATTGACAGCTTTATGGTAAACAGCGTCATCGCCTTTAATTACGATCGGATGCTCAAAAAACAGAAGGTTGTTCCGTGCGCAGTCAATTTGTCCAGAGTGGATTTTTATGATGTCAGGCTGCTTGAGATGCTCAAAACAAAGCTCGTACATCAGATCAATATCAGGGATATGCTAAAGCTGGAGGTAACAGAATCGGCTTA
>CAJTTU010000206.1 GCA_910579325.1 uncultured Lachnospiraceae bacterium | reverse complement strand
GAGGCTTACTTATCTGGAGGAAGCTCTGCTGGTTTTATCCCGGCTGGATGCCGGGACGCTGCCCTTGCAAAAGAAGGAGACGGATGTCTTTACCCTTCTTGTCCTTGCGGCGGACAATCTGCAGGAGCTGTTTGCCGGTTCCGGGGCTTTTGCCGATATCCCGGAGCTGGGGGAGATGATGATCGCGGCTGACCCGGACTGGACGATGGAGGCGGTGATGAACCTGATGAAAAACTGCATGGAGCACAGCAGAGGGAAAACCGTCCATTGCTCCTATGCCCAGAATCCTTTGTATACGGAAATCCTGATCTGGGACGAGGGGAAAGGATTTGCGAAGGAGGACATTCCCCATCTTTTTGAGCGGTTTTACCGGGGGCAGAATGCCGGAGAAGGCGGCATCGGCATCGGGCTGGCTCTGGCAAAGGAAATCATTGAGCGGCAGAACGGGACGATACGGGCGGGGAACAAAAGGGGCGGCGGCGCCTGCTTTGAGGTTCGGTTTTACAGTCATTGAAACTTGGTTCCATCATGAAAACCTGCCTAAAGCTGTTTACCCCCCTTTTTTGAGTATGGCCGCGTCGCCCCCGATACAGACAGGTATATAAATCACCCAATAAAGCCCAAACGTCACAAAAGAATTCCCCGGCAGAGGAATCGGCGCGATCTGCCCGGAGAAACCGCCTGCCAGTCCGTCCAGGATGTTAAAGCAGCAGGACAGGGGGATGAGTGATAAAATCCATATATTTGGCAGCATAAAAAGCCGCTTTGCCTTTGCTTTGCCTGCAGTGTCGATGAATTGCCCTGTCAAAAAGATTCCTGTTCCGAACAGCATGAAAACCAGTCCGATGCCGACGGCATAAACCATTTGCCGCTCGATCCAGATGATGATAGCCGAGACCAGGCCGATACTGTTCAGGGTCGTGCCTGCGATGGAAAAGACCATCGCGTTCCATTTCTTTTCAGATTCTTTCGCAGGCTCCATTCCTTTTAAAAGGTAATCCGTAGTCGTTTCAAAATAGTCGCTTAATAAAATGATTTTCTCAAGATCAGGCGTACTCTGCCCGCTTTCCCATTTGGACACTGCCTGCCGGGAAACGCCGATCTGATCGGCCAGATCTTCCTGGGATATGCCCCGGGATTTTCGCAGATGTTGGATTCTGTCCGCTATGTTCATCAGTATGACCTCCCTTGTTTGTTTATGGGTGTGTATATATTATAACTGAATCAGCGGTTGCAATACAACCATTCTGCCCTTACGATTTGGCAACCGGCAGTTGCTCCGGGGTAAAGAGTCAAAAAAATGACGATTGCGGCCGATCCGGACCGGACGATGGAGGCAGCGGTGGAATAACCCGAAAGACAATGTAAAACTTTCCTTTATTGCCAGAAGAAATATTTTGTGTTAATTAAATTTTACGGACCATTTTTACAAAACACTTTGGAGGGAGAAAGGAATATGGTTTACTTTATTTTACTCGTTTTGGGGGCTTTTCTGATCGCCATGAGTTTTCGCGCGAACATATTGAACCATGAGATCACAGAGATCGTAGATGCGGCGGCATATGGCAAGGAGCAGGAAGCGGTCTGGCATGAGATGGGAGGCTTTAATTTACTGTTTCTGCAGTTCGGGCCGAATATGGCTCTGTCATTTCTGGCCGGGGCCGGGGTGCTGGCCGCTTACCTGGGACTGTGGATGTGCGCCCTTGGAAAGCTGAGCGGACTGCTCATGGTCATCCTGGGGGCGGCGGTGTGCGGCGTGATACAAGTCACCATGGTCGCCGGGATCAAAACATATTTCGCGGGATACGAAAAGGAAATGGGCGAGGATCCCCGGCCGTATTTTACCGGAAAGAACGGTGTTCCCCATGCGGTATATACCTCTGTGATGGTAGGGGTCGGAAAGGTGGTAAAGTTTGTCCTGATCGTTTCCGTCGTGGGAATTTTGTTATATGTGATCCTTAAATGCTCATGTACGGTAAAGAAGCAAGCAACCGAAAACAAGAGATAGACCGCCAGCACCACACTATTCCGAACCAAAGAAGCTAAAGACCAAAAGACAAGCATTATGGAAATGTGCATAACAGGCTATGGAATCATGGATAACTCTATTCACAGCACATGGAAAAGCTAAAGTGCAGCTTTC
>CAJTTU010000205.1:280-2145 GCA_910579325.1 uncultured Lachnospiraceae bacterium | reverse complement strand
GGGCTGCTTTTCCTTAAGGAACTCATAAATATCCACTGAACCAACATCCAAATCCTGGTACAGGAGCTGCCCCAGCCTTAACCCGGCAGGGGGCATGTGCATCACATAGACTGTCTGCTGCGGGTTTTCCGGTTCCGGCAGTTTTTTCAGGATATCGCACATATGCGGAAGCCCTGCCCCCGAATATTCCAGCCAGTTGTATATCCTGTCATAACCGTATGCATTGGAAACAACTGCAACAGGGCTTAGCTGCCTTTGGGGAATATAGTGTACCTCCGTAACAACTCTGTCCTTACCTCCGAAAGGGTGGTCTAATATATGGTTCATCCCAATAAATTCATATCCGCCGACACTTACCTTTTTTCCAGCTATATTATGTATATTTTCAAATTTCCCACAGGTCTTTTCAAACAGGTCATCCACTGCCAGCAGGTCATCATTCCCCAGCATGGCAAGGTAGGTGATATTGCGCCTTTGGAGTTCCGAAAAATAATCTCTCAGAAACCCTTGGATGAATAAAGGCTGCTCCATATGCCTGTCACCAAGTTTCGGGAGCATATCTCCGCCATTTACAATGACGCTGATTTCCTTCTCCACAGCAATTTCCAATGACTTCCTGTATTTATAGTAAACGACATAAATAATTGTACTTGAAATCAGGACTGATGAACTGGTATAATGGGGGCAGGAGGACTAACCATATGCCAAGCCGCCAATATAAAACAGATCCCTGTCAGCTTCTTGCAGAAGGACAGATACTGATCAATACTACAGATGATGCAAAGTTCCAGCATAAAGTAGAACTCGTAAATCTTGTCCTCAGCGGGCTCAGCCCCTCTTTCCTCAGCCAATATTGTGCCGAGAGCAAAAACACCATTACTTCATGGGTGAAAACTGCCGATGAAAAAGGCTTTGATGCCCTGCGTACCAAAAAGCAGACTGGGCGTCCGGCTAAACTCTCATCTGAAGAACTGGCCCAGATTAAATCTGTCCTGGGGAAAGACGCCCCGAAAGAATACGGATACTCTGTATGGGACGGCCCCAGCCTTTCCGACTATATAGCAAAAACCTATTCTGTTTCCCTGTGCGTGCGCCAGTGCCAGAGACTGCTGCATAATCTTGGCTTCTCCCTTGTGCGTCCCCAGGTGTTCCCAGGTAAAGGCATGGGTAACGAAGAGGAGCGGGAAAGCTTTAAAAAAAACTGAATGAACTTGCATCGGACGAAGAAGCCGTTGTTGTATACCAGGACGAAGTTCATTTCCAGGTAACAGTATCCGTTACAAGAAAGTGGGTTCTGAAAGGTTCCTGCCCGAAGGTGAAATCTGCTCCCGGGCGTGAAAGCATTGCATATAGTGGATATGTAGTTCCCTCCACAGGGGAGCTGCTGGTGACAAAGCCCTCCTGGTTCAATTTTGAAACTGTTATCCAGTCATTGCGTGATTTCATCAAATCCTATCCTGTCCAGGAAGGGAAACGTGTCTACCTTGTCCTGGACAATGCCCCGTGGCATAAGAAAGCAGTGCGGCTGGTGCAGACAGAGGCCCATGAGGAATACCAGGATATCCGTGAAAAACTCACGCTGCTGTTCCTGCCGCCCTATTCGCCAGACTTAAACCCAATTGAACAGTGCTGGCGGGTGACGAGGCGTGAGATGACACACAATACATACTATACAAACAAAGCGGAGCTGGAAAAGTCTCTGGATGAGTATTATGCTCAATATAGAGAACCAAACGGTAAATTTTCGTCACTTTGTTCTTTTAAGCACAAAAATTAATGTCGTTTACTATAAGTGTGTTTCATGCCATGTTGCGCCGGAATATGACGTGTTTTTGCAGTTTTAGCGGAACGATATGGTTTGTTCT
>CAJTTU010000205.1:0-252 GCA_910579325.1 uncultured Lachnospiraceae bacterium | reverse complement strand
GAATAAACCTTATATATCTGCTCCGCATCGTAGCTGCCGACCTGTCTCTGGGCGGCTATGACTGCCGCGGATTTGTTTTTCTGAATCTTTGTACATACACTTTTTTATCAAGTGGTTTATTTCCCCTTCCGGCTTCATATCCGCAAAGGCCTTGCCCTGGCCCATTACAGGCCATTTTCCTGGGCATCCTTTAAGGACTGAAGGATGCCGCCCCGAAAGGTGGTGTAAATATAGGCCGACAACGTTTCCCTT
>CAJTTU010000204.1 GCA_910579325.1 uncultured Lachnospiraceae bacterium | reverse complement strand
CTTTACTGTATCCATGAAAGCTTCCAGTGTTGTTAATACTGTCTGCTTGTCAATACCAGTATTTTTCGTAATTTCGTTTACGATATCTGCTTTAGTCATTTCGCTAAATAATTATTGTTATACTTATATCTTAATTTTTTGGACTGCAAATATATAGCTTTTCTCCCTCTTTAAGAAATATATTCAGAATAAATTTCCTAAAAAAAGCATCTTCTTTCATTTTCTTGGTTTATTTTTGCGGAAATATTGCATAGAATGTACATTTATATAATGTTGATATGGAGAATTTTAGCAAGAAAATAACAGATTGGTACAAGGAAAACGGACGTGATTTGCCCTGGAGAAGGACAAAAGATCCCTATTTGATATGGATTTCGGAAATCATTCTGCAACAAACCCGGGTGGCTCAAGGGTATGATTACTATCAACGTTTCGTGGCTCGTTTTCCTGATGTGTTTGCTTTGGCTGCGGCCGACGAAGATGAGGTGATGAAATATTGGCAGGGGCTGGGATATTATTCCCGTGCGAGAAACTTGCACGCTGCGGCCAAAAGTATGGCGAAGGCAGGAGGCTTTCCTACGACATACGCTGGGGTACGTGCTTTGAAAGGAGTGGGGGAATATACGGCGGCGGCTGTCTGTTCGTTTGCTTACGGTATGCCATACGCTGTGGTGGATGGCAATGTGTATCGGGTGTTGTCCCGCTGGCTGGGCGTTGATACTCCCATTGATTCGACGGAGGGAAAGAAGCTGTTTGCCCGGGCTGCCGATGAGTTGCTGGACCGTGGGCATCCTGCCCTCTACAATCAGGCTATCATGGATTTCGGTGCCTTGCAGTGTACTCCGGCTGCACCCGGTTGTATGTTTTGTCCGCTAAATGATTCCTGCGTGGCGCATCAGAGAGGGCTGGCCGGCTCCCTGCCTGTGAAGTTGCATAAGACCAAGGTAACCAGCCGTTTTTTTAATTATATATATGTACGCATGGGCGCGCATACCTTTATACATAAACGTAGCGGGAATGATATATGGAAAAATCTGTATGAGCTACCCTTGATAGAAACAGACCGTGAGTGGACGGAGGAGGAGCTGTATGCATCGCCGCAGTTTCGCAGGATGCTGGCTCGGGGAGAGGAGCCTGTGGTGAGGCTGGTGCGGAAAGGGGTGAAGCACGTGTTGTCCCATCGGGTGATTTACGCAAATTTTTATGAGGTGATCCTTCCTGAGAATTCGGCTTCTTTTGCGAAGTATCAGAGAATAAGCGTGGAAGATTTGCATAAATTTGCCGTATCGCGTTTGGTGAATCAGTTTTTTTCGCTAATTTTGAAGCCTGATAATTAAAAAGGAATAATAGGATGTCAGTAAATAAAGTCATTTTGGTTGGAAATGTCGGGAAAGACCCTGATGTGAGATATTTGGATACCGGCATTGCCGTTGCTACTTTCTCATTGGCTACCACTGATCGTGCCTATACGTTGCAAAACGGAACACAGGTTCCCGAACGCACGGAATGGCATAATATCGTGCTATGGAGAGGACTGGCTCAAACTGCGGAAAAATATGTCCGTAAGGGAGATAAACTCTACATAGAAGGAAAAATCCGCAGCCGTTCATACGATGATCAGAATGGCATAAAACGTACTATTGTCGAGATTTTTGCTGATAACATGGAGATGATGACCCCTCGTAATGCTTCACAGCAACCGGGTACGGGATATGGACCGCAGGCACAAGCGGTATCCCGGCAGCAGACGTCTGCGCAAGCGGCTTCGCAACAACAGCAAGCTTCGGATAATAGCCTGACAGACGATTTACCTTTTTAATTAAGAGAACTTGATGTTTAACTAAAACCAGATTCCTTGGACCCTGACTCGTATTTATGCCATTTGGCGGATTTATTTGACGGTGTAACCGTAACGGCTCCTACCTTAGGGGCCATTGTAGCTATCTTGTTAGCTGTTATATTGTTGTATGCATCAGGCTTTGTGTCTGCTTCGGAAATAGCTTTTTTTTCCCTTTCACCTGTTGATTTAAATGAGATAGAGGAAGGAAAACATGCTTCAGACAGACATATCAGTGCCCTGCTGAATGATTCTGAACGTTTATTAGCGACTATTCTTATCTCTAATAATTTTGTTAATGTAACCATTATTATGCTGTGCAATTACTTTTTTGCCAGTACCATACACTTTGGAAAT
>CAJTTU010000203.1 GCA_910579325.1 uncultured Lachnospiraceae bacterium | reverse complement strand
CCTGTAAAATACGCTCTCTTTCATACCGCTTTTTGTCTTGTAAATGACTGTAAACCGTCCATCCCTAAAATATTTCTTCTTAATCTTTCTGGTCTTTGTGCGGTATTTATTTGCGAATGTTTTCAGCATACTGTAATGCATCAGACTCGCAAACTTACTCATTGCGCATACATTACATGCCAGTGAGTAGTAGTTGTACAGACCTCTGATTTCAGAGTTGTACTTTGACAGGATTTCAATGTCTTTGCGGTTAATGAGCTGTGGTCTGTGGATGGCTTTCCAATGCTCTTTGTGTGTAACTTTGTCTTTCTTGATACGGATTGCACCATACTCCAATAGTTTCGATTCCCATTTCTCATGCGGCATATATAGTTTCACTGCGCCGCTGTATCCCTTCACTTTCCTGCCCTGACGTTTTGTGACTTCCTGACTTTTTGAAATTGAAATATCGTAGCCAAGAAACCTCGCCCGGCCAGTTGCGTGGGTGATTTTGGTTTTCTCCACTGACAGCGTAAGGTTCAGTTTTTCTTTGAGGAACACGGCTAAATCTGCTTTTAAGGCTTCAGCGTCCTTTTTGCTCCCGATAATGCTTATGATAAAATCATCCGCATAACGGACGTATTGCAGGTTTTTGTAAGTTTCATCCCGAAACTGCTTAGACGGGATTTCCCTCTGTTTCTCCCGCAGTCTGCGTAATTCCCCGGCACGTTCTTTCTTTTCGGCTTCGGAAAGGCTGTCCCATACTTCCCTGTTCTGGCGCATAAACCTCTGCACCTCACGGTTCCGTCTGGCGTATTCCGGATTCACTTTGCGGTTTATCCTGTTTCCTTTTATAAAGCCTGCCTTATATTCCTCCACGTACATATCCAGTTCATGCAGATAAATATTTGCCAGAACGGGACTGATGCCAGAACCCTGCGGAGTGCCGCAGTATGTCCTGTTGTACTGCCATTGTTCCATATATCCGGCTTTTAAAAACTTCCACATCAATGTGATAAATGCTTCGTCATCAATGCGCCTGCGCAGGATATCAATCAGCACGTGGTGGTCAAAGCTGTCAAAACATGCCTGAATATCCCCCTCCACAAACCAGTTTGCCCCGGCGAATGTCCGCTGTATCTGTTCGAGGGCTGTATGGCAGCTCCTCTTTGGGCGGAATCCGTGGGAATAATCGGAGAAGGTTGGTTCATAAATGCTTTCCAGTATCATTCGGACTACTTCCTGCACCAGCTTGTCATCCCCGGAAGGAATCCCAAGCGGACGCTTTTTACTGCTGTTTTTCTTCGCAATATATGTACGCCGTGCAGGTTTCGGGCGGTAGGAGCGGTCTTTCAATGCGCTGATGATGCGCTCTATTCTCGGACTGCCCATCCCGTCCAGTGTTTCTCCATCCACACCCGGCGTCATGCTCCCCTCATTGGCGTAGATATTCCTATATGCCAACAGGTAGAACTCCGGGTTGTATAAGTTCCGGTAAAGCCTTTGGAACTTATATGATAAATCTTTAGACTGTTTGTTCAGGCTATTTAATACATCAGTTGGATTTCTCATGATGCCTCACGCACCTTCCTTTCTTGTTTGTATTAAAGACATACTGCTCCCCTTCGTCATGTGGGCGGCTCTCCCGCTTCCGTTTTTACGGCTATCCCTGTAAATCCAGAGTCCACGGGCTACTATGGGAGCTGTGTAACCATGCCCGCAAATGGGCGGGTTTAGGTCATCCCCGGTAGCGTATGCCATACATAGCGTTCCGTGTTGTCGGTAATCTTTGTAGATATGTGGCGTTCGCCGTTCAACCTAATCTAAGGCTTGCCTTGCTTCGGATATCACACGCCTGCCGACAATCGAGCGACAGCCGCCAAAGCACCATGCGTTCCATCTTCTTTCGCACGTAGGCCAGATACTCCCAGGCTCCGGCTACCAATCAAGCAGTTTAGCTTTCATCCTCATACACGGATTTTCATCCCCGCATAAAATGACGGTTAGAAGATTGCGCCGTTTTATGCCAGTTATAGCCGTATTTGCTATAACAACGACATGCTACACTCCCCAGAGGGTTTCCCCTCACGGATAAGTCGTGGAATGATAGACAGTGAATTTTCACCTTCCTTTCTTTGATATCTTTGTCTACCGCTTGCTAAAGGCGGTTTATGGCATACACCCTAACGGGCGCACAGTTGTCCCTGTTCCCAAGATTTACCCTG
>CAJTTU010000202.1 GCA_910579325.1 uncultured Lachnospiraceae bacterium | reverse complement strand
CGGTTCGTATACCACGACCTCCACTCCCTTTGCTTTCAGCCGTTTCATAATCCCCTGAATGGAGCTTTGACGAAAATTGTCGGAATTTGATTTCATCGTAAGCCGATACACGCCTACAACACAATGATTCGTAAGCGGTAGATAGTGCGTACCTCGACTGACATGGAGAAACATGAGACAATAGACTATATTTCTATTATAAGTATCAAAAGTTAAGTCTCAACTTTTGATACCACCATACGGAGGTAAGTCTATGAGTTCAGAAACATCTATGGCGGCTGCAGATTTCCGTCTTCAGGAGTGGGCGGCCCAGATCAGAGAATGCCAGAGCCGCCCGGCTGGCATGAGCGTTGTCAGTTGGTGTGCCTGCCACGGCATCACAAAAGCGAATTATTATTACCGTCTCCGCCGTGTAAGGGAAGCCTGCCTTGAAACCATTCAAGAGGAACTGTCTGCACAGCAGATAGTTCCTGTACAGCCCGGACTTTTACAGGAACAGGAACAGAAAGCCCGCAGTGCACAGCCGACATTGGATATTTCCATAAAGGGCGGCTGCATCCATGTAACAGAATCCACATCCATGCCCCTTCTGACAGAGGTTCTTAAGGCGGTACGTCATGCTGAATGATGCCACCTGCTTTAAAGCGGTCTATATTGTATGCGGATACACAGACCTGCGTTCGGGAATGGATCGGCTTGCGGCACTGGTAGAAGCACAGACCGGCGCCAGGCCTTATGCACCGGATACCCTTTATCTTTTCTGTGGCCGGAGAACAGACCGCATCAAAGGGCTTGTATGGGAAGGGGATGGATGGCTTCTGCTGTATAAGAGGCTGTCAGAAAGCAGGTTCCAGTGGCCACGCAGCCCCCAGGAGGTGCGTTCCCTGACGCCGCAGCAATTCCGCTGGCTGATGGAAGGGCTGACGATCGCCCCGAAGAAGTCTGTCAAACCGGTGGAGCCGCCGGAATATATGGGATGATTTTGTGCAAAACAGAGAAATTTCCGGGCAGCATTGCTGCTTTTGGATCTGTCGCATTCCGACAGCATACAGCCGGGCATATAAGCCTGAAAGAGGGCTCTGGCGGATGATACAAAGAGCAGCCTCATTTAAAAATGCCGGAAAAAAGCTCTCCGGTAAAAGCCATATTTACAGCCAAAAGCATGGGCATTATGACGAATGCCAAAACAGCCTGGTTCGCAAAATCTGCGGGATTCTGGTATAATGGCATCGCATGGATGCCAGGAGGCAGAGGCATGGCATTGAAATATACAGAAGAAAAACTGGACAGCCTTGATAAAGAAACGCTCATCCAGCTGTTCCTGTCACAGCAGGAGCGGCTGGAAAATATCGACCGCACGCTTCAGCTGGTATTGGAGCAGATGGCAGACTTAAAAAGACACCGTTTCGGCAGGTCATCGGAGAGGCATGAGCCAGATGAACAGATTTCCTTTATGGAAGTGGACGGAAAAATTGTGTTCTTTAACGAATCCGAGGCAGTTGCTGCCGAAGAGTCCGGTGAAGATACAGAGCCTGTCCCCCGCCGGAAACCAAAGAAGAAGCATGGGAAACGGGAAGACGATCTGGAAGGCCTGCCGGTAGTTGTGATCGAACATTCCCTGACGCAGGATGAATTGACAGCCTTGTTCGGGGAAGAAGGCTTTAAACAGCGTAAGCGCCAAATATTCCTGCGGATTTTCTAATCTCCTGAATCCCTCTATAATTGTAAATGAAATATAGTTAAACTATTTCACTACAATTACGGAGGATAGGTTATGGCAGCTACACGCAAAGTCCGTGTTCCGATGGCGGAACAGATCAGGCTTATCAATGAATGCCGCCAAAGCGGCATGACAGATGCTGACTGGTGCCGTGAAAACGGTATCGCTGTGAGCACTTTTTATAACTGGGTCAGCCGCTGCAGGAAAACAGCAGCGGATCAGATTCCAGCACCGAATTATGGTCATTGTGAGATCCCGCGTTTAAAGCAGGACGTGGTTCCCATTGACATTGTTTCGGATCACCTTCCGGAACAGCATACAGCATCGCAGATGCACCAAACGAACCCTGACAATTCACATACGATTGAAGTGTCCATGAATGATGTGATAATCCTAATCAGCAATGATGCTAATCCTGCTCTGCTCACCAGGATACTCCGCCTGATCCGGGAGACCTCATGTTAGGTGATATCTCCGGCCTCGAAAAGATTTACATTGTCTGCGGCTATAC
>CAJTTU010000201.1 GCA_910579325.1 uncultured Lachnospiraceae bacterium | reverse complement strand
ATAATCCGTGTCCTCCCCTACTTTGCTTTTTCCATGCACCATGCGATGGCATGACCGCCATCCTCGAAAGCGTCCTCTGCCGCTTCTACCAGGTTCAGCCTGCATTCGATATCCGCCAGTCCTGTTTCCTCCGGGGTTTCGATGAACTCGTAAACCGCTGCAGCGAATCCCTTCCAGCCAATGTCTGTCACGAGAACCTGCTCCCCATATTTTAATACCGCGCCGTAGGAGCTGACCTTCATCTGCAGGTTCTGCTCTTGTGATCGCCGTATTGTAATTTCTAAGGTCGAGCTCATTTCTCAGTGTGTAAATGTTTTCATGCTGTAATCCTCCGTTTTCTTTGTTTTCCCTTTCGGTAGTGACATATTCGCTCTGTTTCGCACATATAGCAAGCAGATTATCCGAATATACCGCACAAAGATATGGATGGATATTTGTGTATTTTATTCCCCGTTTTCCTGCTCCTGCAGGATTTTGTCAACGGCCTCCTTCGCCGCTTTTTCTGCGTTATCGTCAAAGAAATAGGCTGCATCGCTCCGAGCCACCGCTTTGTTTTCCGAATCGTATACGTCAAAATCAAATCCCATCTCCCGATTGTTCCAGCCAACTGCTATGTAGTAACCCTTATATTCCACTGCTTTGCCCTCCTGCTTTCTGTTCTCCCCGCAGTGCCCGCCACAGCCGCCCGTGTCCGCATTTTTACCGGGCATCCGGGGGATTTTCCGGCGGCAGCCTTCAGGGGCTTACCGCCCCTTTTCCGGCCGATTACGCCTTATTTATCCTCTGCATCCCCGATGGAAAAAATGTAGCCATGGGCTTTCTCGTATTCGTCGCTCATAAATGCTTTGTGGCGGCCGTTGATCTCCACCAGTCCCTCCAGCCCGCATCCGTTCTGTGTGAAAAGCCATGCGTTTTCCACTGCGGAAGACCAGGTGGAGGAAAAGGTGAATTTTTCAATGCCGTATTCCCGGAGGCTGCCGATCAGCGGCTTTACCTGTTCATCCCAAATGGTATCGTTTAAATCAATATACTCATTGCCCCGATCCTGTGCCTCGCTGTATAGCCGGTAGATTCTTGCGTAGGAATTTCCCTTTGCCGCGATCTGCTCCTCCAGTTCATGGTAAGCATCCCGCGCAGCTTCCTGCCCTTCCTTGCTGCCTGCCTTTTCAGCCTCATGGTACTGTGCTTTGATTGCCGCCTCCCGTGCGTATTCTTCTGCAAAATTATTTTTCTTCATGTTCTGTGTCCTCCTTGACTTTTGGGTGTTCCCCTTTGGTGTGACACATATTACCGTCAGGTACAGATAATAGCAACTTATATCTGAACTATAATGTACACAATCATTTCAAAGAAAAACTGTGCATTTTATCCCATGCTCACACCTCCGAATCATCACAGTCTGTCATTCCCATCATCAGTTTCATGTAAATATTTGTGTAGCGTTCTTTCTCACTGCCCTCACAGGCTGCCATTGCCCGCAGGAAGAACTGCTTTGCCTGATAACGGCTTTTCCAGATATCCTCTGTATCGTAGCAAACGGTTCGAATCGTCTCTGTACCACGTTCGGTGTCTGTCAGAAGCCGCCATACCCCATCCCGGAAATGCGCCGACAGGACGCTCTGCGGTAGCAGTTCCTCCGAAGGGATGTCTCTGAAATCCTCCCTGCATCCGGGATGGGCTTTTACCGTCTGGCCGGAAAGGAGCCGTTCTGTCTGCGCTTTATCCAAATCCACATACCCTCCCGGTGTCATCATGGAAATCCTGTCATCCATGTGCCTGCCAAGGAACTCCCGCACGGAAATCTGGTATGGCTGATCCGGCTTTACATCTCCTTCCTGAAACAATCCCTCCAGGAATTTTTCTGCCGCCGTAACGTATTTTTCTACTGCCTCTTCGATCAGGCTGTTCCTGGAAACCCTGCGCCCTTCCTGCTGGCTCCGCTCCCTGCGGATGGTTTCCAGTTCATCCAGCATGGCATCCGGCAGCTTAATATTCAAATTCTTTTTCCCCATCTGCTACCCCCTGCAATCGTCCTGATATCCGTTCAAAAATACTCTGGCTGTGCGTTTCCCAACGCTGTCCACAAGTGCCTGCTCCAGGATTGCTTTATCAAACCCGAAGTCCTCATAACCGTCTGCCAGCACCTTGTAGTAATAGCCTGTTGGACTGGCGAGGCGGCGGCGTTCATCCATGATATAGACCATTGCGGTCAGTTCCTGGCTGGCATCCGTTCCGGTCATTTGGACTGT
>CAJTTU010000200.1:844-2385 GCA_910579325.1 uncultured Lachnospiraceae bacterium | reverse complement strand
CCATGCATAATCCAAGTATTCCCCATTCCCGGCAGGATAAACACCGCAGCGCAAAAAAAGGACGGCCCCCGCACCTTTGCAGAAGCCGTCCCGCCTATGTACCTATTCCTTATCTTTCTCTTTCCTCTTACTCTTTGGTTCCCAGTACACCGTAACAATATGATTGCAGTTCGGGCACCTGGTCTGTGCCTCCACTGGCTTCGGGGATTCCGTGCAGATATCCATAACACGCTTTCCGCACTTTGGGCATTTCAGTCTCTCCATTCATGTCCACCTCCTCGTATACAGCCCCGGTTCCTGGCTGCCGGGGCTCTAACCTGGCGATTGTCTCATTGTCTACCTCCTGTCAAATTTCTATCAACACTTTCCCGTCAGGAAAGCCTTCTTCCTCATGTGCCTCCGTCTATCTCTTCCGTCCTATCACAAACACGTCCACTTTTCCACGAAACACACCGCCGCAACTGCCAGCACTCCTTAAAAACTCCCGCCAAACCACAGCAGACCTTTTTTCGTGCAATTCCGACACCTCTCTTCCCGGCATACACTTTATGCGGCCATGTTCTGTCCGCTCCGGCATATAAAAACATTTCCACCGCTCCACCATATGTCCGTGCCATGTCTCTTATTTCTTACAGTTTTCTTCTGCTTCACATTTTTTCTTATGTTTTATCCAGTATATCACAAAACCGTACAGATTCCATCAAATTCCGAACAATCCCACAACATTTTATTTCATAATATTTGCTGCTCTATCGCAGCGAATTTTATATTTTTGTTGCATTTCCGCAGCAGATGTGCTATACTTCCAAAATAGAGGTGATGATATGGCAGAAACGCTTGGACAATATCTGAGAGCAATAAGGGAACAAAATAAATTAAGCACAAGAGACGTGGAAAAAGAAACCGGCATAACAACTTCACAATTAAGCCGTCTGGAATGCAGCCACACCCGCAACCCGTCTCCCATCGCTTTAAAAAAACTAGCCTTATTATATAACATAAAACTGATTGACCTGTTTCAGAAAGCCGGATATCTGGATTCCAAAGACGTGGATTCCTATATGGAATCCTGCTTCAAAGGCATTGAAAAACTAGACCAGGAAGACAAGAAACAGATACAGAGCCAAATTGACTATTTGATTTTTCAGCATGACAAAGAAAGAGAGGGCAGAAATGATTTATAGATTAGGAGAACTATTCTGCGGCCCCGGCGGGATTGCGTGGGGAGCCCTTAACGCCGATATCGGAGACGATAACTATAAAATCATCCACCAATGGGCAAACGACTACGATAAAGATACCTGCGAAACATACCGGCATAACATCTGCCGCGACGATCCAAAAAGCGTATACCACAAAGACATTCGTGAATTTAATCTGGAAAACCTGCCAGAAATCGACGCCCTGGCTTTCGGCTTCCCGTGCAATGATTACAGCGTTGTTGGTGAGCAGAAAGGCATGGACGGCGTTTTCGGCCCCTTGTATTCCTACGGTGTAAAAGTTTTAAACATTTACAACCCTATATGGTTCGTAGCAGAAAA
>CAJTTU010000200.1:0-834 GCA_910579325.1 uncultured Lachnospiraceae bacterium | reverse complement strand
GCCTCCGAAATGCCAATGATGGAAAAGCCTTTACCAAAATCATAGATGAACTTAAAAACGCAGGAACCCACGGCGGATACAATGTAGTTCCACATTTATATAAATTTGAGGAATACGGAATCCCCCAGGCCCGCCATAGGATTATCATAGTGGGCATCCGGAAAGATATTGATGTCGCATACCACATCCCTTCCCCAGAACCATATGCAGACATAGACAATACCTGCCGGAAAGCAATAGAAAACCCGCCTATCCCGGCAGATGCCTTTAATAACGAACTGACAAAACAGTCCAAAACCGTCATTGAAAGACTGGACCATATCCTTCCCGGCCAGAATGCCTTTACCGCAGACCTGCCGGACAAACTGAAACTGAATGTCCACGGCGCAAAAATCAGCCAGATATACAAACGCCTGGACCCTGACAAACCTGCATATACCGTCACCGGAAGCGGCGGCGGCGGAACCCATATTTACCACTGGAAAGAATCCAGAGCCCTGACAAACCGGGAACGCGCCCGCCTGCAGACCTTTCCCGACACCTATAAATTTATCGGGAGCAAAGAAAGCGTCAGAAAACAGATTGGCATGGCTGTTCCATGCAGAGGGGCGAAAATCATATTTGAAGCCATCCTGAAAAGTTTCGCCGGCATCGAATACCCCAGCATCGAACCAAACATTAATGAATGACCTTATAGTAAAACCGTAAACGGTAGATAGTGCGTACCTCGACTGTGAGGAAAACATATGTGACAATAGACTATATTTCTATCACAGGTATTAAAAGTTGATCCTTAACTTTTGATACCGCTATACGGAGGTAAGTCTATGAGTT
>CAJTTU010000199.1 GCA_910579325.1 uncultured Lachnospiraceae bacterium | reverse complement strand
ATACGCTTTCTCCCGGAAACAGTTTACTGCGTCGTCAAAAACACAGCAGCCCTTTTCCCCGCATTTCAGACAGGCAATACATCCCCCTATGGGTTTATTGCCAATCCAGAAAATTTCCGTCTCAATACCCTCTTTATTCAAGGTATCTGCCACCTCGCAAAGCGCCGTATAAGTACAGCCTTCCTTATGGGGACTGCCATTTGCTAAAAGTACCTTCATTGCTTCTCCTCCTATCATTTTTATATCTTTCTGTTTTGGGGCTGATAATTCAGGCGTAGCCCCCCGTCCCCTATCTGCTCTGTTTCCCTTAATAGGAACTCTACCGGTTCGCCTTCCGTAAAGGACTGAATCTGTGTAAATAAAGATGCCGTACCGCAGCCGCCATCCGTTACCGGCGCCAAAAACAGGCTGAGTTCATCGACCATACCAGCCTGAAGAAAACTCCAGTTCACGATACCTCCCCCACAGATCAGCAGCTTTTCGATGTGAAAAAGTTGATACAGCTTTTTCATTGCCACCTCACAGTCCAGTTCCTTTTCACCTGCAATAATATAGGAAACTCCTGTTTTCCGCAGACAGGCTTTATAAGCTGCCGGAGTGGAAGCCGTCAAAACCTCTATCACATGAGCCGGCGCTCTCCCTTTATTGCAAAATATCCCCGATTCCCATCCGATTTCACCGTCCACATCCACTGAAACAAAATACAGGTCTGCCCTGTCATCCGCCACAAAATCCCCTTCCGGCACTTCCTCCGTTTCTTCCAATACAGGCTTTCGGAAACTGGTAAATTCCTTTGTTGTAGTGGTTCCATACAGTAACGCTCTCGCATTCATCTCTGTCCGGTATCTCCCATACTCTGCACCAAGGACTCCTGCTGCTTCCGTCCCCATAAACGGCCCTGTTATCTTTCCGTCTAAGGAACTTAAAATATGGCAGATTACATACGGTCTTTCCATTCAGCTTTTTCCTCCTCAGATACCTTTCCCAAGTTTTTCCGCCTCATTTTTATTCGTTGCCATTCCCGCATATTCAAAACCATAGAGCTTTGCAAAACGGTTCATGGTATACTCGCCCGCCTCCAGCATCCATTTTTCAGGAGCTGCGCCTTGAAACAGAAAATATAATTTTCTCCCCGAAAACACGCCATTTTCCACTAAACCATAAAAACGGTCAAGCACATTGCGCACGGAACCGCAGATATTGTGCCAGTACAGCGGCGAACCGACCACGACCACTTCCGCTTCTTTCATCTTTGCGATAACCTCCACAAGCTGGTCGTCCTCAAACGTCTGTCCATAGCTCCCAATCCGGTAATCTGTCAGGTTTAAGGTTTCATACTCTTTCCCTGCCAAAAGCGCTTCCGCCAGTGCAGCCGTGTTTCCTTTCTTATTCGGGCTTCCGTTAATAAATAAAATTTTCATCCTGTCTTCCTTCCATTTTCTTTATATAAGATTTGAATTACTATAACCTGCAATAGACGAGCGCCTACTTTTCCTCTGCCCACAGCCAGATCAAACCGTTATAAATATACTGCAGGGCGGCATTCCCATCATGCGCATTTCCCTCCTGCACCCGGTATGCCAAATTACCCGCCCTTTCATTATCCGCATCAACAAAAATACCGCCAGGCGCATTTATCATTGCCTGAATCTGATTGGTAAATGCCGCATAAGCAAAGTCCTCTGTACCGGACATGGCATAAATAAAGAAATCCTCAGAGCCATATCCCGCTTCCGTCACCAGCCGCTCCATATACGCCCCGTCAGAGGTCAGATTGCCGCTGGATGGCAGGAAATACCGAAAATAGTCCATGCAGTATTGGAACGTATGCCATGTAGTGACCGAACCCATGGAAAATCCGGCAAAAGCACGGTGGCTGCGGCTTTCCGTCAGTTCCTGCCAAGAAGTCCCCTCTGCGTAGGTACGATACTTTCCCTCCACAGCCGGAATCAGGTCATTCATCAGTTCGTTGTGATAATTGTCCGTCAGCCGCAGCGCCAGACCATAATCCGCACTGTCCTCCGGACTCGTATTGTTATAGGTCGGGCATACCACGATTACCGGCGTCATTCTCCCGTCCTGTATGGCATGGTCGAGTACATTTTTCAATTCATGCGGGTTTTCCGGCGTGCCAAGATATGTCTCCTCATTGCTCCATCCTCCGTGCATCAGGTAAAGCACATTGTATTGCTGTTCTCCCGAATAGCCATATGGCAGATATACATATGCCGTTTTTGTGAGCTGAGTGGTCTGAGCTTCATAACTCATGGATTCCCATGTCTGGTATTCTAATCGCTCCACTGTCCCCTGCTCTGATGCCGCTCCAAAATATTCCTCTGGTATCTGCTCCAGTTCTTCCGGTATTTGCCCCGAACCCGTCTGTTTATTCATAGGAACCACGTCCTC
>CAJTTU010000198.1 GCA_910579325.1 uncultured Lachnospiraceae bacterium | reverse complement strand
GACATAAAAAATCCGGCCATAATCAAACTGCTGTAATACCTGCTGCACACATGCCGGGCCTAAACGGTTATCCCGGTAGTTGTCCGCAATGGCCTGTTCGATTGCCTCCCTGCACGCAATGTTTGCTTTGTGGGAAGCGTGGTACTGATCCAGTTCCCCATGCTCATGCGCATAGGTGGCAGAATGAAAATAAATTGGCGTTGTGTCTTTCAATGAAATCCCTCCAATCAAAAAGCTGCCGTAACAGACAGCCATAATTATAGAAAAAGGGCGGGGCTGCCAATGCGCCCCGCCGAAACTGTTTAACCAAATATAAAATCTTTCAGGGCGCCATTTACGCCGCCGATCATGCCGACCAGCCAGGCCGCCGCCATCGGCAGGCCGTATGGGCTGATAAGGAACGCAATCACCAGCCAGGACATTCCCGGCCAGAACCCGGCAGCGAAGAACAGCGCCAGCGCTGCCAGAAGAACAATCCCTGACAGAATCCCCAGCACAGCGCCGGAAACCACAACAAGAAATTTGCAGAACAGATAAAGAATCCCTGTAACTATTACAAATGGAAGTGCCAGCAGTTTACCAATCAGACGCATACGTCCGCCTCCTTTCCTAATTCCATATCCGTTTTTTCAGGACATCCAGGTATGCCCGAAGGGTATTTCAAAGAGAAGCATATTTACCCCTCTATTAGAATCTTACCGTGCCGGCCTGAGGAAATCAATGGCATTTCTGCCTGTTTACGAAATGTTCGCAAATCCCCGCAGCAGCTTATCCATGCCATCCCACAGACTGTCCAGACGGGTGCGAAGGTCGTCCACGTCGGCAGCGTAAATACTCCCGGTCTCATTGGCACGTCTGGCATACTGGTTTAAGTTATTGGAGCAGATACGGAGGAGCCGTATCATTTCCTGGATGTCGCTCATATCCAAATGAATGATATAGCCGTCAACCGCCATCTTGCGCAGATATGCGGACAGGTTGGTAATGCCGAGCTCCGCCATGCGCCCCTTTACCAGCTCCGCATCCTGCTCGGACATGACGAATTCCACCCGGACGGATTTTTTGTTATGCCCGGCTTTCATCGTTCCGGCTCCTTTTTCGGGGAAGGCGGTTTATGGGTGGGAGCGGCGGCTGTCCGGGACTTTTTGAGCTTTCCGCGTAAGGTATTCTTTTTCAGGCTGTCAATATATTCTTTTATATCGCCGTTTGTGGCATGGCAGGAGCGTTTGAGCCGTTCCCGTTTCAGGATTACGGCCAGCTCCCGTTCATTCTCCGGCAGATCAGTCATCGACTTTGGGCTCCCATGTACCGGCGCCAGCTCATTCATAAGCTGCCTCCGGTCCCGATAAGGGATTATAACATTAGTTCCGTCCTCAAACAAAACAGCTACTTTTCCAATGGGGCAGGCCAGCAGCTTCACCCGCTCCACATGCGACCCATAATCAAGCGGATATATATTGCCGACCACTTTTCCGTCCTGCACGTCTTTGATCGAGAGGGCATAGGCAAGGACCGGGTCTTTCGTCTGTTCATGGTAAAACTCCCACACTTTATTTGCGTGGCTGCCCTCCAGATAGACCTCCCATTCCCGCAGGGTATAGGTGCCGCAGGGCCGTGACAGCCAGAGAAGGCGCCGGTCCTCCGGTTCTCCCGATAGAGCCAGCTTTGGGATCAGTTCTTTATCCAGGTCAAAATCATCCTTGTAGTGCTGCGTGTGCAGCTCCATGATCTGCCCCAGGCTGTCCAGTATATCTACGCCCTCAAACCTTACCGCGCCCATCAGCGTTCCCTCTCTGCCATCAGTGGCGCTGCCTGCCTTGCTTCATGCTCCGGGTGGTCTGCCTTCAGCCGTTCCATCAGGGAAGGTTTCGCTGCCGTTTCCTCCGGCAGCGTCTCCGGGGCAAGCTCCCGGATTTCCTCATAAGTCTGTCCGTCCGTCAGGTCAGGGCGCATAGGCGGTTCGTTGTTGAGGCGTCCGTCCAGCATATTATAATTGCCGGTCTGTCCTTCCTCGTAAAGCTCCGCATTACGCAGATAGCTCTCCGGCGCCTGGAAGGGCTGTCCGGCAAACATGATCTCCCTGTGGGGCGTAAACTGTGAGAGCACGCCGTCCCGGAGCCTTGCAAATTCTTCATACTGGCCCAGGGTAAGGCCGCGCTCCAGCATTTCCGCCTGGGTATGCGCCCAGCCCTCCCCATAGAGAAAATAGTACATATCCGGCTGGTCGCAGACAAAGCACAGGGAGCCGTCCTGGTTGTCATAATAAGACGCCTGCATATCCTGATAGTGGCAGCGTTCCTCACGTCCCAGGTACACCCGGTTATCTGCGCCCAGCATGGCGACCATGCCCGCATAGTTGCTGTGGACCGCAGAGCGGATTCCCACCAATGGGTCCGCCTCCGGCATGATCTGCCTGCCGGGAATCTCATTGCGCTTTTCCGCTGCGTCATTT
>CAJTTU010000197.1 GCA_910579325.1 uncultured Lachnospiraceae bacterium | reverse complement strand
AAGAAGCGTTGGTGTGGATGCTGAATGCGATTGTTGCACTGCTTAAATCATTTTTAGGATTCAGGTAAATAAACGCCAGCATGTGGATGGCATCGCTGAGCTTTGTAGAATACTTCATAATATATTTCCTCCCAGACCCGTCAGGGCATGCTGTATAAACACAGTATTTACAACGTGCCGGATGACAGCCATTTCCCCGGCACACAAAAACATGCCGACTCCGCCCTGGATATGCTGTCCACTATATCTTTCTGCCAAAAACAACATGGGACAGGTACGGCCCGTGATACCATCATAACACAAATTTCAAAAAAATGCTTGTTAAATTTAAAAAAACATTATATACCCTATTTCCCCTTATCTGAAATTCAGCACCCACCGCCCCTCCGTCTGGTAATAGATGAGCCAGGCCCGGATGCTCTGCTCCCCCACAGCCAGCGTGCAGTCATACTCAATCGACGGAATCCCCGCATACATTTTCTTTTCCTGGGAATGGACCGTAATCTCCCGGATCGTCCGGATTTCGCCGTCCTCATCCTGCACCTTTAACATCAGAGGCATGATTTTCCCCGTGCTGGTACACCAACATTCGCAGGCCGCCCTGATCTGCTTTCCTTTTACAATGCCTGCGGGCATATCCCATGGCTTCGCTCCGGCTCCGATTCCAAACGCCATACCTTCTCCTCCTGTCCTTACCGAATCTCCACTGCTTCATAATCAACCGACCGCTTCTCCCTGGATATCCCGCCGCTCATATGATCTACAGGCTGTCCTAAAAATGCCGCCCGCATCACCGCATCCGCCCCAAACCGTCCCCGTATGTCATCCACCGCATAGTCCAGCCGGATCAGCTTCTCATAGTCGATTTCATCAAAAATGCTGAGCTGCCTGCATCCGCTTTCCCCGGCAGCCTGCCCCGTATGCACCCCCAGATGCCGGACAGGCTGCCCGCTCCACAGCTCCGTAAACAGCTGACAGGCAGCCTCATACAGTTCCACGGTCAGATTTGTGGGACTGCGCAATATCTTCTGATGGGACGCATAAGACAGAGCCCCATACCGGATTCCCACGGATACCACCCTGACCTGCACGCCATCCCTGCGCAGGCGGCCCGCCACCGTCTCACACAAGGCCAGCAGCACCAGCCTGGCCATATCCGTATCCGTCACGTCATAAGGCGTGGTCGTGCTGTTCCCATACCCCTTATTTGCCGCCGGCTGCACCAATACCGGAGAGAGATCAATTCCATTGGCAAAGCCCCAAATCACCTCCCCCTGTTTCTTCAATACACTCTTTAACCGCGCCGGATCAGCCGCCGCCAGTTCCCCGATGGTCCGGATTCCCATGGAAAACAGCTTCGCCGCCGTTGCCTTTCCCACGAAAAAAAGATCCGATACCGGCAGCGGCCACATTTTCTTTTGTATCTCATCCCGGTACAGGGTATGCACCCGATCCGGCTTTTTAAAGTCAGAGGCCATTTTTGCCAGCAGCTTGTTATCCGAAACCCCCACATTGACCGTAAATCCCAGTTTCTCCCGGACACGGTTCCTGATCTGCGCCGCCGTTTCCTCCGGCGTGCCGAACAAATGGCAGGTTCCGCTCATATCCGCAAAAGCCTCGTCGATGCTGTACTGTTCCACCACGTCCGAATACTCCCGCAGAAGTTCCATCAGCGCCGCCGAACATTGCTCGTACAGCCCATAGTTAGGCGGTACCAGCACCAGATCGGGATATTTTCGTTTTGCTTCCCAGATGGCCTCACCGGTCTGAATCCCATATTTTTTTGCCGGAATCGATTTTGCCAGGATAATGCCGTGACGCAGAGTCACGTCTCCGCCTACTGCCGAAGGAATCCCGCGAAGATCCTGTCTCCCGCCTTTGTGGGCCAGACGGTAAACGGCCTCCCAGGAGAGGAAGGCCGAGTTTACGTCTATATGAAATATGATTTGTTTCAAACGTATGTTCACCTCTCTTGTCATTCCATTATAGCGAACATACTTTCTGACTGCAACTGGTAATTTATTCCGGATGCGGGGCAAAGGACAAGCCATCCGGCCGCCTCATCCCGTCCAAGGAACAAAGGTATCCGGTCGTGAACCGGCTTCACGAAAGAAAAATGATTTTGTCATATTCGAGATGATGAAGGGCTGCCAGTTCTTCATCGCTTTTTAATGCCACGTCGGTGACACGGGCAAAACATCCGATGCTTTCGACTGTCGGAAAATACTTGTGTATCAGCTCCCCGATGGTTTTCAGCCGCCGGAATGACAGAACAAAAGGATTGGCGCCCACCAGGAAAACCCGCCGGACAGCCTCAGGCCTGGGAAGCCCCTGCAGCCGGGCGGACAGCATGGCCATGGGATCCGTGCCCCAGAGCTGGGCTTCCAGCAGGTCGCTCTCTATGTCCGTTACCTGCAGCAGCAGAGAGGACGCCTCATTAAGAGGACGCCAGATCGTTCCTGTGTAATACATAACAACACCTCCTGGG
>CAJTTU010000196.1 GCA_910579325.1 uncultured Lachnospiraceae bacterium | reverse complement strand
CCGTTTATCCGCAATGGAGACGTCAGATGGAAGCAGGCTCCGTATTGCCGATACTGTCTCATCCGTGCCGCTGCCTGCAAGCTGTATATCCACAGTCGTATAACCTGCCGCACCAATGCTCTCTGTAAATAGCTGTTCCGAGCATATGATGTATCCAAGGCTTCCCGCTTCACTTGATGCATTTGTAGAAGAAAGGATTCCCGCGATCCTCACCTGTTTCTCCCCAAAAGGCGTATGGAGCGTCACGATGTCCCCGGCCTTCCACTGCATGCCGTCCCGGTAGGACACTAAGATATCCCCGGCTCCTCCCAAAACCGCATCGATATTTCCCCCGTTCAGTTCCTCTTTTGCCCATTTGAACTGATTTTCTTCATAAGAAACCAGCGTGGCCGTTCCGCTCTCGGTATCGGAAGAAATGGATAAGCCGCCATATTCCATTCTGCCAAAAGCACACTTCACACCCTCCACGGCTTCGATTTCCTCTATTACAGAAGTTTCCAGCCCTGCAGCGGCTGTCACTGATACATCCCCCGCCCACGGGGCTAATGCAGGCATACCCTGGCCCAGGAAGACGACCATCACCTGGAAAGCAAGGAAAAGCATGATGCTGATGGCAAAGGAACAGGTCATCAGGAATAAATTCTTTTTCCCGGACAACGCATGGAACATGCCCATGCCTGTTTCCACACGGAACAGCTTTGTATTTGCCGCACGCTTATTCTGTGCCAGCTGGGAGCCTCCGCTGATTGCCGTGACAGGCGAAACCCTGGAGGCCTTTTTCGCCGGGGAAAGGGAAGCAAGAAGGACGATCAGGAAGCCCACCACAATCCCTGCCAATATACCGGCGATACTGAATTCAAACAGCGGAACCTCAGAAAACCGGTCTCCGCTGATGGATTTAAGCAGCAGGCAGGCGGCCCATGTCACAGCCTGCCCCGCCAGCAGACCAATGGGAACGCCCTTTGCGCTCTGTCCGAGCCCCTGCAGGATCACAAAATGCTTTACCTGTTTCCTGGATGCCCCCAGACAGCGCAGCAACCCATAATCTTTCGTCCTCTCCAATACATTGNTGTTAAAGCTTGCGGAGATCATCACCGTTCCCGCAATCAAAACAAGGAAAACCAAGATCGCCGCAATCAGATAGAGGGCCTGCATGATGTTGCTCTCACTTTGTCCCATCAGCCCCAATAAAGCGGTATTTTCTGAGATCTGGCCGTCAGAAAGGCCAAACTGGCTCTTGATTTCCTTTATGGCCTCCTGTATATGGGCGCCGCTCTTAAACCGGATGCGGTAGGTGGTTCCGTCTGCCGCGTTTTCATCCGCAATGGCAAGGAAGCCCTCTTCGCAAAGCGCCATCCCACAGATATCCGCTTTCAGCATGGAACCCATATCCCCAAGGGTCCCGGTAATCCGATATTGTCTTTGTGAGCCGTCCGGAACCGTAACCGTCACGTTATCGCCGATGGACAGACCCAGCTGGCCCATGGCGTTTTCATTCAGCAGCGCCTCATCCGGCAGGGTAGGGTACACCCCTGCCGTCATATCCATTTCGGTGAGGGATTCCATTGTTTCTTCATTTGTCCCCACAAAACTGACGACTTTGCCGGACAGCATCCCCATACTGCCCTGGTAGACCCATCCCGATAAAGCCACGTCAACCCTTGCCGATACCAGTTCTGCCTTCTCCGCCTCCACATCATGGAGCGCCGCATGGTATTCGCCATTGGTTTTAATAAAATAATTCTTCTGGGAACGCATCGCCATGTCCGCCATACTGAAGATCGCCATTACAAGGCATACCGAAAGCGTGATGCACAGTACGGAGATCCGGTTGTTTTTGCGGTGGATCTTTTCATACTGGGGTATCAGCCCAAGATAACTTCTCATCTCGCCGCCACCCCCAAATCCTTCAGCCTTCCGTCCGTCATGCGCAGTACCCGGTCTGATGCGTCCGCATGGTTCTCATTGTGGGTGATCATCAGGATTGTCTGCCTGTACTTGGCCGACATGGATTTCAAGAGGGTGATGACCTCCTGGCTGTTCTTGGAATCCAGGTTCCCGGTAGGCTCATCCGCCATGATGATGGCAGGACGGGCCGCCAGCGCCCTCCCGATTGCCACCCTCTGCTGCTGACCTCCGGAAAGCTGGCTGGGAAGGTGCTTCCTGCGTTCCTTTAATCCCAGAATCTCCAACAGTTCCTCCACATACTTCTGATCCGGCTTCTGGTAGTCCAGAAGCAAGGGGAATGTAATGTTCTGTTCAACATTCAGTTCCGGGATCAGGTTAAAGGACTGGAAGATAAACCCGATATTCTGGCGGCGGAATACCGTAAGCTTCTTTTCGGGCATGGAAAAAATGTCCTTGTCATCAATCCGCACTTTCCCGGAGGTTGGGTTATCCAAGGCTCCCACCACATTTAAAAGTGTACTTTTCCCAGAACCGGATTCGCCTACGATGGCGATAAATTCCCCTTTGCCCACGGAGAAGGAAACATGGTCAAGCGCCCGGACTTCCGCTTCCCCTTTTCCATAGGTCTTGCATAGATTCTGT
>CAJTTU010000195.1 GCA_910579325.1 uncultured Lachnospiraceae bacterium | reverse complement strand
CTTACTTTCACATGAATTTCATCTTACTCTTTTGTAAGATGGAAAAAGCTTAAGACAAACCTGCTTCCCCGGCCGACCCTGCTGGTTACAGAAATCGTCCCCTGATGGGCTTCCACAATGGATTTTGCCAGCGGCAGCCCCAGGCCGATTCCATGGATATCCTGGGAAAAACGGCTCCGGTAGAACCGTTTGAAGATATTATGGATATCCTCCTGGTGGATCCCTGTTCCGTTGTCTTCCACCACAATATTTGTAAGAAGGGGCGTCCTCTCCCAGCTGATTACTACTTTCCCGCCTCTTTTGGTATGCTCCAGCGCATTTTTCACCACATTCCCCAAAGCTTCCGACATCCAGAGGGCATCGCAGTAAAGGGAAACATCGCTGTTCCCGGATAATACAATTTCTTTCGCGTCCTGAGTGGCAAATGTCTCAAAGCGTTCCGTCACATCCGTAAGGAGCATTTCTATGTTTTCCTCTGCCTTTTCCATCCTAACCGTGCCTGCGTCCAGCCTGGCTATTTTTAAGAGCGTATAAACTACATCTTCCACCCGGCGTATTTCCCGCAGGGATTTCCGAGTAAATTCCTGGATTGTCTCCCTGTCCGTACCCTCCTGCACCATAATCTCATCATACATTTTAAGCGCCGCCAGGGGCGTCTTTAACTGGTGGGAAACATCTGAGATCATACCCTGCAGAAATTCGCGCGTCTGTTTTTCATGTTCTGCCTGGGCAGAGAGGATAGCGGCAAGTTCATTGATCCTATGGAACAGGCTGTACCAGTCCCCGGTTTCCTCACTGTCAATCCTCTGTCCCGTATCCCCTGAAAGGAACCGGGTAATCACAGTATCTGCCTTTGCTATCGCTTTGTTTTGTTTCCGGATGTAGATCCAGACTGTCAGAAAAACAGCTAGAAAAGCACAAAAAAACATACCTCCGAACCAGGCGGCGGTATGCTTTCGGTAAGCGTATACGGCAGGGATCAGTCTGGGATCTGCATTTCCATGGTAACCCGCTTCCTTAAGGATCCGCCTTCCGGCCTCCAGGTCAGAGTCCGTTTTGTCTTTCGTAAACGCGGCTGCCACATTTGTGTCCGGGTGGTTTACCAGATACCCTGCCGTCCCATAATCATGCTCCACCATTGTTTTCTGGTAATCATTCGTCATATAAGACAAAACGACCGTGAAACCTGCCGCCGTAGCCAGACAGATGGCAAGCAGGCAGCACAGCATCCTCCTTGTTTCTTTTCCCATTGTTTTCATCTTCCATCACTCCCCGGCCCATTTATAGCCAAACCCGATCTCCGTCAGAAGCTTTGTGGGGGAATTCGGGTCATCTTCAATCTTCCTCCTCAGCCTGCGTATATAGACGGAAAGGGTATTGTCATCCACATAGCTGCCGTTCCCATCCCAAAGGCGGTCTAAGATCAGTTCCCTTGGCAGGATGCGGCCTGGATTCTTCAAAAACAGGCAGAGCAGCTTATATTCCACCAATGTTAAGGGAATCTCTGTTTCCCCTTTCCAACAGATCCGTTCAGACAGGTCAATCCGGATCCCATCGGATTCCAGAATCGTATCACTCTTATGAAATTGCTGCCCAGAACGGCGCAGCAATGCGTTGATCCTTGAAAGGACCTCCCCTAATTTAAAGGGTTTGGTAATGTAGTCATCCCCGCCCATGTCCAGCCCTTTTACAATGCTGATCTCTTCATCCGAAGCTGTCAGGAATATGATCGGGACAGCAGAGGTCTTTCTTACTTCTTTACAGATATCAAAGCCTGTCCCGTCCGGCAGCGTGACATCCAGCAGCAGAAGGTCATACTGGCCTGCCCGGAAGAATTGATATGCTTCCATTACGGTACGGGCATTATCTACCAGAAAACCATTTTTCTCAAGCGTGTATTTCAGGCCTTCAATCAGGCTTAAATCATCTTCTACATATAATATCTTTTTTTCATTCATTTTTATCCATCACTCCGGATGCCTCCGACATATACCTTGACGGACGGAGTCCGCCCGCCCGAACGGGCCTGCATTCACGAGTGCCCTTTGGGTATAAAAAGTAAAATTGCAATTTCCACAGCCAACAGAGCCAGCAGGACATACAGCAGTACCGGCCAGGCCGAGGCAGCTCCCGCAAGCAGCAGCATTACCACCGGAACCACATATTTCCGGGGATGATGCCACAGGTCGCTTTCAATCTTCCAGCCACGGATGGGATAAAACCATTCCAGGAGCACAGACAGCACCGCACTCTGCAGGGCAAAGAAAACAGCCCCGGCAATCATCAGGACAGTGACACCGCCGTTTTGTATCTGCCAGCTACAGAGGAATATCGCATCTGCAGCCATATTACAGGAAAAGATAAACAGGCAGTATGGGATGCAAAAGCGTTGCTTTTGTCCAGGCAGGAAACGGACTGCCTGCTCCAGGTCACAGTCGCAGGACAGCAGGATGCAAATAGGGGTATTTAAGGATAGAATCGAAAACCCCACCGGGACAACAGACAGCCCGGCCATTTCTCTTAAAAAATACGGCATTACAATGGCTACGCACCACATCACAGCAGTATTGACCAGATAATTCCTGTGGCAGCTCAGATACCGGAAAAAGTACCGCCACAGGGAAGCTTTCCTCCTCTGCCGGATCGCATGGTGTTT
>CAJTTU010000194.1 GCA_910579325.1 uncultured Lachnospiraceae bacterium | reverse complement strand
GATATATCAGAAGTCTTTTGGATTTCTGGTATCGTCATAACAGCCGTTTTACGAATATAAAGGCAAAAATTTTTCTGCGCAATGACTTATATCACGCGAAAGCGCTTCAGTTTGTGGACGCTTCTAAAATGGGGGCATATCGTCTGGAACTGAATTGGGATACCCATTCTCTTTATCGTCTGCTGGTTAAAAGAATGGCCAATACGGGAATTAATGAATTGGAGTTATATTTAAAAAGTATTCCGGGGCTGCTCAGGGCAGAAATGAGCGGTGAGTTGGGTTACGTTCCGGGCGATTCGGAAGAGGCGCTGCGGCTGTTGATCGATAAGATGATCGGCCGATATATGGGGAAGAACGCAAAGAGGGGGATTAGTTATATTTGGGTTCCGAATCATATTCAGGACGCGAATGGAGAGATGGCCCCGCGGGCTTTTTTGAAATGCTTTGCTTTTGCCGCCGAAGCTATGCTGAACTGTAAAAGTGACATAGAGGCTTTGGAGGAGGAAAGATTATTGCTGCCCACCAGGCTGCAGGGAGCTGTGGCGAGAGTTTCCACTGACCGGGTACAGGAATTAACAAAGGAAGAGTATAACTGGCTGCAAAATCTGATCGATCGGCTGAATAAAAAAACGATGTTAATGGAGATGGATGAATTCTTGCGTTATCTGTCTCCCGGCAGTTGGCCGAAGGATGAAAGAAAGAAGCTGCCGGGGAATACTGACAGGGAGATTTTAGAATCTTTGATAACGCTGCGAATCGTAATGAAAACGGCGGATGGCAGGATAAATGTTCCGGAGATTTACCTTCATGGTTTTGGATTAAAACGAAAAGGAGGGATCAGGAGGCCCAAGTAGAATATTTCAGGAAAATAAAACATTGCTGACAGCCCGTTGACAGCAAAAGAAAAATACATTATCATTAATACACACTATTTAATGAAGCAGGCATGTCTGCGAATGCAGGCGCTGTCAGATTGAAAAGCCTGTATAACAGAAACTGACATACCGGAAACAATAGTGGGATGGAGCGTTATGATATGGAAGAAAAACAGTGTTGCTGCCAGAAGACAAAGCACAGGGAGCCGGAGGAGTACAAAAAGCTGATTCACCGCCTGAACCGGGTGGAGGGTCAGGTGCGGGGGGTGCGGACGATGGTGGAGGAGGAACGGTACTGCGTGGACATTATGACTCAGGTACAGGCCATCCAGTCGGCCCTGAACGCGTTTAATAAGGAACTGCTGGCCAGCCATATCAAAAGCTGCGTCGTGGAGGATATCAGGGAAGGCAGCGGCGAGAAGGTGGATGAGCTCTGCGCGCTGGTGCAGAAACTGATGAAGTAAGCGAACAAGGAGGATTTGTAGAATGAAAGTTTTAAACGTACCGGATATGCAGTGTCAGAACTGTGTAAAGAAGATCGACGAGGCGCTGACCAAGGCGGATCTGAAGCATGAGATTAACCTGGAGAACAAGACCGTATCCATCGACGGCTGCGACAACTGTCTGGCAAAGGCTTATGATATCGTGAAAGAGCTGGGCTTTACGCCGGAGAAGAATGCGTAACGGTTGAAAGCTGTGAGAGGAGAAGGCAGGCTAGCGGGGTTTCACCGGGGCCTGCCTTTTTCCTCATATATTGAAAATCTGAAAACTTTTATAAGGAATCCCCCTGAAATGGGGGATTTTTATATTTATGCGATATTTTGGGCAGACTATAGAGAGACATTGTCTGTTTATGCAGACTGGCGCTCCAGGGATCGCTTGGCAGGCGCATAGTTATGCTGAAAGACTTTGAAAAAATCCACAGTAAAAGAAAAGGAAAATCGCGATGGAACAGAGAAGAATCACAGACCAAGTTGTTGAAAGCTATCAGGAATATCTCTGCCGGGAAGAGAAATCAAGAGGAACGATTGAAAAATATGTGAGGGATATCAGATCTTTCGCCGCATGGCTGTCAGGGCAGGAGGTAACAAAGGAACTGACAGTCCGATGGAAAGAAGGGTTACTGGAAGCCGGGTATGGGCCGGGAACGGCAAATTCCATGCTTTCCGCCATTAACGGTCTTTTTTCTTTTCTGGACTGGCAGGACTGCCGGGTGAAATTTTTTAAACTCCAGCGCAGGCTGTTCAGGGATGAATCAAAAGATCTGGAACAGAATGAATACCGCCGGCTGGTTGAGACGGCTTATGGCAGCGGCAAGGAGCGATTGGGGCTGGTGATCGAGACGATCTGCGGAACCGGTATACGGGTGTCAGAGCTGGAATATATCACGGTGGAGGCGGCAAAGGCCGGGAGAGCGGAAGTGGCGCTGAAAGGAAAGATCCGGGTTATTATGCTGGGAAAACAGCTGCGCCGGAAATTAATCGCTTTCGCGAAGAAAAAGAAGATTATTTCCGGACAGATTTTTCTTACCCGCAATGGGACAGGTCTGTCCAGGCGCCAGATCTGGGCGGAGATGAAGCGGCTATGCGCCGCCGCCGGGGTGGAAGCTTCCAAAGTATTCCCTCATAATCTTCGCCATTTGTTTGCGAAGACATTTTACAAAGCCCATGGAGATATTGTGAAGCTGGCCGACGTGCTGGGCCATACCAGCATCGATACCACCCGTATTTATCTGCTCACAACCGGGGCGGAGCATATGCGTCAGCTGGACTGTCTGGGGCTTGTGAGTTAAAATTGACAAAATTTATATATTATGAGGTTTAGAGATCAGTATGATGTCAT
>CAJTTU010000193.1 GCA_910579325.1 uncultured Lachnospiraceae bacterium | reverse complement strand
GATGATGCTGCATTGCGGCGACGTGCGTCCAGATAGGGCGAAAGTAGAAGTAGATGAAAGGGGGATAGATTGAAGGTACTACCCCGTAAGATAACACGGGAATCCACCTGACTAACCGAAAGGCGAAAGCTGACACGGGAACATAGCACGTCAGGAAAGCGGAAAGTCACCTAAAGGCAATCGGGTGCGACTGAACCGCAAGGATAAGTGAATATGAGGATAATTCTGGGTTTGAATCTTGTGAGTTCCCAGTCCCTGTTCAGTGTGGGCATAGGAAATTTGCCTGAAACCTATGGTGCGAACAGTGTTAGAAAGGCGAACCTTCAGACACGTTATCAGCAATGCCGGAAAGGGTTGCCTTCCGGCAGGTTATCAATTATCACGCACGGCACGCCGGAGAACCGGTGTCAACGGAACGAAAGCATATCCGACAATTCACACTTACCTACTACTTTCGTTAACTGGAGATTGCCTAAACCAGAATGCCCGCAAGGGCTATGTGGCAGACACTGAAAATCTGGCATGGCAACGGAGCTTCCATAGTAGTCCGAGAACCCTGAAAAGACAGGGAAAGCCGTAAATACGGATGCGGGAAAGCCGCTCACATGGCGAAGGGAAGCAGTCTGAGCGAATTAAAATCAAAAATTGATTAGGGAGGAAAACCTCAATGAAACCAACAATGGAGATTTTAACCAAATTGCAGGAAAACTCAAAGAAACACCATGATGAAATATTTACAAGGCTCTACCGTTATCTGCTCCGCCCGGATATATACTTTACCGCCTACCAGCATTTGTACTCAAATGACGGTGCTGGAACAAAAGGCGTGAATGAGGATACGGCGGACGGATTCAGTGAGGTATATGTAGAGCGGATTATTGAAGCGTTGAGGACGGGAACATACTGCCCGAAGCCAGTACGCCGAACCTATATCCAGAAGTCCAACGGGAAAATGCGCCCTTTAGGGCTGCCAACTTTTGCGGACAAGCTGGTTCAGGAAAGCATGAGAATGGTTTTGGAGGCAGTTTACGAGCCGGTTTTCTCACACTATTCACACGGGTTTCGCCCAGGAAGAAGCTGCCACACCGCATTAGCGCAACTCAAGAAGGAGTTTATTGGGGCAGGCTGGTTTATTGAGGGCGATATAAAAGGCTGTTTCGACAACATCAACCACACGGTGCTGATTTCCGTACTAAAAAAGAAAATCAGGGACGCCAGATTCCTAAACCTCATTCAGCTGTTTTTAAAGGCAGGCTACATGGAGAACTGGAAATACTATGGTACTTACAGCGGCTGTCCGCAGGGCGGGATTATTTCACCAATCCTTGCGAATATCTACCTGAATGAACTGGACAGCTATGTTGAGGAATTGAAAAAGGAGTTTGATGTCAAGACACCGTACAAAACAACGCCGGCATATCAGGCGATAGCAAGAAAGCGGGCAAACCTCAAAAGAAAGATAGACCGCCGGGAGGACGGTACAGAGCGTGACCTGCTGATAGCGGAATACAAGAAGCTGTCGGGAGAGTTGTATAAAACCCCGGCGAAGCTATGCGATGACAAAAAGATTAAATATGTCCGCTACGCTGATGATTTCCTGATTGCCGTAAATGGGAACAAGCAGGACTGCGAATGGATTAAGGCGAAACTCACGGAGTTTATCCAAGATACCCTGAAAATGGAACTAAGCCAAGAAAAGACGCTGATAACCCATAGCAGTACACCCGCAAGATTTTTGGGCTATGATGTGCGGGTGCGCCGTGACCAGCAGGTGAAGCCGTGGAAGAAATGCAGACAGCGCACAATGAATAATACCGTGGAATTACTGATACCCTTCCAGGATAAAATCGAAAAGTTTCTGTTTTCTAAAGGCATTGTCAAACAAAGAGCCGATAACGGGAAACTGGAACCGGCTGGGAGGCTGTCACTGTTGCGCCACACAGATTTAGAGATTGTGACGGTCTTTGACGCTGAACTAAGGGGGATATGCAACTACTATCATCTTGCCAGCAATTACCGGAACCTAAACTATTTCAGCTATCTAATGGAGTACAGCTGTCTGAAAACACTGTCCGGCAAACACCGGTGCAAGCTGTCTAAAATTTATGACAAGTACCGCATTGGTGAGAAACGCTGGGGGATTCCCTATGAAACGAAAGCCGGGAAGAAAATCCGCCGCCTTACAAAGTTCAATGAGATTGACGGCAAAAAGTGTGAGGACATAGAGCCTGCGATAGTAACGGTTATTTCCAAAGGGAGAACCACGATTGATGACCGGTTAAAAGCCAGAATATGCGAACTTTGCGGAAAGGCAGGTGGGAAATTGGAGGTTCACCATGTAAACAAGGTGAAGAACCTGAAAGGAAAAGAACCGTGGGAACAGGTAATGATAGCAAAACGGCGCAAAACTTTGGTGGTTTGCTATGACTGCCACCAGAAAATACATCATGGATTCTAAGAGTTATTTCTGCAATGGAGCAAAGAGGGCGAGCCGTGTGCATTGAGAGGTGCAAGCACGGTTTTGGGAGGGGGCTGCGCAGACCTACCATAGAAATGTGGCAAGGCGGCGCTTTCCTACTCTACCCCATCAGCTACGCCAACTTAAACAGCAGCTACTGGCAGGCCCACTTCTACGCCTACGGGCGTTTACCATGAAAAGGAGGTTTTCAATGGCGATAAGCAAGAGCGCAAAAATCATGGCCGAGATGGAAAAGGTCAAGGCCAAAATCAGCGACC
>CAJTTU010000192.1 GCA_910579325.1 uncultured Lachnospiraceae bacterium | reverse complement strand
TAAAACCCATTGCGAAGAGTGAGGCGCATTTCAGAAAATGGCTGGGTGTTTATCCTTTTTATACAAATGTGTACAGAGAAGGAGTGGAATTATATGGAGTCGCATGAAAGAGGAAGTCTTGCTGATTTAGTACGTTATCGTATAACAACGGCAAAAAGTGATCTGCAGTCAGCCTGTATTTTGATGAAAGAAGGGGAATACAGGGGAGCAAATAACCGGGCTTATTATGCGATTTATCACGCAATATCAGCGGTTCATGCGCTGGATGGAAAATCATATAAACGGCATAAAGACACACTTGGGAATTTTAATAAGGACTATGTCAGAACGGAGATTTTCCCCAGGGCATTTGGTAGAAGGATAGCGCAGGCAGAGGAAATACGCCATGCCAGTGATTATGATGATTTGATATCGCCACAAAAGAAAAAGCAGATGAACAGATTGAGACTGCAAAAGAACTGATTGATTTAGTGGAAGCGTATTGCGAAGGACGACTGATGGTCTGAATTTTACTATTTTAGCAAATATGGTAGTATAGGCGTCTATGTACCTGAAAAGGATCAATTTCAGGACAATATGCTGCTTTGGCAAAGGGTACGGTTTTGAAAATGATTGACGGAAAAAGAAACCTATTTTAAAATAGAGAAAAAAGGAAACAACAGGAAAATGAATCGGCAAAATGTAAACTACCAGAAAGAACTGGACAAGCTTCTGTCAGATTTGGAGCAAAAAGGGGAGAAAAAGACCCTTCTGCTTCACAGCTGCTGCGCTCCCTGCAGCAGCTATGTGCTGGAATACTTGTCCCGATATTTTTATATTACCGTTTTTTATTACAATCCCAATATTTACCCGCCGGAAGAATATGATACCCGGGTGAAGGAACAGAAGCGGCTGGTCAGTCAGATGCCTGTTTCGCTGCCGGTGCAGGTGGCGGAGGGCGCTTACGAGCCGGAGCTTTTTTTTGAGACGGTCCGGGGGATGGAGCAGCTCCCGGAAGGGGGAGAGCGGTGCTTTCGCTGTTATGAGCTGCGGATGCGAAAGGCTGCGGAATACGCGGCGGACCATGGCTTCGATTACTTTGCCACCACATTGTCCATCAGCCCGCTGAAAAATGCCGGGAAGCTGAATGAAATCGGGCTGAAACTGGCTGAGGAAACCGGCGTGCCATATCTGGTATCGGATTTTAAGAAGAAGAACGGCTACAAGCGTTCCATCGAGCTGTCGGCGGAATATGAGCTGTACCGGCAGAATTACTGCGGGTGCGTATATTCCCGAAGGGAGGAATAGGGCTCATGTTGTTTAATTCCATTCAATATCTGATTTTCTTTCCTGTCGTGACGCTGTTTTATTTTGTCGTCCCCAAAAAGATCAGATATCTGTGGCTTTTGGCGGCCAGCTATTTTTTCTATATATGCTGGAACGCAAAATATGGCCTGCTGATTTTCTTTTCCACTTTTGTGACATGGGTAAGCGGTATCGCCTTAGATCGGCTGAACCAAAAGGCGGACCGGCTGCACCCAAAGACAGACTGGTTTGCCGGAAAAAAGCGGTCGCCGCCCTCTGCCTTCTGCTGAATCTGGGTCTTTTATTCTATTTTAAATATACGGATTTTGCCTTTCGCACAGCAGAAAAGTTATTCGGAATGGCGCATATCAAGCTGCATGTTCCTTCCTTTGATATTGTCCTGCCCGTAGGCATTTCTTTCTTTATTTTCCAGGCGCTGGGCTATATGATCGACGTATACCGGGGAGAAAAAGGAGGAATCCGGGCGGAATATAATTTCTTCCGCTACGCTCTGTTTGTATCCTTTTTTCCGCAGCTTGTGGCGGGTCCGATCGAGCGTTCCAAAAATCTGCTGCTGCAATTGCGGGAGCCGAAAGCCTTTGACAGTGACAATGCCCGGTCCGGACTTCTGACTATGGGCTACGGTCTGTTTCTGAAAATTGTGCTGGCTGACCGGATTGCCGCCGTGGCGGACCCGGTTTTTGCCTCGCCGGACAGCTATGCCGGCATGGAACTGCTGGCGGCGACGCTGTTGTTTGCCTTTCAGATTTACTGCGATTTTCAGGGGTATACGAAACTGGCCATCGGAAGCGCCAAGGTGCTGGGCATCCGGCTGAACGAAAATTTCGACAGTCCTTACCACGCTCTGTCCGTCAAAGATTTCTGGAGGCGCTGGCATATCTCGCTGACCTCCTGGTTCCGGGATTATCTCTACATCCCCCTTGGTGGCAGCAGAAAAGGAAGGGTCAGGAAATATATAAATACGATGATCGTATTCTTAAGCTCCGGTCTGTGGCACGGGGCGGCCTGGCACTATGTGGTCTGGGGCGGGCTGAACGGGGCGTTAAGCGTGTTAGAGGACTTGCTGAGGCTGGTGAAGGAGAAGCTGTGCGGCCGGTTTTCCATAGATCAGAAGCAGTTTGGGTATCGAATCCTGCAGAGGGCAGCGACTTTTGTGATCATCGATTTTACATGGCTGTTTTTTCGCGCGGATTCCTTCAGGCTGGCGCTGCATATGCTGAAACGGATTTTGTTTGATTTCCGGTGGGAATGGTTTTTAAACATGGGATTTGTCAGTCTGTTTGAATCTGCGGATTCCATGATGGTCATTGCGGCAGCTCTTTTTGTGCTGTTTGCTGTGGATTCGCTGCAATATTTACGAAAGGATATCAAGGCCGCAATATTCGGCCAGCAGATTGTATTCCGCTGGATCTTTTACTGGCTGTTTTTTATGGCGATTCTTTATTGGGGCCTTTACGGAACAGGGTATGAGCAGACACAGTTTATCTACTTCCAGTTCTGATCGCGGAGCGGGAGAAAATGACATGGAGA
>CAJTTU010000191.1 GCA_910579325.1 uncultured Lachnospiraceae bacterium | reverse complement strand
GGGCTCCACCGAACTCTAATACTATATTAATTTCCCTTTTTTATCATTACTACACCAATTTCACACCATTTGATAAAACCGGACACCGCATGATAAAAATACTATTGCCGCAAAACCCCTGAAAACAGGGCTTTGCGGCACCTGATAACGCAAGACGAACACATAAAAAGCCACGGACCGCCATGCGGATACCAAAACAGGATTACAGCGCATCTTTCGGACAGTTTTTCACACATTCAAAACAGAGGATACATTCCGTTCCATTTTTACGTTTTCGGGAAGGATCAGTCACATCTACCTCCATGGGACACACCTTTTTGCATTTGCCGCAGGAAATGCATTTATCTTTATCGCATTTTATTCGAAGCAACGCAAAATAACTCGCAGGCTTCAAAAAAACGGTTATCGGGCATATGTATTTGCAAAAAGCGCGGTTATCTTTAAATGCAAAAGCCAAAATGATCCCCACCCCATAATATACGATATTTCCGGCGATAAACGCCCAAAACATGATTGACTCAATGTTGGCGACATGGGCGAGAAACAATGCCGAAACAAAAACCAGAGAAGCCGCAAATGTAATATATCTGATCCACCCGATCTTTTTTCCAGGCGTTTTCGGAACTTTATATGGAAGAAAATCAAGTACCATGGCCGTCCAGCAGGCATAACCGCACCATCCCCTGCCAAAAAAGAAAGGGCCCGCGATTTTGGCAACCGCGTAATGAATGGTCGCGGCTTCAAAGGTACCTGTAAAAAGATAATACCAGAATCCTTCAATCTGCATATTTTCTTTACAGATAAGGCCCAGATAAATCAGCATATAAAGCCCCACAAGCAGCTGCGCGACTCTGCGGGCATATCCGTAATTTCTAATAAAAAGAAAAATGCCCAGAGAGACAGATATACCAATATAACTGAAATTAAACAGGTAAAACACATTGTTCTGTGTCAGCCATAATGTGATTGCCACCGTTTCGAATATTACCAGCATGCCAGCCGGCAGGAAATACTTTTTCATTTTGAGCTCCCTGCTTCCGGACGATTTCTTCTGTCAAGTACTTTTGATCACCGGATTTCTCACAAAACTTAATTATAGTATAGTGAGAATGCCGATCTATGTCAATGGATATACGATCCTGTGTCTATGATATAACAAAGCCCCTGTTCCCAAACCATTCTGCCTGCCCTCTCCTCATCGCAGTTTATAACACAGGGAATCCCTCCCGGCACTCCGTCTCGCTTTGCCACATCCATCTCACTTTCCTCATAAGAATACCCCGTCTCCGCTTTTACCGCGGTTCCGATATTCAGAAGCGCAATCGCGCAGACAATAAACGCTGATACAAGAATTCCCCTTAATTTTCCTTTTTCCGTTTTCATCATAACCCTTATCCTTTCCTCAATCGGATATTTGCTGAATGAACCGCACAGAAAATCCCTCTGTGCCTTTCTTTCCTCCAAATCGATTAAAATTTCCAGATACGCCTTCCGATAGCCCGGCGTATGGTGTCTCAACAATGCTTCGTCACAGGCCAGTTCAATATCCCGGTTTACAAAAACGTACATGACCCAGATCAGCGGATTGTACCAGTAAACCGAGCAGATCAAGACCAGAATCCATTTCAATAAGATATCCAGATGCCTGATATGGATCAGCTCATGTTCCAATACAAACCCAAGGCTTCTGCCGCTTATTTTCCCATGCGCCGGAAGCAGAATCACCGGTCTGACCAGTCCGTATGTCAGCGGCGATGAGATTCTGTCCGATTCCCTGACCTCCGGCTTTCTTTTTAAAGAATGGGATTTTTTCCATTGCTCCACATAGATGTCCCGGACAGGCAGCGCCATACGATACTCCCTTCTTTTGATCAGATGGGAACCGATCACAGCACCGGCGATTGCCGCAGCCCCGGCCAGCCATAGGATTTTCAGCATTTCACCCGCAGACAGCAGCGATATGCCGCAGCCTGAAAATTCTGTCCTTTCCCGCAACCGAAGAAGAGATGGGGCTTTTACACCTGCGCCGGCGCCTTTCAGAAGAATATCCGCAGTCTTTCTGCCTGCGTCGGCGCCTTTTAACGGCAGCGCAAACGTAAAAGGACATACCAGCCGCAGAAGCAAAATTTTCCATAAAAGCAGCCAGGTTCTTCCCGGAACCCGATAGAGCAGCAGCTTCCTGGCCGCCACAATACAGGGAACGACCATGCAGACAGCCATATTCATACGCAACATCCATTCCACAAAGAAGCCTCCTATAAATCCTTAATCAGTTCCTTTAACCGGGCAATGCCGGCCTGATCCAGCCTTTTTTCTCCAATCAGCGCAGCGATCAGCTGATCCGGGCATCCGCCGTACAATTTCTCGATCAGTTCATTGGTTTCATATGCCTGCGCTTCTTCTCTGGATATTAACGCATGGCAGATAAAATGCGGTTCCCTCCGTTCAATCGCCCCCTTCGCCATACACTTTTTGATCACCGTGTAGGTGGTTGTCTTGCTCCAGCCAATTTGCTTATGAAGCTCCTCCGCTATGCTTTTCGCCGTAACGTCCCCCTGCTTCCAGAGGATTTCCATAATTTTCAGCTCACTGTCATAGAGTTTTTTCTCCACATATCTCACCTCTCTCCTGTTTTATTTCGATAGAGTAACCGGCCTTTGTTCTACTGCAATAGAATAAATGTATTCTATCATAGTAGAATACATTTGTCAACCCGACACAAAAATAACCAGGCTTTTTCCTGCCTGGCTACTTTTTTAATCAAATCAAGTCTCAGTCGTCCAAAAGAAGGGTCGTCGGCGAAACCTTCCGGAACACAATCATCCCGTCAAAGGTTTCCTTTGGCACAACCGGCG
>CAJTTU010000190.1 GCA_910579325.1 uncultured Lachnospiraceae bacterium | reverse complement strand
TCACCAACGATTAAGATTATTGGTACGGTTGTGATGCTGGCACTGCTGGTTTTGGCTTTGATGAAAAAGAAAAACGTTGTCGCCAGCCTGTTTGGTATCGGTATCGTAGGATTTGCCATTTCCTGTGCGTTAAACGGCGTTATGCCGATGGGAGAGCAGACGACAGGCAGTTTTTTCATCGACCTGTTTGAAAAAATCGGTTCCGTGATGTCCGGCCAGGCCGGAAATAATGGCCTGATCATTATGGCGGTGATCGGTTATGTGTCTTATATGGAGTACTTAAAAGCTTCCACCCTGTTTGGCATTTACTGTGCGCGGCCGCTTAAAAAGCTGAAAAATCCTTATATCCTCGTGTTTTTTGCCGTTGCGCTGTCGGCCGTATTAAAAATGGTGATTGCTTCCGGCATCGGATTGGCCGCGCTGCTTCTGTCGATTGTTTATCCGATCCTGCGTTCCGTGGGCGTGAGTAAAAAGTCGTCGGCCGTTACGGTGATCTTTGGATATTGCTTTAGCTGGGGGCCTGTCACAGCCTTCCATACGATGCTGTGGGGAGAGGTTCCCGATATGCCTCTGACCATGGCGGAATTCTTTATCTCCAGAAACACGCCGGTATCCCTGATCTGCGTTGTGGCGGTAGGTCTGGCCGTTGCCGTTACCAGCTGGTATTATGACAAAAAGGAAACGAGCGGAGACAATGAGAGTGAAAATCTGGCGGATATTGATCCCAAAAGCCTGGGAATCCCCTCTTTCTATGCGTTTTTGCCCTTGCTGCCGTTGCTGTTCCTGATCGTATTTTCCAGCCTGGTGTTAAAAACCGTGGTGATCTCTATTCTGGCGGCAAATATCCTGTCCTTCGTGATCTCCTATCTGGTCAACCTGATTTTTGCGAAGGATAAAAATGCGGCGATGAATGACGTGATGGTATTCTTCAAATCTATGGGCAGCGCCTTTGGAACGGCCGTGTCCATTATCATCGCCGCAGGCGTATTTTCGGCAGGTTTGAATTCCTGGGGAGGTATGGCAGTTATTTTCAGCGCTTTCCAGGGAAGTTCTTCCGGCGGTATGGTGATCGGTATTCTGGGCGCTTTGCTGGCTTTTGTTATGGTGATTATGACCGGGGCGATTACAAGTACCGTCCCCATGTTTGTCACCATGTATACCGGGCTGGCTTCCAGCGGCGTGGTAACCACTGCCGACCTAGTATTTATGTTTAACGCCCTGACGATTACGGCTACCTGGGGCGCGACAGTCACGCCCTGCGCGGCGGCGATCCTGTTTGTCGCGGAGCGGTGCGATATGCATGTGACGGAGCTGATCAAACGGGATGTGGTTCCCTGTATGGTTGCCCTGGCAGCAACCCTGATAAGCGCGGCGGTTATTTATTAAACGGATATCTCTGCCAAGACACGGGAAGACAGCAGCAAATAGTCCCGCATAGCAGGATCGTCTAAATGCAGGCCGGTTTCATCCAACAGTTTATTCAGCCGGTAGCTGAGCGTATTTCTATGCAGGTTCAATGCTGCGGCTGTTTGGTTCAGGGAACAGTCCGAGGCCAGGTAAAATGACAGCAGATGGAATGCGGCCTGTTTTTCAGGAAGAGGGGAGAAAAACAATTGAGCCATGGCCGGGTGGACGGCATGAACCTGCTGCTGCAGGTCGTCTGAGGCCAGGATAAACGCATAGGCATCCTCTAAAAAGTCCCGGACGCCGGTATCCGGGGAACCCGACAGCCGGTTTAAGGACCAGCAGCACTGGCGGTAATAATATTTCAGCATACAGATATCGGAAAAAGGCAATGATGCCGCCAGCAAAAGCTGATGTTCCCCGGCAATCCTGACAAGTTTTTTTTCGATGTCCGTTCTTTTGCATGCGGTCAGATTACAGATGACAATGGCCTTATCCCCCTCATAAAAAATATTGGCCGAGGGGATGGCGGCGCGCACATTGCGGATGATGACCGGAAATAATGAATCTTTTCGGACGGACAGTACATAGACGATCAGGGGGTCTCCGATTGTCCAGGCCATATAGGCATATTGGCGGGCGATTTCATCCTGGGTCGGCATGGCGCCGTAAATCAGATCCAGGTACATGTTATAGGCAAAGGACTTTTCCTGTGTGTATAAATGTTTCATGGCCCTGGCCAGGTACATGCACAGGTATTCGAGAAACTGGACATCTCCTTCGTTCATCTGGCGTTCATACTCGAATACAGAGATCCGGCCGATCCGGGTGTCCTGGAAATAGATTACCTGGGTCAGGCGGCTCATCAGGCCGTCGTCCGGAAAAGAATAATATTTGGCATGGTAATCCAGATAGAAACGTCTGGTCGGCGCGCGCCGTTTCATGATTCGAATGACCTCCACGGAGCTGTGGCCATGATTGGCTGTATAAGTCCATTCCGGGGCGACTGCATCATCTTCGTACTGCTGGCTCATGGCAAGCTTTTTATGGCTGCAGTCGGACAGGAGGATCGGGTTATGGAACAGGAACCAGCTCTCATTGATAATCCGCTGCAAATCGTGGTTCAGTGCAGCTTCCTGAAAAGAAGCGTCCTGGTCCTGGAAAAAATCAAAGGTATCCTGCAAAAGTTCAAGGGCTTCCATCGTCGTCATATTTTTCAGAACGAACCAGGCTTCCTGGTCCCGGCAGACCACATCGTCGCCTTCGGCATATATATGGACACAGTGTTCCGCATAATGCAGCCTGGCGCTGCGTAGGTGGATCGGGACATTCCTTGGGAAATGTCGTTCCGGGTTCAGTTGTTCAAGACGGTTGGAAAGCATCCACATGCTTAAAATGTAGTGGTCAAGCTTTTTTGTAACATTTGTGGCTAAAAAAACTACCTGCTTTCCTTCCTCCGGCTCGGAATCTT
>CAJTTU010000189.1 GCA_910579325.1 uncultured Lachnospiraceae bacterium | reverse complement strand
GAATCACACCGCCAGGAAAGTTCCTCCGCCATCCGCCAGATGTCCTCCCATGCATGCCGGGTGCTGGCTCTGGCCATAAAGGAGCCGGCAGAACAAACCGGCTCTGCCGCCAGGCTCTCCGAGACAGATTTAACCTTCGTGGGCCTGGCCGGCATGATCGACCCGCCCAGGCCGGAAGCCGCTTCTACTGTTTTAAAGCTGAAAACAGCAGGCGTAAAAACGGTCATGATTACCGGAGACCATATGGATACCGCCTTGGCCGTGGCCAAAGGCCTGCACATCGCCGACACCCCGGCACAGTGCTTAAACGGCAGTGACATCGACCGGCTTTCCGACCAGGAGCTGGCCAGACGCATCCGGGGCATCTCCCTGTTCGCCAGGGTTTCCCCGGTACATAAGGTACGGATTGTAAAAGCCTTTAAAGAAGCGGGAAACACAGTAGCCATGACCGGGGACGGCGTAAACGACGCCCCCTCCCTGAAAGCCGCCGACATCGGCGTGGCCATGGGCCAAAACGGCACGGATGTGGCGAAAAATGCCTCTGATATGATCTTAGCTGACGATAATTTTTCCACCATCGAAAAAGCCATTGAGGAAGGCCGAAGCATTTATGAAAATATTAAGAAATCAGTAATCTTCCTGCTCTCCTCCAATTTCGGCGAAATTATCACCATGCTCCTGACCGTGGCTCTCAGGCTGCCTCCCGCATTAAAGGCCAGCCATATCCTGTGGATCAACCTGATCACGGATTCCCTGCCGGCGCTGGCTTTAGGCGTGGATGAGAACGATATGGAAGCGCTGATGGAAAAACCGCCCAGGAAACAGTCCGAAGGGCTGTTTTCCGGCGGCGGTTTAAGCTGTACCCTCTTTTACGGTTTTCTTATCGCCTTTATCAGCCTGGCGGCCTTTTTGAAATGCCCCTGCATGTACCTGACCCGGGACGGCCTGCCCATCACCCTTGAGAATCTGGCGGCTGCTCTTTCCCAGCCGGATATTCTGGCCCACTCTCAGACCTATGCCTTCACTGTGCTGGGCATTTCCCAGCTGTTTCACGCCATAGGCATGCGAAGCCGGGAAAAATCCCTGTTCCGCATGAGACTGGGAACCAACAAACTGATGGTTCTCTCCCTGCTGGCAGGCATCGGCTTACAGGCCATGGTTACGGAGATTCCCTGGCTGGTCACAGCCTTCTGCACCGTCAAGCTGACCCTGGCGGAATGGGGCGCCCTGCTCTGCCTGTCCATGGCGCCTTTGCTGGCCCATGAGTTGCTGCTGCCCGGAGCGCACAGGCAAAAGGATTCGGCGTTCTCAGAACAGCTTACCGACAGCCAGCAGCAGTAACAGCAGCCCGCTGATCCAGGAAAGGTTCAGATTGATTTTCCTGGCAGTCAGTCCCCCCAGACGGCTTCCCACCGCCACGGCCGCTATGTTTGCCGCCATGGAAAACAGAACGGCCGTCCACAGATGGCCGGACACCATCCCTGCGCCGATTCCGGCCAGGCCGCTGTCCAGAGAAAGCGCAGTCCCCAAAGACAGCGCCTCCGCCGGCGTCAGGACGCTGTCATCGGGATTGGCCTTTTCCACGTCAGCGTAAACCGACAGAATCAGATGGAGATTAAAAACGGATACCTTTAGCCGTTTATCCATCTTCTTGTGAATCGTTCCCAGCCTTCTGATCAGGCTTTTTACGGAGCTGTCAAACAGTTTAATGACAGCCAGAAGAAACAGAAGAAAAAAACTGGCATGCCTGACAGCCACCTCCGGCATCCAGTCCTCCACACGATCTCCCAGCCCTAACGACAGAAATAAAATACCGCTGGAAATCCCCGCGATCACCAGCACGGACGAAACCGGAATCTTCACCCGGTCCGCCCCATAAACAAAACTGGCCGCAAAGGCATCCACGGACAATGCGACCACCAGAATCATCAATTCCAGCATCCAGTAAGGCATATGCTCACCTTTTTGGATTTCTTTCTATTTATTATATTCCCCGAAAATTTTTCCGTGCGCGGTACGACATAGATCCCTACGGGCAGCGGCCGCATAGCCATCAATACTTTGGAAGTCGGGAATGTTCAAAGTATGTCGCTATGTGTTCTGGTACGGACTAACGTCAGCACCAACACATCGTCGTCAATCCGGTAGATCAACAGCCAATCCGGCTGGATATGGCATTCCCTGTGTCCTGTCCAGTCGCCGGACAGAGAATGGTCTTTGTTCTTCTCTGGCAGCGTTTCGCCACGAGACAATGCCCGGATAATATCATCCAGCAGGTCAATGTTCAGATGATGTTTGAGTACCAGCTTATAGTCTTTTTTCAATTGTGTTGTCCAAATAATATCTCGGTTCACCTTTTCAGTTCCCGGAGCGCTTCTTCTACATCAGAGTAGCGTTTCACGTTGGGATCACGCACAATCCGCTCCGCTTCCAGCATGGCGGCAATTGTCTCTTTATTAGGCTGATCCAGTTTAACTTCAAAGGGAAAGCCGCCGACACGGAGAGACTGGCGAAGAAACACATTGATCGCTGTAGTCAGGTTCATGCCCAGTTCTCCGTAAAGCGCTTCGCACTGCTTTTTGATGTCACTGTCCATACGGACACTGAAATTTGTTGTGCTTGCCATCGTATCAACTCCTTTCGCATTTCAATACGCATATATTATATACTATTTGCATTGCAAAATCAACTCAACAAACACAAAACTCACAGATTATCATTCATTCAACGTCAGACATGTAAATTTAGAAAAGAGGGGCTATTTACACCCATGATATCCCCTTTATGCAGGACAAGACAGGAACAGATTTTCCCTCGCCCCCATTTTTCCGTCGAAAACCTCTGCAAAAAGTTCCGGTTGACAGAATATTCTTTCAATTGTACAATGATACTTATTTATTGTTTTT
>CAJTTU010000188.1:331-2937 GCA_910579325.1 uncultured Lachnospiraceae bacterium | reverse complement strand
TCCAGAAATACCTGCTCTTTCTTTGCGTCACGGAACAGGGTAGTCCAGGAACCCAAAGCCGCTGCTGACAATCCGGTCAACTGAAACCAGTAGCTGGAGCCGCTTGTGAAGAACAGTGGACTGAGAAACGCCTGTTGTATGCCTGCTGGATCGCCAGGAGCGGCAGCGAGGGCGAAACTCAAATGGTTGACAAAAATTCCCCAGAGAAGTGTCGGAAGGAGCGCCAGCAACGCCACGGCCTGGCTGCTCCTGCCAGCAAACAGCCCCCCACTCTTGACCGCCCAGAACGCGATTGCCGCTCCGCAGAGTAAGGCAGGAATCCCGCCGATCAGGTAATTCGCCGCCAGAAAGCAGTCCGCTCCCAGCGCCGCGCCCAGGAACGCCCCGGCCAGTGCCGCGGCGGTACGGGAAGACTGCCGCCCCTGTTCCCATTCTAATTCCATGATTGGTGCCTCCGTTTTGAAATCAAACAATCAAAATCATCATGGAAAATTTTTTCCTATCTTCCATGTCTTTCTTCCGGCAGCAATCCATAATCTGCCGTTTCTTTTGTCCATTTTATACCATATTGCATTGCTATTGTATAATCAAGCAACCTTTCATAATCACTTCTGGAACGAGGCCGTTCACAAGAGGCGCTAATACGGGCGCGTTGTTCTTCAGTCACTGGGCTAATGGAAGTAGTTGAGTTTTTACAACTCATATTTGGCAATCGAAAACACTTTTCCGCATTTTGAAATTGACCACGTTCTATATATACCAGCCCAGCCAACAATGGATTTTCTTCTTTATTGGCGATATAATATTCCTCCAGTGTTCCATAATCCCTATCTATACTCTCGAAAAAATCTCTATAAAATTTTTCCAAGTAGTCGAGAATATCTTCACATAATTGGCTCAAACCATTTTCTGAACCATCATACTTAAAACACACTTTTTTTCGTGGAAAGGCTGCATTGCACGCGGCGATACTGTTCGCTCTTGCTTTATCTGTAAATTTCAAATCGTTTCCCGGCTGAATGATGCCCCATCTAAGCTCATCAAAGCGGCAGTATTTGACGGCAATATCAAGAATGATATTTGCCAATTCGGTTTCTTTTTCATAGGGGCGAAAAGAATCAAAGGCGTAAAAAACGCAGTAGAAGTACGGCTCATCTTTTTTATAGAGGTCATGTTGCGGGGATGCTTTGATTTTCCTTTGCTTGGCAACAACTTTCATTGCTTCATAAAGCATATCTTTTCCCATATTTTCCCTCAGCATTTCTCGTTAGTCGTTTAAACAAAATCACACCTCATTCGGGACATTTGTCCCCAAGGGCCAATCAATCCCAAACAAAACTGTCCGCCATAGCCCGCGCCGCTTCGTCTGCGCTTTTGGCTCACTCGTCCTGAGCAGGGAGGCCACCCCCCGAAATAACCGCAGACCACTCGCTGGGCAAAGGGAGCCATTCACGGTGCGCGTTTCGGCAATAGGATATTTCCAGTTCCGGTGAGCAGCGGCACTCGATCTCGTATTGAAGAAACGGGAAATCTTTGTGGTGCATAATTAGGGAGCCAAATTCCCAGTCCTCACTATTGGGCACTTCGAGGCTATTACCGCTATACGCCTCCAGCAAGGCAGCGATCATGGCTGGATCGTCTACTTGCGCCGGAGTGCTTTCTTCCTGCTCCTCTATGGCAATGGTGACAGACGATACCATTTCTGTTGTGGGTGCCCCCAGCGTTACACCTTCCTGCATCCAAAGGCGGGTTTCCACACCACCAGTATAAAATTTCCGGGGAGCGGTATATAAGAATGTTCGGGCTTCGTCACCTGCTATCTCATAGATGGCAAAACCATATCCTTTGTCCACATCCTTGCCGTAAACGCCGATCTGTTTGCCAATACCCTCCGCAGGTGTCTAAGCATACTGGTCGCCATCGCTGTAATAGTGGGCGAGTTCATCCCAGTCGGCGCACATATCTCTTTGATACTGTATGCCGTCTATGTAGAGAATTTCAGTATCGTCCTCCCGACTTTCCATCTGATAAACGGGAAAATCCTCCCCGGACTGGCATCCGGCCAACAGAACAGTCGCCAGCACCAAAAGGGCCAGCAGAAAAGTCCCCCGCTTTATTTGCCTGCTCATGCTGAAATTCCTTTTACTCAAAAATACGCCCCCTCTCACGGCTTCTCTGACACTCAAAGAACGTGAAGATCGTCGATTATAAATGCCAACTGATTTCCACGCTTTCTGATGTCCAGCTGCAGCGTCAGGTCGCTCTCCCCATCGGGATACCAGAGGTTAATATCGACATACCAGCCGGAGCCATCTCGGTATTCGCCTATATACGCTGATTCTTCAAAATAGGAGTCCGGGGGCATAACGAGCAGTTCCGTGGGGTTATACTCCTTCAAAACGCGCCTGATGTCCTGTTCGGATACTCTTGTAAGAGCGTGGCGATCTTCCAGCGGTCTATAATGGCCGCTGACAATGCACTCCATTGCGATTTTGCATATCTGAGTAATCTTTCTGATTTCAGATGTTTCTTTCTTCTGCATCTGCTCACTCACCACGGGTGGGGAAGTCGTGTTCTGAAATGACCTCGCCGCTGTCAGCATCTTT
>CAJTTU010000188.1:0-305 GCA_910579325.1 uncultured Lachnospiraceae bacterium | reverse complement strand
GAAAATTTGATACATCCCGATGTAGATAGCTGGGCTTAACGTCACATAATAAGAATTTACCAGTGTAAAACTCTCATACGCTTTTCTGTCAACGGACACCACAAGCGTCCAAGGTATTCCAGCTTCGTCAACGTCCGCATATTCTGCGGCCTTGATAAATTCCTGCGGGAAAGTATTTGTTGCGGCATCAATCAGTTTTCCAGACATATATGATATTTCTTTTGTACGTTGGAATTGCTCTGGTGTAAATATGTAATTAAAACTCCCGTCTCTATTTGCGGTAACATCAGACCAAGAAAGTTGTT
>CAJTTU010000187.1 GCA_910579325.1 uncultured Lachnospiraceae bacterium | reverse complement strand
CGCCTTTTTCCTGCGGTACTGCTCCAAAAGGCCGTCAAACATCTCATCCTCCAGCCTGTCCGCCGTCCTGCGGTAATTCAACGCCACAGATGCCGTCCTGTCGGAAGTCCCGCCCTCCTGCACCTTTTCCCCTTCCGGCTTTGCAAGGCACATGGACTTTATCACCTCGTCCGCATCGATGCCGCGGAAATTGGTGATGCGGAATTTCAGTAAATCCACCTCCTGCTTTTTTGCTGCATAGCTCCTGAACATTTCCTCTGCTTTCATTCCACGCCTCCAATCCTCGCTTTTACCGCATCCACAAGTGCCGACTGCCCGCAGTCCTTTTTCTCCAGCGCAGCCATCACCCGCTCATCCAGTGTGCCTTTGGCGATCAAATGGTGGATCACCACCGTCTCCTCCTGCCCCTGCCGCCACAGCCTTGCGTTCATCTGCTGGTATAATTCCAATGACCATGTCAGCCCGAACCACACCAGCGTGGAGCCGCCCGCCTGCAGGTTCAGCCCATGCCCCGCTGACGCGGGATGGATTGCTGCCACCGGGATTTCCCCGGCATTCCATTTCCGCATATCCTCCGCCGTGTCCAGTTCCACCGCCCCGGTGTGCTTTTTCAGCCTGTCAAGGTCATGCTTATACCAGTAGGCGATTAACACAGGCTTGCCATTCGCCGCCTCGATCAAATCCTCTAATGCTTCCAGCTTGCAGTCATGGATGTGTTTCACGTTCCCGTTCTCATCGTAGACCGCGCCGTCCGCCATCTGTAAAAGTTTGTTGGAGAGAGCCGCCGCGTTCACCGCGTCAATGTCGCCGTCCGAAAAGGGAAGGAGCATATCCCGCTCCAACTGCCCATACAGAGCCATTTCCTTTTCGGTCAGAATGACCTCCACCCGGTTATAGACACATTCCGGCATATCCAGATAGTCCACAGCCTTCATGCTGATGCAGATATCGGAGATTAAATTATAAATCATATCCTCCGCACCCTCCCGTGGCTTATAGGAGAACACCATCTCCCGGCTGCGCTTGTCCGGCACGAAGAACCGCTCCCGGTAGCCGCCGATGAACCGCCCAAGCCGCTGCCCCATATCCAATATCCCGATTTCAGCCCACAGGTCAATTAATCCATTCGGCGCGGGCGTCCCGGTCAGCCCCACGATGCGCCGCACCATCGGGCGCACCTTTTTTAATGCCTTGAACCGTTTTGCCTTATGGGACTTGAAGGAAGAAAGCTCATCGATCACCACCATGTCAAAATCCCATGCATGATTTTCCACCAGCCACTCCACGTTTTCCCTGTTGATGACGTACACCTGTGCTTTCCTGCCAAGTGCGGCTATGCGTTCTTTTTCCGAACCAAGCACCGCCGACATCCCAATCCCGGAAAGATGCTCCCACTTCTCCAGTTCGGAAGGCCAAGTCAGATAGCAGACTCGCAAGGGCGCTATAATCAGTATTTTTCGGATGTCAAAATAGTCAAACAATAATTCCCATATGGCGGTGAGCGTGATCACTGTTTTCCCCAATCCACAATCCAAAAACAATGCGCTCACCTTGTGGCTCACGATAAATTCTTTTGCATACTCCTGATATTCATGTGGCACATATCTCATCCAGCACACCTCCGATCTGCTCCACCCCGTCAATCACATAAACGGGAAACCCTAAACATTCCAACTGCCTCATTCTTTTCTCCTGCAGGGGTCTCGGCTTCTTCCCCGGAGCCTTTAACTCCACAAATGCGATCTTCCTCCCAGGCAATAAAACAATCCTGTCCGGCACCCCATCCAATCCGGGTGAGGTGAATTTCACCGCCATGCCTCCCATCTTTTTTGCCTCTGCCCGCAGGCGGCTCTCAATCTCACTTTCCCTCATCAGACACCGCCTTTTCATAATCACGCCAGCACCTCTTGAACAGGGCGATGCACTCATCGCAGGCGAACATCCCATCCAGATAATCCAGTATCCTCTGCCTGTCCCCGTCTTTGGGGAATCCATCCTCTTCATGCTTCATGTCCCCCGCAAGGTCGCCCCTCGGCGTGTCCTTCCCGCAATATTTCCCTATCATCCATTCATAAAAATTCATTCTGCCCTGCCTCCTTTTCTGTGCCAAAAGTTCCGAAAAACCAAAAAATCCCTATTACGCGCATATGGGTGTATTCACATGTGCTTTTCTCTCTTTTTTATATATTCCATTTATATAATTATTTTTTGGAACATAGGAACACGCCCCTCTATGCCAGTACCAGTCTGCTGTTCCCATGTTCCGAATTTCTGTTCCCAAAGTGCCTTTATGGGAACAGCGGGCGTTCCGTTCCAGTTTTTAACGTCACTCCCGTTTCGGAACACGCCTGTAAACCCACTGCGGCCCGTAAAGGGAGATGCGTTCCTTCTTCCTGCCGGAATCCCAGCCGCCGATACGCGCCATGATGGCGGATATCTCCCCGCTGTCCATGCGTTTTAAATTCGCCCGCTCCTTCCCGAAACATTCACACCAGATTTCCATGTTGGAAACGGACATACGGCGCACCGTGCCTTTTAAGTCCGGCTTCCCGAAATCCTCCCCATGAAGGAAATTCCTGCGCTCGAACAGATCCATGTCATCCCATTTCTCCGGCAGGAGCGTGTCAAGGTACTCACGCACAAGCCCCTCACGTTCATCGCTCTCCATAGCCTCCCGCTGCTCGGACTTGGCCGTGTCCTCCATCTTCCCGTCAAGGTAGAGCCGCTCGCCCGCTTTCACATACACAAGCACCTCCGCCCATATCTGGCGGATGTCATCGTTAGACAACTCCCATGAATGCTTCCGGCTGCCGCCCGGCGTCTTCACCGGCCAGAAACGGCGGTTCCCGGTGGTATCCCGGAGATACCCTTTCTCCGCATTGGTGGTGCCGAAAAAGACGCACTGGCGCAGGTGCGGCGTTGCACGTCTGCCGAAGGACGCACGGTAGATGTCG
>CAJTTU010000186.1 GCA_910579325.1 uncultured Lachnospiraceae bacterium | reverse complement strand
TCCGGGATGCAGGCACAGGAGGCGCCGCAAATCGGGCGGGTGGAAACCGATTTTTACCGGAATTCCGTGCGCATGGGTAAGGAGTGCGAAAAGGACGGCGGCTATTGGGACAGCAACACGGAGATGACCGCCAGGGCCTTTGCCTGTTACATCAAGGATAAGCTGCCTTACAGCTCTGATTATCTGGCGGGACATGCGGATTGTGCCGTTACTTTCGCGACAGATAAAAGCGGGGAAATGTCAGTCCTGAAAGCCTTCCCGGAGGGTGAGGAACGCAGAGCCATCAATGCGGCATTTGACGAGATCGTGGCAGACCTGAAACGGGAGCAGATACTGACCCATTCGGATGAAACGCTGCCCCTTCCGGCGCAGCCGCTGGCGGAGAATGAACAGATTTCCATATTTACGTCGGACCGGCCTTCGGTCATGGCGCAGCTTGCAGCGGTGAAACCGGCAGAAAAAACTACCCCGGCACAGGCGGCACCGAAAAAGAGCCATGCGCCGGAGATATAGGAGGTGTTGGACATATTAGAAGAAAATAAAGACTATAAGGTCTACCGTTTTGATTATCTGACGGAAGGCAGCAATCTTAAATTTGAGCATAGCGTATATTGTGAGGATGTGGATATTTCTTCTTTCATTGCGCAGGGTGAGGAAAAAATACAGGCCATGCGCCAGGACAGCATGGATGGAGAAAAGAAAGCCTTTGATATTGTACTTGCGGCAACGAAGCAATGGGAGCAGCAGGCAGCGGTCACACAGAAACTAAATCGGGCGCTGGAATACCTTCATACGCCGGAAGTAAAGCATACCGCAAATGAATGGCGCAAAACCGACAACTGGCGGAACGACGAGGAAATCAGCAACCGCGTCTACCGTATGACCGGCGGTATTTGGGAAGATACCAAATATGACCGGGAGACCAAACAGAGCGTGCCGGTCGCCTGGTATGTGACCTGGGATGTCTATGTGAACTCCCCAAAGCAGGGTTATGGCGAAAAGATTGCCGGGCAGAATCAGAAACGCTACACGGACAAGGCCGCTGCGGAAAAGTACCTGGAAGGACGGAAAAAAGCCTATTCCCATTTGTTCAAGGAAATCTCCCCGCAGATACCCAAACAGTATGAGCACCATTTTACCGTGTATGGAGCGCTCCTGCCGGGGTACACAGTGGAGGGCCAGGAACCGGTAAAAACAGATCGTACCGCCGAAGTTTCGGAAAGCGCCATTCCTGCGTCCGAAAAAGAGGAAAAGCCCTCCGTGCTGGGAAAGCTGTCTGCGGCGAGGGCACAGGAAAAGGCTGCGGCAGAGGCGAAGGCACCAACTAAAAGGAAGGAGGATATGCAGATTTGAAAGTGTTGATGATAGAGCCGGGGAAAGCGCCTTATGAGGCCGAACTGGACGGGAGCCTTGAATCCATGCAGGAGGCAGTCGGGGGAGGCATAGAGGGCTACTACCCTTATGCGGAGCCTGTCGCGATTGTCTGCAATGATGAAGGGAAAATAAACGGGCTGCCCCTAAACCGGGCAATCTACAACCAGGGCGGCGAGATGATCGAGATCATGGCCGGCACCTTTTTCATAGCCGGTCTCGGTGAGGAAAGTTTTGCCGACCTTCCCGATTATTTCATGGAGCAGTATAAGGAACAGTTCAGATACCCGGAAAAATTTGTCCGGCTGGCGGGTGAGATCGTTGCGGTGAAGCAGCCCCTCCCGCCAGAGGAAAAACAGCAGCCGGCACCTGTCATGGAGGAACCGGGCGGGGATGATATAAGGCTTGACGAATCCACGGACCTGGCTTTCGACCTGGATGAATTTTTCAGGCAGAACAGCGGGGCCTATGCAGACCTGTACCCGGATTTCCATGCAGAAAAGGAGCGCATGGCGGACGAGCTGCTTTCAGGAGATACCGGGAAAATCCGCATGAGGCTGGCGGCATTTGAACATGAGGAACACATGGAGGGAGAAACGGCGCCGCTTCTGGAGCGTATTTCTTCCTATGAAAAAGAGTATGGGATCAGCGCTTATTCCATTTACCAGCTTGACTTATCGGACAATACAGACAACCTCCGTTTTATGTCCCTGGACTGGCTGGAAAGCAAGGGGCTCTCCGTGAGCCGGGACAATTACCGGATGGTCTATGCCATGCAGCGGGAACCGGGCGAAACGCTGGAGGATATTTACAGGCGCTTCAATATCGACCACCCGGAAGATTTCAAGGGCCATTCCCTTTCCGTTTCTGATGTGGTAGTCCTGCATGGGAATGGCGCAGACACCGCTTATTATGTGGACAGTATCGGCTTTCAGGAGCTGCCGGGCTTCTTCGGCGCAGGGGCGCCGGAGGCGAAGCGGGATGTTTCCGTGCGGGAACAGCTTGACAATGCAAGGAAACAGGCGGCGCAGGCAGAGCCGAAAGCGCCGGATAAAAAGCCCAGGGAACCGGAAAGGAGTTGATGGCTTATGCTGATGGCAGTTGACGGTCCATATGCGCTGATGGTGCAGCCGGACGACATTTTAATCTCTCCCCGTGAGGTAGACGAACATTTTGGGACAATGGCCTGCTTCCACCCCCGCTATGCGCTGGGTGACAGCCACAATTACATGGATAAAGACGATTTCCTGCGGGAGATGTATTTAGATACCGTGGGGCATGATGAAGCGGGCTTGAAACGCTATGAACACATGGTAAACATTGTGAGCAGCCGGTTCCGGCACGGGCCAAAGACGGAGGAACGGGCGGTTGATGACGCCATGCTGAAGGTGATCTCCGAAAAATACATTACGCTGCCCCTCTATCTGATGGACCACAGCGGCCTTGCCATGCAGACCGCAAGTTTCAATGACCCCTGGGACAGCGGGCAGGTCGGATGGATTTATGTTTCCAAAGAGGATGCGCTAAAGGAATTTGGCGGCGAAAAAATGACCGGCGCCGTCCGGAAAAAGGCGGAGGACCTGATGCGCAGCGAAGTGGCCGCTTATGATTCCTACCTGCGGGGCGAG
>CAJTTU010000185.1 GCA_910579325.1 uncultured Lachnospiraceae bacterium | reverse complement strand
GCTCCTTTGCTTATTGGTTTTATATTATATGACCTTAAAAAATCTGTCCAGTTTATTGTAACCTATCCACTTTGGAGCGGAGATCTTGCGCAGGCAGATGGAAGAAGACGCGGAGGATTTTGGGGAGCTTACCTGGCCCATGGGGCTGGCTGGAGATAACTGTGTTGACCGGGAGTGGATGAAAGGACAGCGGGAGAGCAAGATTAGTCCGCAAGATCATAAGCCTAAGAACAAACCGCCACTACGGACGGATTAAAAACCCGGTGAAAAAAGCAGGGGGCAAAAATCAACCAGGCATACAGGAGCCATCCATAGGGTTAAAAAAGGATTATGGCGGGACATTGGACGGGGGAGGAAACGTATGGGGTATTTTGAAAGTATTTTCGCGTCGGAGCTGCCCCACCGGGCGGTGGCGGTTTACATGTACCTGCGTGGTCGGGCGGATAAGGAGAGAAGTTGCTGGCCTGCCATTGGAACCATAGTCAGGGAGCTGAAAATGTCCCACAGTACCGTAAAGCGGGCGCTGGACGATCTGGTGGGGGCGGGGTACCTGAAAAAAGAGTTCAGGTACCGTGAGAACGGCAGCCATACGTCGAATCTGTATATCATTGATTAACAGTGAAAGAGTGTAAAAAAGTATTTGTATATTTGCCTGAATCCGGCATCTGAATCCGCCAGGGGGGGCGGTGCGCCCTTTTGGTGAACCCGGGAGGGGTTCATAATGAACCGGCCGGAAGGAATCAGTTTAAGAATACTTTACGGGCAGAGAAAAGAACAGAAAGTTTGATCAATAACAAACCCAGGTTAGAAAAAAAGGATTAATGTGTTTTGGAATACTTTTATAATTGCCATACATTTTCAGATTAATGAAAGGCAAAAGGACAATTAATTGATTTATCGTAAAAACCAGATAAAAGTAATAACCCGGAAGTATAAACTGGTAAACAAATAGAGACTTCCGTTTTGGTTGATATCGTTTATTATGATTGTGAGCTGTATGATTGTGTAATTGATTGAAAATAGCAGGAGGAGGAAAATGAAAACATTATTTATCAACGGAAGCCCCAACAAAGATGGCAACACGGCCTTTTTAGCGAAAACGCTGCTGAAAGGCCAGGAGTATGAAACGCTGGATCTGACGGATTACAAGGTTTACAGCTATGGCCAGTCCTTTGCGGACGACCAGATGGACGAGGTGCTGGCTAAGATAAAGGAGGCGGACAGGGTTGTGGTTGGTTCGCCTGTTTACTGGCATAATATCTGCGGTTCCGTGCGGGACATGCTGGATCGGTGCTATGGCCGGGTAGAGAAAGGAGAATTTTCCGGTAAAACCCTGTATTTTATTTTTCAGGGAGCTGCTCCAGAAAAGTGGATGTTGGAAGCAGGGGAGTATACGATGAAGCGTTTTGCGGCGCTGTACGGCCTGGAGTACGGCGGAATGGTTACGAGTGAAAAGGAGGCGGCTGACTGTGTATTGTAATGAAGTACAGGGATTAAAGTTATCCGGTTTAGGTTTTGGCACTATGCGTCTGCCTTTGCTCGCCGACGTTCCGGGAACGCCGGTGGACGAGAAGCAGGTAGATCAGATGGTGGACTATGCCATGTCCCACGGCGTTAACTATTTTGACACCGCATACCCTTACCACGGCGGGCTGTCGGAAGTGATCATCGGAAAGTCCCTGTCCAGGTATCCGAGGGATCAGTACTATCTGGCCACGAAGTATCCGGGGCATCAGATCAGCAGTACCTATGATCCGACGGCGATTTTTGAAGAACAGCTGAAAAAGTGCGGTGTGGACTATTTTGATTTTTACCTGCTCCACAACGTATATGAGAACTCTATGAAAACCTATCTGGATCCCCGGTGGAAGATCATCGAGTATTTCCAGGAGCAGAAAAAACTTGGCCGAATCCGCCATCTGGGCTTTTCAAGCCATGGGCGGGTAGAGTGCTTAAAAGAATTTTTGGACGGCTGCGGCAATCAGATGGAATTTTGTCAGATCCAGCTGAACTATCTGGACTGGACATTACAGGACGCAAAGGCGAAGTATGACCTTCTGACTGAAAGGAATATCCCTGTCTGGGTGATGGAGCCGGTGCGGGGTGGCAGGCTGGCCCAGCTTGCAAAAGGGGAGGCTGAAAAGCTGTCCGCGCTTCGTCCGGAGGACAGCCCTGCGGCATGGGCGTTCCGGTTTTTGCAGGGGTTTCCTAATGTGAAGATGATTTTAAGCGGCATGTCCTCCATGAAGCAGATGGAGGAGAATGTCAAAACCTTTGAGGAGCGGAAGCCGTTAAGTGAGGCGGAATTGAAAATCCTGATGGACATTGCGGAAGGAATGAAGAATTCCATTCCCTGTACCGCCTGCCGCTACTGCTGCGACGGATGTCCCCAGGAGCTGGATATTCCGATGCTTCTGGCTACCTATAATGAGATCTGGTTCTCCCCGGCAGTCAATGTCAGTATGCGCATGGAGGCTTTGCCGGAAGAAAAACAGCCGTCAGCCTGCGTCGGCTGCGGCCAGTGCAGTGAGATATGCCCGCAGAAGATCAATGTTCCGAAGGAACTTGAGCGCTTTGCCGGGGAACTGAAGAAGTTGCCCAGCTGGGCGGAGATCTGCAGACAGAGGGATGAGGCGGCGAAGGCCGGACAAAATAAAAAAGAAATCTTAAAATAAAAATGAATGGAAGGCTGCCTCTAATTTTCTGTTTTCAGGGCAGCCTTTTGTACGGATATTTGACCTGATTGAAGAAGATTTGTGATTATGGAAAGATTGTTAAAATGTGTTGGGATGAATAAGGTCGGGTTAGAGTGGGAGTAAAAAACAGAATTGGTATGAGAAAGGGTGAGTCTATGAACTTTACGCAGGTTCAGCATTTTATGGCAATCATGAAACTGATGTGGTATAAAAAAGTTGACAGCTCATTCTCAAGGATTTGAGATATAATCAAGAGAATAAGGAGTGAACAAAAATGGCAGAAAACAGACAATATGACCACGAATACAAAGTACAGGCA
>CAJTTU010000184.1 GCA_910579325.1 uncultured Lachnospiraceae bacterium | reverse complement strand
ATAGTTTTTATATTGGCTCGCACGCATCCCCCCTTTCGTTTCTCCATTCCATTTTTCATTTCCTTTTTTGTGGCTCTGTTACAATGTGAAACTCCTGTCCCTTTATTATAATAAAATTATCAAAGTTTAAGGAGATGTACGCCCGGGATATTGCAGTATCAGGTGCAGTGAGACTCTGGGGGATACATAGAAGAATTTCAGGAGGTTGGGTTATGACCAATAAAGAACGTATTTTGGCTGTTTTAAGGGGGGAGCCCACGGATGTGCTGCCCTTTGTTCCCCGGCTTGATAACTGGTTTTATGCCCATGAGGCCACGGGAACGCTGCCGGATCAGTACAAGCATGCCACCCTGCGGGAATTTGCCGATGACCTGGGCGTGGGGTTTCACTCGATTATTCCGAATTTTAAGGGATGGAGAAAGGGCGGGTACGGCGATCTCCATGTGGGGCTGGGCCTCTATGACCTGGAGCTGTCCCCCTGGCGGGTGGAGTTTCACAATGTGGGTATCACAGAAGAACGCAATGAGAAAGGCGAGCATCATGTGGTCTACGAAACTCCCAGAGGAAAGATCAGCACCACCACGGTCTACACAGATCAGATGCTGAAAGACGGCATCACCCTCTATGTAGTGAAGGAGCATGCGCTGAAATCTTATGAGGACTATGAAGCCCTTGCCTATATTTTCGAAAATGCGGAAGTGATCCCCACCTATGACGCCTATGAGGATTATAAAGAAAACTATATTGGCGACCGGGGCGTGGCCGTGGCTTTATCCGCCATGTGGGCGTCGCCGGGACATTATCTGATCAAGGAGCTGATGGGGTTTCAGGATTTTTACATGGAGCGTTATGGACGATCAGGAGGCGATGGACGAGCTGATCGGACGGCTTGCGCCTTTCTGCGGGAAGCTGTTTGACGCCGCGATCAACAGTCCGGCAGAGGTGGTGCTGTCCGGTGCCAATTATGATTTTACATTTACAATGCCTGCTGTGATAGAGGAGCTGGTGGTTCCGGAGCTGAAACGCCAGAACGAGATAGCCCACGGCATGGGAAAATTTATCGCCTCTCATACCGACGGGGAGAATACCATGCTTCTAGAACAGTATGTAAAGGCGGGCTTTGATATCGCGGATTCCATCTGCCCTGCGCCGCTGACGAAAATATCGCTGAAGGAAACCAGAGAAATTTTCGGGGATCAGATGACGATCTGGGGCGGGGTTCCCTCCATCGCCCTTTTGCCGGACAGCGTGAGCGACCGAGATTTTTACCGCCTGGTGGATGAGACTTTGGAGGTGATCGGCAGAGGGGATCATATGATTATCTCCGTGGCGGATACGCTGCCGCCGCTGGCGGATTTTGACCGGCTTTTGTATCTGAAAAAGAAAGTGGAGGAATTCGGGCCGGTAAGATAAGCCGGATGATGATGTCTGTCGCCAGGCGGGAGTATTTGCGCAAATCCCTATAAATACTTGACAGTTGTCATGAAGCCGGAGAGGCCAGAAGCCTGTAAGGGGTATTCGACCCAAATATGGATATGCTATACTGATGAAAAAACAGACCGGCAAAACGACCGAACCTGATGCGGCCGGCGCGCCGGCGTCTGACTGACAGATAAGAGAGGTGTGGCAATGATTGATATCGCTCTGGCGGACAGATCTATCAAAAAAGCGGCGAATTATACACAGCAGAATATCAATGTGATGGATGAGAAGGGCATGATTATCGCCAGCTCCGACTCGGAGCGGGTGGGCAGCTTTCATGAGATTGCCTATAACATCATGAGCGGCGACAGGGAGCTGATCGAGGTATCCAAAAGCGACGGGTTTCAGGGCGGCAGGAGCGGGATTAACATGGCGCTGATCTATAAAAAGCAGAAGCTGGGCGTGGTGGGTGTCTCCGGCGAGCCGGAGGAAATCCGCAGTATGGCGCTGCTGATTAAGATGGCGCTGGAAACCATGCTGGAGTATGAGATGCAGAGCAAAATGAACTATCAGAAACAGAGCCTGCGCACCCGTTTTGTGGACGGCCTTCTGTATCAGGAGGAACCTGATGCGGAAGGGGAGCTGAGCGCCGTTTCCGAGCAGCTGGGCATTATCTCCACCCTGCTTCGGATTCCCATACTGATTTATTTTGAGAATCAGACCGATGCGGAAAAGCTGCTGGAACAGCTGCGGAAGAAAAATCTGCTCCGGCTTCAGGATATCTGCGCGGTTACCCGGAATAACAGCATTATCATATTCAAAAGCTTCCGGGAGCAGGAGGATGTGTTCGGGCAATACAAGCTGCTGCTCTTAGAACCCCTGGAGGCGCTGGCGGAATTTTTCCGGGAGGCCGGGGTTTCGTGCCGTTTTTTTATAGGCAGCTTTCAGCGGGAGTACCGATATTACGGGAAAAGCTTTTCTCACTGCGGCTGGCTGAGGAAATACTGCCGGGACAGCGGTGATATATGCTCTAAATGACTTCTTAATCACGAGATTTTCTCATGGTTAGTGAAGGACACATTTAGAGCATATTTCATGTAAGGAGGCAGACGCTATGACGAAAACCAAGATTACCCCGCTGTACGAGAGGCTCTCCCGTGACGATGAACTCCAAGGTGAGAGCAATTCCATCAGCAACCAGAAATCCATGTTGGAAGATTACGCCCGCCGCAACGGTTTTCCCAACCCGACCCATTTCACAGACGATGGAATCTCCGGAACCCGGTTCGACCGCCCCGGATTCACCGCTATGATGGAGGAAGTGGAGGCCGGAAACGTGGAGGCAATCATCATCAAAGACATGAGCCGTCTGGGACGTGACTATCTCAAAGTCGGCCAGGTCATGGAAATCCTGCGGCAGAGAGGCGTCCGGCTGATCGCCATCAATGACGGAGTGGACAGCGCCAACGGAGAGAATGATTTTACCCCGTTCCTGAACATCATGTATGAATTTTACGCCAGAGATACCAGCCGCAAGATTAAATCCGTGTTTAAGGCAAAAGGCATGAGCGGCAAGCACCTGACTGGCACAGTCATTTACGGTTACTTGTGGGACGAAAAGCGGGAACACTGGAT
>CAJTTU010000183.1 GCA_910579325.1 uncultured Lachnospiraceae bacterium | reverse complement strand
GGCAGGGAGGTCGGCGGCAGCAGGGAATATCTGGCCGATGTGGGAAGTGTCATAGAGACACCGGTGTTTTATGAACATCTGCATGCGGAGGAGCTTCTTTCCATGCATCTGGCCCTCATGCAGAAAAAGGCCAGCATACCGGATGCCTTACAGCTGGTGGGGCTGGACAATGTGGGCAACAAGCCCATCTCTCAGTATTCTCTGGGCATGAAACAGAGGCTGGGACTGGCCCGGGCGATCATCCATCGTCCCAGGCTTCTGGTTTTGGACGAACCGCTGAACGGACTGGATCCGATTGCCATCACGGATATGAGGGAACTCATGCGCAAGCTGGCCGCGGCAGGTATGTCCATTCTGCTCTCAAGCCATATCATCGGGGAAATACGTCATACGGCAGATCGTATAGGAATTCTTGCGGGAGGAGCCATACGGCAGGAATTTGTGGTGAAGGATAAAGTGTCGGAGTGCGGTGAAAATTTTGAGGAGTATGTGGTGGGATTCATGAGGAGGGATACATATGAACTTGTATAGACTAGAGAAGATGAAAATACGTTTATCTACTTATCGGCGGGCGGTATTGGGGATATTTGTAAGCCTGCTGGCCATGGGGGTTCTATGCCTTTTTCTGGGGGGTGGCGGTCCCGAAGTTTCCATGCATATCAATGGAGTGGAGGAGGATATGCTTTTTACCAGTTGGAGCGGGTTATTCGCAGTTTCAACAGCCCTGACCGTTGCCTGTTTTGGTATTTTTTCGGCGGTCTTTGCCGCAAAAATAATTGTTGAGGAGTTTTGCGGAAAAAAAGCAGTTTTGTTGTTTACGTACCCTGTCAGCCGGAGGAAAATCCTCCATCTAAAAAGTATGTTTGTCATTTGTGTTACGACGGTTTCCGCTTTTGTCAGCAATATGGCCGTGATGGGGAGCCTGTACATTGTGTCCCGTATTTTTGGAATCACTCCTGAGCCTGCCGGCGGGCATTTTGTGATTTCGGTACTGCTGGCAAGCCTTATGTCCGGCATACTGTCTTCAGAAATCGGCGTGATTGCCGCCGCGGTGGGCTGGAAAAAGCGTTCCGTGATGACCACGATTATCTGCTCCCTGATCATTGTGTGCTTTGTGCCAAACCTGATCGCGGGTCTGCCGGGCGGCATTGTCTGGGTAATGTTTGTGATGGGTGGGCTGTTTGGTGTGGCAGCCAACTTTATGCATCATTTTCTTGCGAATGGGATTGAAGAAATGGAGGTATGAGAAATGGATCGAGGTTTGTTTTCTAAAGATTTTACGCTGGTGGTGGTGGGTCAGATTATTTCGCTGTTTGGCAATGCGGCGGTGAGATTCGCACTGCCGCTGTACCTGCTGAACCAGACAGGTTCTTCGGCGCTTTACGGGGCGGTGACGGCCTGTGCCTTCCTTCCGGCGATTCTGCTCTCACCGGTGGGCGGCATAGTCGCGGACCGGGTGAACAAGCGGAATATCATGGTGGCGCTGGACTTTTTTACGGCGGCGGTTATCACCGTTTTTTCCCTGCTGATGGGCGGCGTGAATCTGGTCGTATTGATGACGGTTACGCTGATGCTTTTGTATGGGATAGCGGGGGCCTATCAGCCCGCCGTACAGGCCAGTATTCCGGCGCTTGTGAGTCCGGAGCATTCCCTGGGGGCCAATTCTATTATCAATACCATAAGCTCCTTTGCATCGCTGCTGGGGCCTGTGCTGGGCGGGATACTGTACAGCGCATATGGGCTTAAACCGGTTCTGTGGGTCTGTGTCGGCTGTTTCTTTATGTCTGCGGTCATGGAGCTTTTTATCAAGATGCCTTTTGTCAGACAGGGTTTAAAGGGCGGCATATGGAAAACGGTGAAAGGGGATTTTGCGGAGAGTATCCGGTTTATTCGAAAGGAGAAGCCGGTGATAGGAAAGACCCTGCTTGTCATCTGCGGGATCAATTTGTTTCTTTCCTCCATGATTATTGTGGGACTGCCCTATATGGTGACGGAGGTGCTGGGCCTGGATGCCGCCTTGGCCAACAGGCTGTACGGCTTCGCACAAGGGGCGCTGGCGGCGGGAGGATTAGTTGGCGGTATCAGCGCAGGCATTTTCGCAAAAAAGCTAAAGATACAAAAGTCGGGAATCCTGGTCATAGCCTGTGCCGGAGGGGTGTTTCCCATGGGGATTGCAGCTCTGGTTTTTTCCTCCGGGCTGGCCGCCTATATGGTTATGACAATCTGCTGCTTTGTCATTATGGCCTTTTCCACGATTTTCACCGTGCAGATGATGTCTTTTGTACAGACGGAGACACCTCAAAATCTCATCGGAAAGGTGATAGCCGTCATTCTCACGGTCTCCATGTGCGCCCAGCCGCTGGGCAATGCCATATATGGGGTGCTGTTTGAAATATGCTCAGGATATGAATTTGCGGTGATTTTGTTTGCGGGTATTGTCTCTCTGGCCATCGCCATAGGCGCGAAAAATATTTTCGGGAAGTTTTCCCAGTGAAATATCTAGGATATTTAAGGTACGCTTAAAATACGGACTGCAGGGTTTGGCAGAATGTGATACAATTCTTAAGTGAAGTATCATATTCAGGGCAGAAAGAAAGAGCAGCCTTCTACAAATGATAAAGCTGCCCTGAATGTGATTCTTCACGATTGTACCAAGACGCGGGACTTTAGCCGGTATATGGGGATTGCATTCCCTTGGCTTTTCCCAAAAGCTCCACTATGGAGCCGTTTCTGCCTGCTGTGTGAAGCTGGCTGCTGACAGAAACAGAGATTTGACCACGGCAAACAAGCCTCCCGTCAGGGAAGCCGTGAAACGTATTCAATTGAAAGTGTCAGTTCCTGAGCACATGGGTCTTCCCCAGGGGCCGCATGCTGAGGCAGCCGCAGGCAGTGCAGACATGTATGTTACAGCCCCATACTTTATAGATGACCTCGTCCATGGGAAGTCCGGCCAGCATGGAGCCAAAACGCTGGCGCCCCTGTACGCGGAAGATGGCGGCAAGGTTCTTTTTCCTGCTGCGGTTGTTCAGGAAACCATAATAACGGATCTTCTGGAAGCCGGGCGGGAGTACATGCATCATGAACCTGCGGATGAATTCACAGTAGGAAAGGGTGAC
>CAJTTU010000182.1 GCA_910579325.1 uncultured Lachnospiraceae bacterium | reverse complement strand
TGAACCGGATCAAAGGTTCCCCCCATGATTCCTATTTTCTTACCAGCCATATAAGCCTCCCGGCGGTTCCGTTATCATTCCACCGCCTGTTACATGTTTTTCAGCTCAAAACGGCTTTTTTCCTTTGCCTGTCTGAACAGAACGATTTTTCTTCCGATCACCTGGACTACCTGGGATCTTGTCCGCTCCGACAGCATGACAGCCGCTGTTTTCGGGTCGTCAAGGCAGCTTTTTAACATATTGATTTTGATCAGCTCCCTTGCTTCCAGCGCTTCGTCCACTGCTTTGGTTAATTCCGGCGTGACGCCTGCTTTGCCCACCTGAAAAATCGCATCCATGGTCATGGCCGCGCTTTTCAGATAAGCCCGTTGTCTGCTGTTGATTGTCATTACGGATATCTCCTTAATTGATCGCAACTCCCTTTTCATCGCCATGATCACGCAGAAGCTGTCCTCAGCTCCTGCGTCCTAGTGTGTCGGGTCCGCTGCTGTTTTTTATAAATCATCTAACATTATTTATAATAATCAAACTGCAAATTGTATATCTTCACGGTATCCCCTTCCTGAATGCCCTGGCTTTCCAGTTCCTCCAGAATACCGGAGGTTTTCAGAAACTTCTGGAAAAAGGCAAATCCTTTTTCGGAATCCAGATTGGTGTATCCCAGCATTTTATCGATTCTGGGGCCTTCTACACTGTAGACGCCATCTTCCAGTTTTTCTACTGTAAATGGCAGGTTCTCATTGTCCGGATAGTCCAGGTCAAACTCAGGCGCAAAGATTACAGGAGCAGAATCCATAGTTTTCAATAGTTCTGCCACATAATACAGCAATTCCTGAAGTCCCTGACCACTGACTGCGGAAACAGGGAATACATGGATTCCTTTTGGCTCAAATTCATTTCTGATCCGTTCCAGAGGATCAGGCTCTCCCGGAGACTGAAAAACGGCATCCATTTTGTTGGCGGCGATTACCTGGGGGCGTTTCAGCAGCTCCGGATTGTAAGCCTCAAGCTCTTTGTTAATGGCATTGATATCCTCAATCGGGTCCCGCCCCTCCACGGAGGCGGCATCCACCATATGGATCATCACCTTGGTCCGCTCAATATGCTTTAAAAAAGCATGGCCCAGTCCGACGCCCTCAGAGGCGCCTTCGATCAATCCCGGGATATCGGCGATAACAAATCCGCAGCCCTCTCCCATATCTACTACGCCCAAAACCGGATTCAGTGTGGTAAAGTGGTAATTGGCAATCTTGGGACGGGCGTTGGTCACCCGGGAGAGAAAGGTGGATTTTCCCACATTTGGAAAACCAACCAGACCTACGTCTGCAATCACTTTTAGTTCCAGCCGCACCCACAGCTCCCGGCCTGACTGACCGGGCTGGGCATATTTCGGAACCTGCATGGTGGCAGTGGCATAGTGCATATTTCCCTGCCCGCCCCGACCGCCTTTTAAAAGAACCTCTCGCTTGCGGTCTCCGGACATGTCAATGATCACTTTGCCTGTCTCCTCATCTTTAATAACGGTTCCGGCGGGAACTTTAATCACCAGATCTTTGCCGTCAGCGCCGTGGCACTTTCGTTTTTTCCCTTCTTCTCCGTTCTGAGCCACATATTTGCGGACATGCCGGAAATCGGAAAGGGTATTCAGACCTTCGTCTACCTGAAAGATAATATCGCCGCCCCGGCCTCCGTCTCCTCCGTCAGGACCGCCATTGGGTACATACAGTTCCCTGCGGAAGCTGACATGGCCGTCTCCGCCTTTGCCGGACTTGATAAATATTTTCGCGCTGTCTGCAAACATAAACTCCTCCATATTTGATATCACAGAACACGTTTTACCGTATATTTCCTGTCCCGTGATACAACGTCATGCCACAAAAAGCCGACCCATTCCTGGCGTCGGCTTTGATGATTACGAACGATGATTATTCGTTTACAACCTTCGGATATACAGAAACCTGCTTTTTGTCTCTGCCTTTTCTCTCAAACTTAACCACACCGTCAACCAGCGCGAATAACGTGTCGTCTCCGCCGCGGCCCACGTTGTTGCCGGGATGGATCTTAGTGCCACGCTGTTTGTAGAGAATGTTTCCGGCTTTTACAAACTGTCCGTCCGCTCTCTTTGCACCCAGTCTTTTTGACTCGGAATCTCTGCCGTTCTTGGTAGAACCGACACCTTTTTTATGGGCAAATAACTGAAGATTCATTTTCAACATCACTTTACGCCTCCTTATACAGGATTTTAATGTACTTACTGCCATACTCGTCGCGTATACTTTCCAGACCCAAAGCCAGACTTTTAACCAGAAGCTGGGATATATCGTCCCTTCTTGTCTCCAGCCGCAGATACATCGCTCCGAGTTCTTCCTCCGTCCGCGCTTTGATCCGGTCGGAAGAAAATGCTGTCAAACTGTTTACAGTATTGGTGGAAAGGGCTGATACGGCGGCGCACACGATATCGGATCCGCAGGCGGCATAGCCGGCATGTCCCTTAATCGCAAAACCTTTATACCGCTGATCAGCGTCAAGATAAAACTTTACACGAATCATTACTGGTTGATTTTTTCAATCTTTAATTCCGTAAAGAGCTGTCTGTGGCCGTTTTTCTTATGATAGCCGGTTTTTCTCTTATACTTGTAAACAATTACCTTTTTCGCTTTTCCATTGCCCACTACCGTGGCCGTTACGGAAGCGCCTGCTACCGTGGGAGTTCCGACTGTAAGGGTCTCGCCGCTCACAGCAAGTACCTGGTCAAAGCTGTACGTAGAACCTGCTTCCACATCCAGCTTCTCCACTCTGATTACGTCTCCTTCAGCTACTTTGTACTGTTTACCACCTGTTGCTATAATTGCGTACATATGGTAACCTCCTTAATTCAATACTCGCCAACTGCGGCGTCCGTCTTTGGGACGGCACTTATACCTCGTTGTGCGGCACACGAAGATATCTTAACATTAATGAAATAGTCTGTCAATGGTTTTCTGCTGTTACTTTGAAATTTTGAAATTTTTGTCGCTTAGAATTTACTTTGCAACGCATATGATATACGCAGCGAAAAAGCCGTCTGACCATCCTTTGCAGATCCAGGCAGCTTTTCCACATTTTCCGTATCTCTATGTATTCATCCTGAGTAAACAGAAACGGCGCAGACGGAATAACCGCCGCTTGCAGGATCTCTCCTGATGCCATAAGACCTTCATTGGACAAAATGCGTAATCGGCACACCTTGCCGGATACTTCACAGTGAAATATCGCCGCGAAAAGGCAGCTGTATGGATGTCTTTTATGACGCTGATGAAATGATTGAAAATTTATGATGTACTA
>CAJTTU010000181.1 GCA_910579325.1 uncultured Lachnospiraceae bacterium | reverse complement strand
CAACCGGCGCCGTATAATACATAGGCGATTTCAGCTGACCCTCCGAAATGCCTACGTTCAGAGTGACAAGCTTCTGTTTTTCACCGGCGATTTTCTGCCAGCCTTCGTCTTCCAAAACCGCCGCAAAATCCACATAATAATAATCGCTGTCCATGCCGTCCAGCTGCCCGTTCAGCAGATTGCTGTTGCTGACTTCCCGCACCGTAAAATTTCCTTCCGTATCCTGGGAATTAAAAACCGTCTGCTCCGCATCCGTACCGATGGCAAAATACTTCTCCCCCAGGCTGTCCGACAGCAACTGACCCAGACAGGTATAACCGGATACCGGCGTTCTTCCGATATGGCCGTTGTGCCCGTTGATAAACAGCAGGCCGCTCTCATGCCCCATCAGCCAGCACACCTTCTCAAACATATATTGATCCCGCATGGTATTGTAATCACTGTCGGCGCAGAGGGACAGCTCCGTAAATTCCCGGAGCGTATTGGCACACTCCCGCGCCCGGTCAAAGGCTGTCTGCCCGGCGGCGGATACGATCTCCGGTTCGGCGGCATCCATATCCTTTTGCAGCGCCGTAAGGTCTGTCTGCGCTTTTTGAAGCATTTCCCGATCCGGCTCCGGTTTCATTCTCTCCTCATCCGTCAGCCCCTCCAATGCTGTCCGATAAGTTTCACACAGCGCCGGTAGGGACTGTTCCAATACGGCGAACAGGTATTCCTTGTTATTGTCAACCCGCTGCATATCCATTCCGTAAAAATGAAGGGTTTCGTCCACGGCTTCCCGACTGTCCTGGCCTTCCGGTGCAGAAGTCAAGTCCTCGTCGGATTTCGTGTCCTGTCCGCTGTTAGTTTCCACTCCGATCTTATCATTATAATCCCGCATCCATTCCACCAAATCCACCAGCTCCTGCGTATCGTAGATAGCAAAGCCTATCTCTTTTACGGCCTCCTTTGCCGTTCCCGGACCGCCGTGAATATATTCCTCCACTTTCAGAGCCCCGCCGAAATCTCCTTCAATCACAAAGGAACGGCATCCGTTGTGCTCCACAAGCGCTTTAAATACCTCCCCTTTCATCAGATGATATTCCCCCACGCCATGGCTCGCTTCCCCAAGCCCCACGACCTGCACATCCTCCGGTACGGACAGCAGGCTGATATCCGTCTGCACTGCCGATAAATCCGCTTCCGGCTTCTCCGTCCCGCCGGCAGAGGTTTCCTGGGAAACTTTTTTCACCGACTTCACCTCCGCCTCTCTGCAGCCCGCAAGCAGGCCGCATAATACCGCTGCCATAAGCATGCATGATACTCTTTTTATAATCACAATGCTATCCCCTCTTTCCGATTATTTCCTGTGTGTTACCCAGTTCCTAATATTCTGTTTGATTCATATCCGGTAAAACTCCTCCGGATAGACAATACTCATTTTTAAAATTTCACCCGCTCTATTTTACACGCATGACGCTTCTTTTCATCATAATTAATTCCCACCAGAAGCGCCTCCCCATATCCTTCGGCTTTCTGCAGATAGTTCTTTTCCCGGATTTGGGCAAGGGCATCCTCACAGCTTTTTCCTACTTTCAGTTCTATAATCATTGCCGGCCCCCTCTTTTTAGGAGAAAAGAAGTAATCGCAGTATCCCTTCCCGCTTTTTTCCTCCCGCTCCACCCAATAATCCTTTCTGGCGTACAGGTAACAGAGGGTGAGCACACAGGAAAGGGCGTTTTCATCCCCGTATTTTAAAAACGGGATCTCTCTGTCGTGAACCTCCTCCAGAATCTCCGCCACCTTTTCTTCATCACAGTCCAGCGTGGCTTTTACCATCTCCCGGGAACGATCCACGATTTCCTTCACCTCTCCCATACTGTCCCGGGAGAGCACCCGCCGAAATTTTTCCATCAGCTCGTGGTTGGGAATGGACAGATACCCGTCATAATAAGAAAGAAATCCGTACACCACCATGGCCGACAAAATCTCATCCCTCGTATCCAACTGCAGCTCTGCCGCGCTGTAGCCGTCCAGCTCCGCCTCCACCGGAATCCCGGCCACCAGCTTTACGATATCCTCCCGCACCTCATCCACATTGTGCTCGATGCAGTCGGCAATCTCGTTCATAGGACCTGTTTCAGTCCAGTAATTCAGGCACACGCCTCTGAAAAGCGCCCGGTTGACGCTCCTTGGATTAAAAAGGCTGCCCCCGTCGCTTAAATGGTAGCCGTCATACCACTGCTTTACTTCCTCATAGGATACCGTCCCGCATTTCTCGCACAGGCATCGCACTTCCTCCTCGCTGAAGCCAAAATAGATATCATAGCGGCTGTCGTTCATGAAATTGTATTCGTCGAACATATTCAGCTCTGAACCGCTGGAATATTTGGCGATTGGAAGTACGCCGGTCATGTAGGCCAGGTCTGCATAGGGCTGATCTTTTAAAAGGATTTTCAAGAAAGTCATAAAACTGCTTTTATCTTGTTCTCTCATAAAAGATTCATAAAGTATGGAATCCCACTCATCCAATATAAAAACAAAACTGTCCCCCGAAGCCAAAAGCATCCGATAAACGCTGTCACAGTCTTCTTCTCTGATATCCGGATAGGCTTGCGTAAAATCCTGCCGGAACTGGAACACAATGTGCCCGATATATTCCTCATAACTTTTACACCCATCCGGCTGCCTGCTGAAATCGATATGAATGACATGATGGCTGTTCAAATGCTTCTTATAAGAAGGACTGGTTGCGATTTTTAACCGGTCGAACAACTGCCTGCTGTCACAGCCCATGGAATAATAAGCCGCCAGCATATTGGCATTTACCGTTTTTCCAAAACGTCGGGGACGTGTGATACAGAGATATTGATTTCCACTTTCCATACTTTGGGAAACGGCGTCGATCAGCATGCTTTTATCCACATATAGTTTACTATTAACAGCTTTTTCAAACAAAATATAAGAATCCCCTGTATCCAGATAATTCCTCATATATTCGCTTCCTTTCCATGATCCTTCCGCAGCCCCTCGGCATTGCTATGAGCACTTGACGGGTGTCCTTTCACGACTCCAATCCATCAGTCTGATCAAAGACACCATTTAATAAATGCTTTCAAATCCATTTTAACAGACACGGCCGAAAATGAAAACAAAAAATTCACGTATATCACTATACGAATTTTCTTATCACCCTCCCATAAAAACAGGATGCCATATAACAGGGCTCTGTATTCCGCTGGGCGGGGACACTACCTATAACCGGTTTTTGTCTACCACGGTCATCTGCGTGATTACCGTTATTCTGGGATATTTTATTTATACGGCGGGACAGAAAAACAAAGAATAAGGCCAGTTTTGATCGAAAAAGAC
>CAJTTU010000180.1 GCA_910579325.1 uncultured Lachnospiraceae bacterium | reverse complement strand
TCCGTCTTTCTCCGTACCTACCAGAAACAGATTATCCCAGTTAATCCGTTTTTTCCGCTCCTCCCATTTCCGGACACCTTCTTCAAAGGTTTTATAATGTACAAAACGAATCCGGATATCTCCAAGCTGTCCCACAGGATATCCGTTTTCCGGCTCCAGCTCTGTTATTTCCTGTTCCATGTACCATTTAAGATTTCCGGCCATTTTCACAAAGTCATCCATATTCATGGACAGATTCACCGTCGGCGTCAGATAGCGGAGTCCCATATCATAGTACATAAAGGACCCGTTGCAGTTGGAGGCCAGAATCGTAAAGTCCCTGTTTTTCAGGCGGCTGCGTTTTCTCATCTTATAAAGCCGCCATTCTGTCTCCTGAAACACATAAAGCGCGGCGTCCCGCAATCGCTTCAGATATGAAATCATTTTCTGCCCCTCCTGAACAGAGAAATAACCGGCGTCATTTTTGTAAACAGCGCCAGAAACAATGAAAAGGGCAACACTTTATAGAAAGTCATAAATATCCCGCGTCCTCCGGCCGCCGGGGTGGGATGGGTCAGCCGGGGCTGTAGGACATCCGTTCTGCCGCAGGAAAACCATGATAACTCCTCTTTGACAGTTTCCCAGATCCGGCGCGCCCGCTCCGTGTGAACAATCACCATGGAAGTTCCCATTCCGTCTTCCAGGTCAGGTCTGACGTTCTCGATTCCCCAGAAATCTCCGATCGTAAAATCACTGTCCCGGTCTGTCGTACAAAATTCACATTTGTGACAGGAAGGACGTACCGTAAAGTCGGTAAAATACATCTGACAGTACCCGTCTCCGTACATGCTCCCCGCATATTCCTTATCGTCGATTATGTAAGAACGGGTATGGCCGTTATCCCGGTTCCTCTTGTCCCGGAATGAAAAATCCGTCATTGTCCCCTGATGCTTATGCTCCAGGTATGCCACATAATCGCTCCAGATTCCCGGAGACGGCACCCCGTAACAGACCAGATCTGCCGTAACCAGTTTCTCATAAGGCTTACGCAGAAACAGCTTAAGCGCCTGCGCCTGACAGGGCGTTCCGCAAAACAGGACCCACCGGTCCTTTTTTAGTTCTTCTCTGATCCTGCGGTAGATTCCGCTCAGATCACTTTGCACATATTTTGTTTTCCTGATCGCTTCCAGTTCTTCCATACTGCCGGCTTCTCTGTGGACCACTTCCATGCGCTCATTCCAGCCCGCTCCGTAAACCGCTCCGTTCCGACTGAGAATAAAGGCCGCCAGTACCGGAAACATACCGCCGGAAGAACTTGCGTCCCGTATCCTCTGATCCCTGGCCTGCACGCCAAAGTACAGCCGCTCCCGGCATTTTACCGAATGGTTCTTTACCGGACATACCAGCCTGCACTGTCCGCAGTCCATACAGGCCTGCCCGTCGATTACGGGATAGGAAAAACCTTCCGAATCACTGACCATACTGACGGCATCCGCAGGACAGATATCGGCGCATGCGCCGCATCCGCAGCACTCCTCTTTTTTCGCGTATAATTCCATTTCAACCTCCGCAGCCCGGAGCGCAAAATATCACTGCTCCGACAGATTCTGTTTCAGAAAGTTTCCGGACGCTTCTACAGCCTGTTCTGTCTTTCTTCTGACTGTCTCCCAGTCCACATCAGCGTCAATATCGGCGATTTCTTTGTCCCTGCACAGTCTGTCCTCCAGACCGTGAATCTGCAGGATATTCTTAAGCCTTGCACCAAGACTGCTGTGGGTAAAGGCCAGAAACTTTTTCTGATAGATAATACTGAACGCGACCGCATGAAATGAGTTGGTCACCACATACGCCGCCTGATGGATATAGCCCAGGAATTCGGCCGGTCCGGCAGTAAAATCCACCGTAAAGTCCTCCTGGGTACCCAGCTGGCCTGTTCTCACTTCCACGACCTGCCGTCCCGTATCCCGCGACAGTTTTCTGGCATAAGCGGACAGATTCTGATTTGCTTCCGTGATATATACGAAAATATAGCCGCTCCTGTCAGGCGTCCGCTCTGCTTTCTCCCATTGTTCCCTGGAAAGAAAGAATACCGGATCTAAAACTGCCGTAACCTCTCCCGGATAAAATCGTTTCACATAAGGAACCGCCGCTTCTTCTCTCATGGAAACCGCGTTCACATTTTGAATCAGCTCCGAAAACCGGTCCTCATAACCGTCCGGAACCGAAACCCCGCCAAAGCTTGCGGCATAGGCGACGACCTTTCGTTTATATCTGTTCTCAAATGCGCCGAAATATGCCTTTCGAAGCCCGCAGGTTATATTGGGATTCCAGATCTGATCACTGCCGACGACGTAGTACCGGTAGGTAAGCTTTTTCAGCCCCTTTTCAGACAGAAACCTGGGCTGGCCTTTACGAATCAGACGTTCTGTCCGAAAACGGCTCATATTGGCCCTCTGTCTGGCAAAATCTTTTCCCATTTTCAGATGGGCCGCAAACCCTGTGAATATATTTACCACGCACCAGAGCCGGCTGCTGGCCCCTTTAAAGGGCACGTACGGAATCCACCAGTGCCTCCCTGTCATATAGGGCGGCTCATAGCGGACCACATCCGCCCGGATCCCGCTGCTGTCCAGGAAATGCTTCAGGCCATAGGTCTGAAGCATGGCGCCGTAATTGTTCGAACAGTGAAACGTAATGATCCCAACATCAGCTTTCTTTTTATCCATCTTCGCATATTCCTTTATCTTTAATAATACGGGCACGATCCGGTTCAGCAGAACATAGAGCGGATAACAGTAAAAACAACAGCAGAACAAAAAGCGCATGCTGAAATAAAGCCGTCCGAAAAGCGGAGACTTTCTTTCCTGAGCCGCCGCGTTCTTAAGCTGTGCGCAGCCGTCCCTGTCTTTCATTTTTTTCAGCGTCCCATAGTGGTTTCCCATCTGCAGGACAATAAAATTCTCCCAGGTAATTCCATGATCCGGGCGGCCTCTCCGGCATTCCTGATCCCGTATCCGCCTCATGCTTTCAAAATAAGCGTCTTTTCTGATCCCCGTTTTTATATGCGTCGCGCTCCCGTCATGCATTCGATAATAATACCATTCCCTTCGCAGCCAGACCATCCGGAGCTGTCTGCTGATCAGACGGTATAAAAACAGAGTGTCTTCCCCATTAATCAGACCCTCATCGAAGCGGAGCTCCCCTGCAAAGTCTCTCAGAATCAATTTTCCGCCGATACCTGTCAGTTCCTGCACATGGCTGATATGAAACCAGTTCTCCGCTTCTTCTCCCTCCGCCGTTTCCCACCGAAGATCATGATCATGGTCCGACGCTTCCACAGGAACCTTCTCCCACTCACGGTTTTCCATTTTTTTACAGTCGCAGAAAACAAGCTCCGCCGACTGTTCCTCTG
>CAJTTU010000179.1 GCA_910579325.1 uncultured Lachnospiraceae bacterium | reverse complement strand
GAAAAGCTGCTATTCAGGAGGCATATATGAATCAGAATGCATGGAACCATTTTAAAGTGATCACCCGGCATAAATGGGAAGTGATGAAAAACTGTTTTCGAATGGGGTTATATAAGCAGGGACTGCTGCATGACCTGTCCAAATATTCACCCACAGAATTTATTATGGGCGTCCGTTATTTTCAGGGAACCCGGAGTCCGAACGCCGCAGAGCGGGATGAAAAAGGCTATTCCACGGCGTGGATGCACCATAAGGGCAGAAATAAACACCATTTTGAATACTGGACGGATGTATCTAAGGACAAAAGCTGTCTGGCGGGCGTAGAAATGCCGCCCCGGTATCTGGCGGAAATGTTCGCTGACCGGGTGGCGGCATCAAAAACTTATAAGGGAAAAGAGTATACGGATGCAGCCTCTTTAGAGTATCTGAAAAAGAGCAGAGATTACACTTTGATGCATCCGGCGACCTATAAACAGCTCCTTTTTCTGCTGACAATGCTGGCAGAAAAAGGAGAATCAAAAACATTTCGGTATATTCGGAAAAATATACTGCAAAATTCAGAAAAATCGAAAAAAACCGAAAAAACTCGAAAATTTATACGAAATAAGGCTAAAAAATCGAAATAAAAACGCTATAAATCGATTTCGTCAAGCTGTTTTTTCAGATAAGCGCCTACTACATTGGAAAAATTACCAATTTCTCGGATATAGGCAAAATCTTTTCCAAATATCTTTTTTTCGGCGCTTAAATCATCTTCTTTTCCGGCAAAGACGCCCAGCACGGAGATGCCGTAGCTTCTGGTTTTGCGGACCTCAAAGGCAGTATCTCTGACGCCGTAATCGCCGCAATAGGGCTGGGGCTGACGGCTGCCCGGCCGGTTCAGCACCACGTCGTTGGGGCGGCCGTCGCTTAAGATAATCAAAATCTTGTGGTCCTCAGGGCGTTTCATCAGACTGTCGGTAACGGCCTTGATGGCCAGGCCGTCTCGGTTGTTGGAGGTGGCAGTAAACTCCAGGATCCTCTGGTTGGCCTGTCTGCCCTCGTCGTACTCCCTGAATCGCCGCATAATTGTGTAGTCCCAGAAGGTGCAGAAGCTCATAACCCGGTGAGGGATGGCGATGTTGCTTAAAGCCTCGCTGATGATATAAGCCTGGATAGCCACCTGGGCCTGTCTGGCGCTCTGGGAGCCGCTGCCGTCTACCAGGATATCCACCACAAAATCTGAATTATTCTTTTTGATTTCCCTGGTAAACAGCCGGTTGTCGTCGGTGCGGCCTACCTTCCACAGCAGATTGGGCTTCAGCTGGCCGTGATCAGCGTATACATAGTCGATCTGGCTGCGCAGCACCAGCGCTTTTTTCAGAATATCTGTCAGTACGGCGATATTGCGTTTTACAATGCGGTGTTTGTCATAGTAGACATGTTTGTTTTTATCCAGTTGTTTCTGGGCATATTTGTACTGATAGTTAATCCGGACGGCGTTTTTCAGAATGCCGTCGGTAAAATAAAGACTGCATCCTTCGTGGATACCTCTGCACAGATTATAGTTCAGTCGTTCCTGCTCCTGTTCTGACAGGTAGGTTTTGCCGTAATTGATTTCCACGAAAGAGTAAAGCCGTTCAAGGGCCTCCGGGTCCACGGTGACGATCTGCCGTCCCTGAGAATGAGAGCGGCGCCGCTCCTGGCGTTTTTCCAGATCGGTAATATGGGTGATGTTCTGGGATACGTTTTTTACATATTTGTCCAGCATATCCTCATACATTTCCTCTTCCAGAAAATCCTGCCAGTTGAATTCCCGCAGTTCTTCCAGGGTGACGGCCAGAACCTCCTCCAGCGTACCGTTCTTTTTTTCAAAATCCGGGTCGAGGGCAGTGTTATAAATTTGATCGATAACACGGATAATATCCATGGTATCAGCCGCGCGTTCCAGGGCGCTGATCTGAAGGGCGGTCTCCTCGATGCGGTAGACGCTTTTGTAGCCGCCCCGCAGGAAATCAGCGATAATACGCAGTTCGACCTGTCCGAGGAAAGTCTGGGTCAGCTCGTTCATATCGTGGTCCAGAATATCTTCAAAGGCCAGGCGGCGGATTTCCGCTATGCCCTGGCGTTCTTCGCTGATTTTCCGATATATGGCCGCGTCCACGCATAGCTGAGACAGCGTCATCAGCTGTTTGTTGTTGGCGGACAGATAAACTTTTTTTACGATATACATGGACAGCGCTTCCTGGTCAAAAAACTTGGAAAACGCCCCCTGTTTGACAGCGTCATAAAGAGCAATGTATTTTGATTTTCGAAAGGCTGCCAGGTCGGGTTTTATGTCCAGTGTATAATCGCCGCTGACCGTCCACATCAGGTTACGGATCCGGTTTTCCGCTTCCAGGTGAAATTCCTCCGCGTCATAGCTTTCCCCGCCGTATGCATCCGCATCGTATTCCGGTTCTTTATATTCCTGATTATTGTTCATAAAAATACCTTTATTTAGTATTGCTGCAGTCCGCTGTGGTTGCTGATTCGTTATCAGAATACGTCCGCTGCCGTCCAGGAGGAGGGAATGCGGGTGAGGACCACATCGCCAATGATTTCCCGTTCGAAAATATCGAAACTTTTGTTTGTGATGCCCATCTGGATGGCCAGGGAGGGCTTCAGGCCGTTTCTGATGGTGCGCAGGGAAGCCAGCATACCGCGCAGGTCCAGAGGCTTTGTGGAGATTTCGCCGTTAAAGGCTTTCAGCTGCAGGTCCAGGAACAGGCCGCAGAACTGCTCCAGAGCTGCCGTTTTGCCGTCAGGAAAGGTTTCGTTTAAAATTTTCATCAGCGTTTCTTCATTTAAAGCGGGCATATCGATGACCAGAAAACGGGAGACAAGGGCTTCGTTCAGTTCCTTTGTCCCGGCGTAGCCATAGTTCATCGTACCGATAAAGCGGGCTGCCTCGTGAAGATGGATTTTTTCATAGCCGGGGACGTCGATCATGCGCCGGTAATCCAGCGTGGCATGAAGGACGGAGACAGCGTCGTTTTTCGCCATGTTGATTTCATCGAAAACGCCGAAGCCGCCGTACTGGGCACAGTGGTAGACGGGACCCTTTCTAAGCTGTACTTCATTGTCCTTAAAAGTGTCGGTGCCGATCAGGGTGGCGCTGTCTGTGTTTACATTAAAAGAAATATTATAAGAAGGGCGTCCGAAAATCCAGGCAAGATTTTCGGCCAGCACATTTTTACCGGTGGCTTTTGCGCCGGATAATAACAGATTCTCTCCCTGGAGCAGTGCGCTGACTGTCATTTCCAGAATATCTTTTCCGTAAAACGGCATGGCGGGACAGGTGACGCGGCCTGCGGCCTGTTCGTCTACCGGGTGCCGCTCCCGAAATGCTTCCACATCTTTTACCAGTGCAGGGTGA
>CAJTTU010000178.1 GCA_910579325.1 uncultured Lachnospiraceae bacterium | reverse complement strand
CGTTTTTATTACGGAGTATCCGGCAAAACGCCGGTCATGTATGTTCCGCTGGTTTTCCCGGGATAACAGGATCATAGCGATAAATCAGCAAATGATTCGGTTCTTGGGCAGCGGATGTCGGAGCGGTAAGGAGGTTCCGTTTTGGTTAAATTTATAGGGAAACGCGTCCTTCAGATGATTCCCATTTTGTTTGCGGTATCGGTGCTGATTTTCTGTATGGTCAGGATTACGCCTTCTGACCCGGTTGCGTCTATGACGAAGGGAAAAAAGGTCAGCGCGGAGACCAGGCAGTCACTGGAGGAAAAATATTATCTGGATAAATCTCTGCCGGAGCAGTATGTGATCTGGATTACCCATGCGCTTCGGGGGGATCTGGGGGACAGCTTTGAGTACAAGCAGTCGGTAAATTCCCTGATCGCGGGGCGTCTGCCCACTACGGCCCAGCTGGTGCTGATGAGCGCGGTGCTGGCGCTGGTGATCGCTATCCCTGTCGGGGTGATCAGCGCGGTAAGGATGAACCGGCTGACAGACAGGATTCTGTCGGTGCTGACCCTGATCTTCGTGGCATCTCCGGTATTTCTCACAGCTATTGCCCTGATGCTGGTGTTTGCCCTGCGGTTAAAAATGTTTCCCTCTTTTGGAAGCGGGAAAACCTTTGTGGAAAACCTGCGGTATCTGTTTCTTCCTTCCGTGGCTTTAAGCCTGAATATGGTAGCGCTGATTTCCCGGATTACCCGCAGCAATATGATCGAGCAGCTGAATTCAAATTATGCGACGACAGCCATGGCCAAAGGCATTCCTTATTATCAGGTCGTGATGAAGCACTGTTTTAAGAACGCAGTGATCCCGGTGATCACGGTGTCCAGCATCCAGATCGGAACGATGCTGGTGGGAGCGGTGCTGGTAGAAAATGTGTTCGCCCTGGGCGGCCTCGGGGATATTCTGATCGGCGGCGTCAAGTCATCGGATTATCCGGTGGTGCAGGGGATTACGCTGATGCTGGTAACGGTTTTCTTGCTGATCAATTTATTGGTTGATATTGTGTATGCGCTGATCGATCCGAGGATAAGGCTGGAGTAGAAGTTAAGCTTAAAAAGCTGTTAAAAATGATTCGATAAAAAGGCAATGAACCCTGGATGCTTATGGCAAAGCTCCTTGCCCGATACGGAGGGCTTGAGACGGGAGTTGCAGGATTATAATAGAAAGAGGAAAAAATGGCAAAATTTTCAGAAATTTTCTGGCATAAGCCGCTGCTTCCCAAAATACATAAAAAGAAACAGGAAGGGGTTTTCTTTACGGCGCCTATGGTTTTATCAATGCTGTTCCTGGTGCTGATTATCCTGTGCTGTATCTTTGCGCCGCTGATCTCACCTTATTCCCCGACAGAGCAGAACCTGACGGAATCATTGGCGCTGCCTTCTTTGAGGCACCTGCTTGGGACGGATAAGGTGGGCAGGGATTTGCTGACCCGCCTGTTTTATGGCGGCAGGACGACATTGTTAAGCGCCATAGGCGTGGTGGTTTTCTCCGTAATGGTCGGTGTGCCGCTGGGGCTGGTGTCCGGCTATTACGGCGGCCTGGCGGATGCCGTGATCGGCCGTGTCTGCGATGTGGTTCTGGCTTTCCCCTCTCTTTTGCTGGCATTTGTGCTGGTGGCCGGTTTCGGGCGGGGGATGGCGAGCGCCGTTGTAGCCCTGGGTATCGTCTATGTGCCCATGCTGGCTAGGCTTGTCCGGTCGCTGACGCTGGTAGAGAAAAATAAAACCTATGTGGAGGCGGCCAATTCCATCGGATATTCGGATGCGAGAATTATGTTCAGGCATATTCTGCCTAACTGTGTGTCCACCATTACCGTGCAGATTACCCTGGATCTGGCCTATGCCATTTTGGACTTGGCCTCTTTAAGCTTTCTGGGGCTGGGCGTCCAGCCGCCTACGGCGGACTGGGGCGCCATGCTGGATGAGGGAAGGAATTTCCTTCTGCAAAATCCGTTGCTTGCCCTTGCACCCGGTATCGCCATCATCGTCACGGTGGTAGCCCTGAATATATGCAGCGACGGGCTGCACCAGTATTTTGAACCGGTGCAGAGAAAGCTGCCTTCATTTAAGAAAGTGGAGAAACGCAGGCAGAAAACAGAAAATACCCATAAAGAGGGGGTGGCCTGATGGAGCTGGGCCTGACGGAGCAAAAACAGGATTTCGAAACAGAGTCTGTAAAAGAAGAGATTGGCGGCATTGAAACCGGAACGGAGAATCTGCTGGAGTTAAAAAATCTCAAACTGGATCTAATGTCAGTCAGAGGAATCGTCCATGCTTTAAACGGTGTCAATATGGAAATCAAACCCGGGGAAATCCACGGGCTGGTGGGAGAGAGCGGTTCGGGGAAAAGCATGACCTCCAAATCCATTATGCGGCTGCACAATGAACAGCGGAGCCGGATGAGCGGGGAGATTCTTTTCCATGGCAAAGATCTGCTGAAAGCTTCGAAAAAACAGATGCAGGCGATCCGGGGCGGGAGGATCTCCATGATTTTCCAAGACCCGATGACTTCCCTGAACCCTTTGCTGACCGTCGGAGAGCAGATCGGGGAAACTTACCGGCAGCATGAAAAGTGTCCTAAGGCTGCGGCCAGGAAAAAAACTTTTGAAATTTTGGAAAAGGTAGGCATTTATCCGGCAGAAAAAAGGGCTTTGCAGTATCCCTTTGAGCTGAGCGGCGGCCTGCAGCAAAGAGTGATGATCGCCATCGCCATCGCCTGCAGCCCGGATCTGCTGATCGCGGATGAGCCGACTACGGCGCTGGATGTGACAATCCAGGCACAGATTTTGGAATTATTGAAAAAACTGTCCGATGATATGGGCATGTCCATCCTGCTGATTACGCATAACTTTGGCATTGTGGCGGAAATCTGTGACCGGGTATCGGTGATGTATGCCGGAAAAGTGGTGGAAACCTGTGATACGAAAACCATTTTCCGCCATGCGGCCCATCCATACAGCAGGGCATTGATTGCCAGTATTCCCAAAACCGGGATGAATGTGGAATACCTGCCCACGATTCCCGGCAGCCCGCCGGAGCTGTATGAGGAAAACCGGGCTTGCGCTTATCTGCCCAGATGCCCCTATGGGGATAATTTATGTGAACTGGCTCCGGAGATCAGAAGCTGCGGCAGCGGGCATCTGGCGGCTTGCCATCATATGCAAATACAAAATATTTAAAGCAGCGGTTTTGGAATAATATAAAGTTCGGCTATTTTGCTTGTAATCAATTTTTGTTGATATCTGCATCAACAGATATATTCGTTTAAAAAGAAAAGCCGCAACACTGAAATGAAGATATGATACCTGTATAAAGGATGTATATCATGAATGAACATTTGATCGACAGAGATCACAAGATTCTCCAGGTGAGAAATCTGAAAAAATATTATACCTCCGGCCACA
>CAJTTU010000177.1 GCA_910579325.1 uncultured Lachnospiraceae bacterium | reverse complement strand
GATGCCAACACATAAAAAATATTACTCTTATTGGTGCCAAACGCCACATCCGCATTCCACTCCTTAAAATAATCCCGGTACTTTTCCATGACCTGCAAGATTTTGTCCCTTTCCACCACTTTGTCTCCGTTCATACCATTTCCTCCTGTGTATTCTTAAATTCTGCCTCATATTTTTTCACCAGCCGGTAGAAGCTGTCCTTCTTCAGCCCGGTCAGCATCATAGCCTCCTTTGCCGAGATCACGCCGCCTTTCCATCTCCCATAGCAGTCCTCCCAGTTCTCCGGGTATTCCACCCTCGGCCTGCCCAGATGCTTCCCGCCTGCTTTGGCCACCTCTATTCCCTGCCGCTGCAGCTCATGGCGCTCCGTCCAGTCCTCATCAGCCACATATGCGAATACCGCCAGCACAACGTCCGTGATCAGCTGCCCCACCAGCTCCTTCGACTGCGTGGTATCCAGTATGGGCATGGAAGTCACCTTAATATTAGCGCCGATTTCCTTTGTAATGTGGAATCACTCCTTGTATATCTCCCCATAGTTCCTCCCGAACCGCTTCAGCTCCGTCACCACCAGCAGATCGCCCTGACGCAGGATGTTGTCCACCAGGGAACGGTACACCGGGCGTTCAAACTTCCTCCCGGATTCTTTCTCCACATAGATATCGCGCTCGTCGATGCCCTCCTCGTCCCGCAGGATGTGGATCTGCCGCTCCGGGTTCTGCTCACGGGTGGATACGCGCACATATCCGAACTTCTTTGCTGCCATGACAGCCCTCCTTCCGTAAAAATCCGTATCGCAAAAGGTATACCTTTGGAGACGTCCACTCCAGCATGCATACACCCCTGTTTTTCTGTCGCAAAAAGCCCTTTTTGGGTTTTGCGATGTCGTGGTTGTGCCCAATACCTTTTGCGACACATCATTTTATACGCAGGGGATGCCCGAAACGCAACACATCCCCTGCACAATCACTTAAACCCTGAAACTGTGCCATAAGGCCAGTGCCATCTAAATCCTGAACGTCCGGATGCAGCTTAACAGGGTTGCCGAGAATTCCTGGTACAGGTCCCCCTCGAATACATTCTGCTCCATGGCGTTCTTGATAAGGAGCGGGCGGTACATCCGGAAGATTGCCTCCTGCGCCTCCTTATCCCCCGCCTTCGCACGCTCCAGCAGCTTTTCAAAATCTGTCATTCCCATTCATCTCCTTCCTGAGTTTCCTGAGCACATAGTAATATGCCATCTCCGCCTGTTTCGGCTCCATCCGGAACCGCTCTCCCAGTTCCGCAAAGGTAAGCTCCCCGTACACCCTGGCGAACAGAATCTCCCTGTCCCTGTCTTTCAGCCCGCTTATGGCCTTTGCCAGCCGGTCGCTCTCCAGAAGGTCCAGCAGCTCGCCGTACCTCTGCCAGTCCCGGAAGATAAAATCCGTATGCTCCCCTATGTAAGCGCGGTACTGCTCCTCAAAGTCCGTATAGTTGCGTTCCAGAAGATCCTCCCTGGCAGCCTCCCTGCCCTGCAGCCGGCATTTCCGCTCCCAGTATTTCTTGCGCGTGTTCCCCACAGCCGCCATCAGGTATGCCGTGAAGCGGTTCTGCACGGAATCGTTATGTTTTTCTTTCATCCTTTTCGCCTCCAGTCTTTTTCCACGTTTCCCTGTGAACCGTGGGACCGGAGGCCCTCTTGCAGGATGGCTTATGCAGGCTCTGGACGCAAAAGGGAAAGGGCATTTATCCGCCCGACAGCACGGATAGACACCCTTTTCCCATAAGTTCATGCCTCCCTCTAAAAAGTAGCGTACCAGACTACCATTCAGGGCACAGGACGCTCCACGGAAGCTTATGATTTTTTTAACGAAATTCCCCTGCCGCTGGCCGGCTTACGATCATTCCCCACTGCGGACCATGCACCTCTCCCATGGCCGCAAAAAGGCACCCAAACAAAACCCTGATGAACCATGTTTTTTTTGTTCACCAGATGTCCGGGTGCTTAGTAGTTTATTACGCTATCTTTTAGGGTGTTTATACCATTTTTACTTTTACAAGGTATGGCAATACACTACTATTAGGAGGTGATTCGCATGTCTTTATCAATCAGTGATGCCCGTGTGTTCAGCGCTGCCCTAAAAAAAGCAAGGCAAAAACGGAAGCTCACACAGGCTGAGTGTGCGGAGCTGCTTGACCATTCCGTGTCCTTCCAGAAGGACCTGGAACGTGGCCGCTGCTCCCCAAGCATTGAGGGGTTTTACCATATCTGCAGGACGCTCGGCATTTCCGCGGACGACTGTATCTTCCAGGATGGAGCCGACAGAACCGGCTCTACATACCAGACGCTGCTGCGGCTGCTCCCGTTGTGCAACGAAAAGAGCCTGTCCGCTCTCGTGGCTGCTGCAGCTGTACTTACAGGTGCTGATCAGAATGCCGTGCTAAAAGAACAGTCCGAAAGTATCCGTGACGAACAAACGTAGTATGTCAGATAAAAGCAAAAAAGCCAGCCGTCCAGATTTATGTCTGTTCCGCTGGCTTTTTCTGTAATGCCGCATGGGAAGGCTGTTTCCATGCCTGTTCTTAAGTAATGATATAAGTTTCAGCTGAAAATACAGATACTTGCTTGCACCCCATTTCCGGGGCAGATTCCCCTTAAACTAAACAGGAAGATATCTTCCTTCCTCCTGTGTGACTTCTTCTCACCAGGCCATAGTACGGCCCTTCTGTAAAACTCCCCTTTCTTTTCATGGGGCATTTCTGTGTCCAATACCCCAAATTGCCATAACAACATGTTGCCTTTTTATTATATATGGAAAACCGTAAAAATCTCTGGTTTTTCCCAACTTACAGATTTTCTCCCCGAAATACAGGTATAAATTGTCTTACGGTTTATAGACCTGCAAGCCTATATCTTTCTGGGACAATCCTGCCCTTATGCAATCTGCTTCTCCAGAATAATCTTTACTGTTCCATCCTCTATCTGGAAGAAAAGCGGCATCCCTGGCTGCGAATCTTCATATGTTCCAATATACTTCTGAAACTCCGCCGCATCCGTTGTGGTGTACTCCTCCGGGTAATCAGAACCAGTAAAATTGCCATTCCAATCAATAAAAGTATATATGGTCTGCCCGTCCAGCTTCCATGTAACAGTTTCCTCATCCGGATTGTATATATAATAGCCGTCCGGCATGTCCTCTTCCGAAAGTTTCAGCTCCTTTATCCGCTCCGTGTTATCATCCGTAATGAACTCGGCTATGTCTACTGTTATGGTACTATCTGTCATGTCTTTCAGGAACGCAGCAATATACTCCCCTCCGTTTTCATCCATATAAGACGGATTTGCTGCCTGGGCCTGGGCATTTTTAGAATCTCTTTTCTTAAGCACAGCCACCGACAGGACTGCCACCACCGCAACCAGGGCAATCCCTGTCACCACATAGATACCCATTCTTCTTTTTTCATTTCTGCTCATAACTGTCCTCC
>CAJTTU010000176.1:1808-3547 GCA_910579325.1 uncultured Lachnospiraceae bacterium | reverse complement strand
CGTAAAGCCGCAGCTTCTGTTTATTTAAAATGAATAATGTACAGAAGCAGCGAATAAATTTTGTGAAAATTACCAGTATTAATTCAATTATTCAGAAATATCCCCCCATGGGGCTTGTATGTGAAAAATAAGCGGAATAAAATAACGGGTAGAATGGGAGGGCAGTACGATGGAATTATCTTATTTGCGCAGTAAATGGATCAGGTATACCCAGGGAGACATTCAGGAAGAGATCAGCGCCTGGGACAGCGTGGCGGAGGATTATGTGCCGGATGGGGATGCGACGATGCGGGAAGATCCTTTTCTTGCGCTTTTGCACAGCAAAGGGATTCTGGCAAAGGACATGCGGGTTCTGGATGTGGGCTGTGGGGCAGGCGCTTACACGATTGCTTTAGCCGGCGAGGTGGGGGAGGCGCATGGCGTGGATTTTTCCCCGAAGATGATCAGGGCGGCGAAGCATTTCGCCATGGAACTGAAAATAAAAAACGTGGACTTTTTTGAGAGGGACTGGTTTGGATGCCCGGGCGATGAATTTGCGGGGAAATACGATCTGGTTTTTGCCCATACGACGCCTGCCGTTTCGGATTATGAGACGCTGGTGAAGCTGATGGACGCCTCAAAAAGATACTGTGCCCTGTGCAAGCCTGCCCGGCGCACGGACGAAGTGTTCGATCAGATCAGGCGTCTGGCGGGAGAACATAGAAGGGGCAATGACGACAGTGTGGCCTATGCATTCGGCACGGTCTGGGGCTATGGGTATAACCCTGAGGTATCTTACCGGGAAACAGTGTGGAAATCGGAGAAGACTCTTGAAGAAGCGGAGCGGTGGTATCTTGGGCGGATGAAGGGGACATGTACCGTCGATGACAGGATGGAAGCGAAGATCAGAGGTTTTTTAAAGGAGATCAGCGTGGGCGGCATCGTGTCGGAGACGACCCATACGACGCTGGTGAACATGTTTTGGGAGAAATAAGGCAGTTTGATGATTTACGGCAGAAACGGTTCTGCTGTTCTCAAAAAATATAAGGAGATGGAACCCATGATAAAGAGAAAAAGATCAGGAGCGCTGTTGCTGGCTGCTGTTGTGGGTCTGACAGTACTGGGCGGATGCGGTAGCAAAGAGGGTACGGCATCGCCGCAGGAGACAAAGGTTGTCCAGGCAACCCAGGCTGCTGCAATGACGGTAGATGACGGGAAGGCACAGGAAACAGAAGCCGGGAAGGAAACGTCCGCCCGGCAGGATTCGGGGGATACATTGCGTTGCCCTTGCTTCCGGCGGCAGTAAGGCTGTGGTTGTGACAGGAGACTAAAAGACAGACCCTAAGTGCTCGTAGCGATGGGAAAGGAGTTACGGAACTAAATTATAAACAGCAACGGATCGGACAAGCCCCTGGAAAATAGTAAGCGGCTAAAGACACCCGCTAACAATTTTCCATGCATCGCACATAAGAGCCTAAAAAACAGGCTCTAAGTGCTCATAGCGATGGGAGGATTTACAGACACTTTAGTGGCTGAAAATTCTCCCGGAACCAGGGGGCTTGGAAGAGGAGTTGCGGAACTGAATTTAAGAAAGGACAATGATATGGAAAGAAATATAAATGAGAAAGAACTCTGGGAAAAAGCCGCCGCCTTCCACGGCCATGTGTGCGGCGGGCTTACAATAGGCTATAAGGCGGCGCTTTACGCCATCGAGCTGCTGGGCCTGACCTTTTCCGAGGATGAGGACGTGGTGTGCATTT
>CAJTTU010000176.1:1539-1792 GCA_910579325.1 uncultured Lachnospiraceae bacterium | reverse complement strand
GGATGCCATCCAGGTGATCTTGGGCTGCAGCGTGGGAAAAGGAAACCTTTTGTTTCATATGCGTGGGAAACAGGCGTTTTCTTTTTATAACCGGAAAAGCGGGAAATCGGTTCGTCTGGTGTTAAAGCCAAAGCCCGGGGAGATGACCAGGGACGAGTCTTTTACATATTTTCAGGGCTGCAAACCGGCGGATATGTTCGCAGTCAAAGAAACCACGATTACCCTGCCGGAGCATGCCCGTGTATTTGATTCC
>CAJTTU010000176.1:345-1529 GCA_910579325.1 uncultured Lachnospiraceae bacterium | reverse complement strand
ACAATTGCGACTGCTGCGGAGAAAGTACCGGCGCGAACTGGATCAGGCTGGCGGGGGATCAAAAGCTGTGTCTGGACTGCTACCGGCAGTATGACAGGTTTCAGGTGTAGGGAAAGGAAGGGACAATGGGAGAATAATATAATATTTTTTTGAGGAAGAACCTGCGGATGTCAAAGACAGGGTGGCGGGCTACTGGGCAAAGCGGGCAGACAGTTTTTTTGATCTCCGGTACCGGGAACTGAAAAGTGATAAGGCGGGGCGGTGGCTGGATGAGATCAGCGCGCTGATTCCCTGTGAAAGAAACCTGAATATTTTAGATATCGGCTGTGGGGCGGGTTTTTTTGAGGTGCTGCTTGGAAAACAGGGGCATTCGGTTACGGGCATCGACCTGACGGAGGACATGGTTGACCGTACCGGACGGATGATCCGGCTGTTTGGACTGGACGAAAGCAAGGTGAAAGCGGTTTCGATGGATGCGGAAATGCTGGATTTTCCCGATGGAACCTTTGACGTTATTATTACCCGCAACCTGACCTGGACGCTGCCTCATCCGGTCGACGCCTGCCAGGAATGGTTCCGGGTGCTGAAAACGGGAGGTATTCTTCTGAATTTTGACGTGGAATACGCAAAGAATGCGCATCGATGTACTGAGGACTTTAGAGTCATTTAGCAGCCGACAAGCGCGTATATGTCTAGCGCAGCAGTTGGAATCCCATAATAACTGCCCCCAGCACAACTAACACTATACCAGTAGCCCGATTCAGCGTTTTTGGCTGCGCCTTATTTGCGAACAGCGCGGCAATACGCGCCCATATAAGAGTAAAAATTACGCACAGCACCCAAATCAGAATGTCCGGCATGCCTCCAATCGCAAAGTGCGATAAGGCGCCGGTCAATGCTGTAAAAGCCATGATAAACACGCTGGTGCCCACTGCTGTTTTCAACTCGTAACCCAGCACGCTTGTCAGGATCAGAAGCATCATCATACCGCCGCCGGCGCCGATGAAACCGCAAATCATCCCAATCAATACGCCGCAGACCAACGACTGGATCGCGCGTTTCCTTGCGGAGGTCTTTTCCATAGATTCTTTGGTCGTCATAACTGGACGTACAATGAACTTGATGCCCAGCAGAAACGTCATAAAGACAGAAAAATTGCCCATAGTCGCAGCGGGTACGAGACT
>CAJTTU010000176.1:0-247 GCA_910579325.1 uncultured Lachnospiraceae bacterium | reverse complement strand
GCCACTGTGAAAACTAACACGCTCCCCATCATAATCAGACCATTTTTGATATCCAGGTTTTTGTTCTTGTGATAAGTATAAGCAGAAACCGCGCTTGCCAATACATCTGAGGACAATGCAATGCCTACGGCCATATAAGGTTCAATATGCAAAAAAGTGATCAGCATCGGGCTGATCACCGCCGCGGCGCTCATTCCGGCGAAGCCGGTTCCCAGTCCGGCGCCGATGCCCGCGAGAAAACAGATGA
>CAJTTU010000175.1:3160-3586 GCA_910579325.1 uncultured Lachnospiraceae bacterium | reverse complement strand
GATGCCGTGGGATTTCAGTCTGTCATAAACCTGATCTCTGTTTTCGCCGAAAACTTCCTCGTCGAAAATCACCGGGAAATATGCGTAATTCGGTTCCAGTCCCGGTTTATGTACCGGCAGCTGAAGTCCTTTTACGCCTTGAAACCGTTTCATATAATGCAGAAACACCCGTTTTCGCTTTTCGATCTCCTCTTTCAGATGGCGCAGGTTACAAATTCCCATAGCCGCCTGAAACTCGTTCATTTTGGCATTGGCCCCCACGCCGTCGATCACTTCCTCCGACAAAATTCCAAAATTTTTCAGTTTATACAGTTCCTTTCCCAAAGCATCGTCATGGTAGCAGACCGCTCCGCCTTCGATGCTGTGGAATACTTTTGTCGCATGAAAACTGAACATGGAAGCGTCTCCAAAAACGCCCACGCCAGT
>CAJTTU010000175.1:0-3150 GCA_910579325.1 uncultured Lachnospiraceae bacterium | reverse complement strand
CGCTCTCCAAACGCATGGGCCGCATCGTAAAACACTTTCAAACCATGCTTTTTCGCAATAGCATCGATGGCCTCCACATCACAGAGATTTCCGTAAACATGCACCGGAATAATGGCCGATGTCTTTTCAGTGATCAGTCCTTCCAGTTTTGTTACGTCCATTGTGAAATCCTCCGGACTGATATCGCAGAACACCGGCGTCAGACCGTTGCGCACAATGGCGTGGGTGGTTGACACAAAAGTAAAAGGGGTGGTAATCACCTCCCCGGTCAGTCCCATGGCCTGAATCGCAAGCTCCAGAGCCATATGTCCGTTGACAAACAGCTCCGTGCGGGGTACGCCCAGAAACTGATTCAATTGTTTCCTGAAACGCTCATGGTACACGCCCATATTGGTCAGCCAGTGCGAATCCCAGATCGGCCTGATTTCTTCAATAAATTCCTCCAGCGGCGGCATGGAGGAACGGGTAACCAGAATTGGTTCTTTGGGGTCTTTCATAAAATCTGTCTCTTTTCCTGATCGTATTTGGAAGTTCTTTTTTCGTTCTCTTTTCGGATCACGCTTTCACAGGCGGCATGTTTTTTCAGGGCTGCTCCTTCTCCAAATGGATTTCAACAAAAACTTTATTGCCTTCTTTGTCATAAAAATAAGCGTTCCGATATCCCTGAAAGGTCATGGCCCGCAGAAAATCGATGGCCTCCCGCCATGTCAGCGTCTGATCCGGATCCAGCCTGCACAGCTTTTTAAAGTCCCTCTCCAGGTTCACATTCCCTTCCGTATCCGGCTGAAACGTCCGGTAATCCCCGGACAGAAGAACCGGAAGAGATTCTCTTAGCAGTTCCACCTCCAGCTGCTGAATCCTGGTATACACATCCAGAGAGGTATCCCAGCTGTAAACCGGAACCTGCCGCTGCAAGATAATGGGGCCGTGATCCAGCTTCCCGTCGATCTCATGAATCGTGACGCCCACCGGATATTGATTCAGGATACCGAACACCTGGGGATACCAGCCCCGATTGTAAGGATTGAAGCCCGGATGAACATTGATACAGCGTCGACTGTCCACCAGCGCCTGTGGAAACAGCTGTTTGCAGTGCAGAGATAAAAACAGATCGTACCGGCCAAAAAAGTCGTCCGTCGCATGTTTTAAATCCACCTGCCCTATCCGGGTCCGGCCGCCTGCTTCCTTTGCCGGACAAAGCGGATTACCCGGGGAACTGAAAAAAACAAATGATTCCTTCTCATACCGGGGCTCTTCCAGGAGAATCAGAAATTGCTCATAAATAAACTGATTATCCGTAATCACACATACTTTCAAGTTTTCCTCTTTCTGACGCGATTGCTGCGTCACCGCTCTCTGACGATCGTTCCGTTTTCCACACGGTACAGAATATCACAGTTTTCAATCGTATTTAACCGATGGGCGATAATCACCATGGTCTTTCTGCCTTTCAGATGATTGACGGACTCCATAATCGCGGCCTCCGTTTCATTGTCGAGAGCCGACGTCGCCTCATCAAAAACCAGCAGATCGGGATCATGATACAGCGCCCTGGCAATTCCCAGACGCTGTCTCTGCCCGCCGGAAAGACGGATACCCCGCTCGCCGATCTCTGTGTCCAGTCCCCGGGGCAGCGACTTTACATGCTCCTCCAGCTGCGCCTCCCGCAGCACGGCCCATACCCGCTCATCATCTACATTTTTGACACCAAAAGCCACGTTTCTGCGGATCGTATCGTCCAGCATAAAAATCATCTGAGGAATATATCCGATATTTTTCAGCCATGCGGCATAATGACCGGAGATATCCACGCCGTCCGCCAGTACACGGCCGGACTCAGGTTTCAAAAGGCCCAGCATAATATCGATAGCCGTGGTTTTCCCCGCGCCCGAAGGGCCTGCCACTCCCACCGTTTTTCCCACGGGCACCTCCATCGAAGCGTCCTTGAAAATATACCGGTCAGACTTACTGTAGGAAAAAGTCACATGGTCGAGCAGAATACTCCGGTGCAGCTTCAAAGGCTCCGTCTGTCCATCGTATTCGCCCTCCTCCAGCTCCTCTCCCAGCTTTAACTGTTCCTGCAAATCGTCGCTGACCCGGATAAAAAAAGGCCGCAGATAAGTGATACTGTTCATGCTGGCGCTCATACGGCTGACCGAAGGCATGATTTTAATCGCCGCCGCCGCGAAAGCTGCAAGCTGGGACAGCATAGTCGCCATATTCCGTCCTGACTGAACGATAAACAGCAGATACAGAAGAATGCCTGTCATCATCACGCTTTCCGTGATCATACCGGGAACGCCGACCAGCAGGTTATGCCTGCGGTTGGTCTCCGCATGGATTCTTCCGTGAAGCGAATACTGATCCACAAAATACTGCTCTTTATTTGAAATAATGACTTCTTTCACGCCAAGAACGGACTGATTAATCCATTTGATCATCTGTCCGTTATGAAATTGCTGATCCTTCCCCGCTTTCAGCAGGACAGGCTTAAAAGCTTTCTTGATGATGACAAGAACCAGCCCCATCGTGACGCCCACCATCAGCGCCATCGCCGGATCCAGTACCAGGATCATAATCGCAAGTCCGACAAATACGACGCCGTCAGAGGCCAGAGTCAGAATCTGCAGCACCAGACTGTAGGTATTGGACACATCCGTTGTGACCGTACGGATAATCTCCGCGCTGTTGGCATGAAGATAAAATTCATAGGGTCTGTCCAGATAGACCCGCATCAGCCGGCGGGCAGTCTGAAACTGATTATCGCAGACAAAACGAAGCTGATAGGAGCGCTGAAAATACAGATAAATATTTTTCAGCACAAACACGGCGATCAGCGCCAGAATCATAAACACCGTAAACTGATGCATATTATCCAGATGAAGAAACTCAAAAATCTGCCGCATCTGCGCATGTTCCGCCAGTTCTCCGGGATTCATAATCACCTCGATCAGCGGGATCAGCATCGACACGCTCAGCGTCTCGATACAGGCACCGATCAGCATCATAAACGCCAGCACAACCATCTGCGCTTTCTGCTTCCGGTCCATCACTTTCAACAGCTTTGTTACTATATCCATATAAAGGTACCTGTCCCCCTTCTCGTCTGTCTCTGTCTTTTCAGTACTCTCGAAATGCCGAAAGCGCTCC
>CAJTTU010000174.1 GCA_910579325.1 uncultured Lachnospiraceae bacterium | reverse complement strand
GGAGCGATGACTTATGCTGAATTACATATGGGCGGCGATGATTCTGACTGGTATTTTTTATGGGGCGATCAGGGGACGAATGCCCGGGATCACGGAAGGAGCGCTGGCCGGGGCCAGGGACGCGGTGAATCTGTGTCTGACCATGGCGGGGGTGACGGCATTATGGACCGGACTGATGGAGATTGCGGAAGGGTCGGGGCTTCTTGATAAAGCGGCCAGAGGTTTAAAGCCATTGATTCGGTTTTTATTTCCGCAGGTTCCCGACGGTCATCCGGCGCAGGCGGATATCTCTGCGAATATGATCGCCAATTTTCTTGGGTTAGGCTACGCTGCCACCCCTGCGGGTCTGCGGGCATTCCAGCATCTGGAAAAGCTGAACGACAAGCCAGGCGTAGCCACCGATGCCATGTGCATGTTTCTGATCGTGAATATCTCGTCGCTGCAGCTGATTCCGGTGAATATGATTGCCTACCGCAGTCAGTACGGCTCGGCGAATCCGGCTGCTGTGATTGTGCCGGCATTAATCGCCACGACGACAACTACCGTATGCGGCATTTTATTTGCGAAGTTTATGGGTGCAAAAAGGATGTCGCCAGTGAGAGGCAGGGTTGTTTCGGAAAAATCAGGGAGGAGCGCATGATGAATTTTTTGGTGTTTCTCTCAGATTTTATTATGCCGCTGATGATTTTTTATATTGTGGGATTTGGCGTACTGGCAAACCGTCCGGTATATGACGATTTTATACGGGGAGCTAAAAAGGGACTGAAGATCACGGCAGATATTCTCCCGACGCTTTGCGGTCTGATGGTGGGAGTAAGCGTTCTGCGGGCTTCCGGATTTCTTGACGATCTGTCGGCGCTGCTGGCGCCTGCCGCTGCCGCTGTCGGTCTGCCTGCGCCAATTGTGCCATTGTCTTTTGTAAAGATGTTTTCGTCCTCGGCCGCTACGGGACTGGTGCTGGATATATTTAAAGAATATGGCCCGGATTCCAGGATCGGCTGGATTACGTCGATTTTGATGAGCTGTACCGAAACGGTTTTTTATACGATGTCGGTTTATTTTATGTCCGTACATATAAAAAAAACCAGATATACACTGGCGGGCGCAATCTTTGCCTCGGTGGTGGGAATCATAATCAGTCTGTTGCTGGCAGGATAAGCAGGGTAAAAAAACCGGAGGTTTTCTGTAAGGCCCCCGGTTTTTTGGTGTTTTAATGTATCCGGCAAATCATTTAGCTCACGGGTATATCTCAGAACCGGAATATGGCAATCCCATACGCATTCAGCGGAAACGCGATAGAATACGGTTTTCCGTCGCAGGAAACGGCCTCCGGCTTAAAAGCCGGGGCATCGCTCATTTTCTCCACAAGCCCGTTCTGCTCGTCTACCAGCCGCAGGTGCTTCCGCCTGCTGATGACGCCTACCCGGTAATCCTCTCTGGCCACCGGCGTGAAATTGCAGACGAACAGGAAGTTTCCTCCCTTCTCGTTTTTGCGGACAAAACTGAAGATGCTGCGGTCCGCGTCGTCGCAGTTAATCCATTCGAAGCCGTCCCAGTCATAGTCGTGGGAATACAGCGCCTGGTTGTTTTTGTACAATTTTAAGAGGCCGCCTGTAAACTTATGCAGCTCCTGATGTTTGTCCTCATTCAGCAGATACCAGTCCAGCTGCGTCTCTTCATTCCATTCGCTCCACTGGCCGAAATCCTGTCCCATAAATAATAGTTTTTTGCCGGGATGGCCCAGCATATATGTATAGGCGACTTTCAGGTTGGCGAATTTGTCGTCGTAGAGACCGGGCATTTTGTTGATCATGGAGCATTTTAAGTGAACAACCTCATCATGGGACAGCACCAGGACAAATCGCTCGCTGGTGGAGTAGGTCATGGAGAAGGTCATTTTATTGTGGTTGTATTTCCGGAAATAGGGGTCCAGTTTCATGTATTCCAGGAAATCGTGCATCCATCCCATATTCCATTTGAAGGAAAAGCCCAGTCCGCCGTTTTCGGCGGTATCAGTCACCTTCGGCCAGGCGGTGGATTCCTCGGCAATCACGGCCACACCGGGGTTGCGCTGGTTCATAATACTGTTCAGATGCCTGAAAAATTCGATGGCCTCCAGATTTTCATTGCCGCCGTAAATGTTAGGCACCCACTGCCCGTCCTGTTTTCCGTAATCCAGATACAGCATGGAAGCGACAGCGTCTACCCGCAGTCCGTCCACGTGGAATTTTTCTACCCAGAATAAAGCGTTGGCAATAAGGAAATTTAACACTTCATATTTGGAATAGTCAAAAATTTTGGTGCCCCAGTCAGGGTGTTCTCCTTTACGGGGGTCCGTGTACTCGTACAAAGGCTCGCCGTCAAAATCAGCCAGCCCATGCGCGTCTCTGGGGAAATGGGCGGGAACCCAGTCCAGAATCACGCCGATGCCTTTGCTGTGCAGATGGTTGACAAACCAGGCAAAATCCTCCGGCGAACCATACCGTGAGGTAGGGGCATAATAACCGGTGACCTGATAGCCCCAGGAACCGTCGTAAGGGTGTTCGGCAATTCCGATCAGCTCCACATGGGTGTAACCCATTTTCTTTACGTATTCTCCCAGTTCTTTGGCGGCCTCCCGGTAATTGTAATACCCTTCGCCGTTTGTATCCTCATGCCGTTTCCATGAGCCGAGATGAACCTCATAAATGGCCATAGGCGCCTGGCCAGGGTCCGTGGCTGCGCGGCGTTCAATCCATTTCTGATCGGTCCATTTCAGCCGGGACAGGTCGGTGACAACCGATGCCGTGCCAGGTCGAAATTCCGCATAATTCGCGTAAGGGTCGGCTTTAAACAGTACTTTGCCGGAATGGGTTGTGATGGCATATTTATATAGTTCGTTCTCTTTGATCTGTGTCGAAAAGATTTCATAGATGCCCGAATCCTCCAGCGGAGTCATATGGTTAGCGTCCGGATTCCATCCGTTAAAATCCCCGACCAGGCTGACAGACGCGGCATGGGGCGCCCATACTGCAAAGTAAACGCCCTTCTTTCCATTGATTGTCATAGGATGAGCGCCCAGTTTTTCATAGATTTCATAATGGGTTCCATTTCCGAACAGATATCGGTCAACTTCTGTGATTTTTTTGTTCTTTGCTTTTCTCATGGTATTCTCCTTATCCCACAGCCGGACAGTGTTGATGGGGCGGCGAATTTTCTTTGGTTTGCGGATATGGCGTTTGTGCCTATACCCCGTACTGCTTGACTCTTCTTAAGAGAAACTGATACCGCATCTGGGCGGCCTTCAGTTCATAAATATAGCAGTCTACCAGCGCCGGATCGTTCACCTGTTCAAAGTTGGACTGTGCCCGGTCCAGCGCGCCTTTGGTAACGCGCAGATCCTCCATTAGCTGCACAAATTCGCCGGCAGTGCTGTGATTTTGTTTCTGAACTTTCGACTGAAAAATCATAGAAATCTCTCCCATATTTGTTATTTATTACTAAGTATAGTCAGGGGAAAAAGATTCTATGCAAATAATACAACGATTTTTCCATGGAGTCAATGGGGCGGCGGCGATCTTGGAAAGATTCGTAAAGGTTCACAAAATTTGGAAGTTCGATTTAGTTCATGTTTTGAAAATGACATTTTTGTGCCATGAAACAAATGGGAT
>CAJTTU010000173.1:270-3684 GCA_910579325.1 uncultured Lachnospiraceae bacterium | reverse complement strand
ACGGGACGAGATAGAAAAGCAGGGGCTGTCTCTGCTTGGCGTAATTCCCCAGGATGAGATGGTCTATCGGTATGACTGCGACGGCAGGCCCCTTGTGGAACTGCCGGAAGATTCGCCGGTCAAAAAGGCATTGTATGAAATATTGGATGGCATGGGTCTATAGATAAGAAAGAAATGAATGTACCCCTGGAATCTCCCGGCACCTGCTTTTGCGGCTGATAAAAAATCATCTCGCAAAAGCAGGCGCTGCGAGACTCCGGGAGTACATACTATGAAAAAGGTAGAAATCAAGGAGGAAATATCATGAGTGTTGCCGTAGGATGTGAAAACGCAAGGAATATGATAACCATAGAAGAAATCGACTGCCCTGGCTGCGGGGATTATATCGAGGTGTTTGTCAAGGATGGCCGTACCGCCGGTGAGGCGGCCTGTGAATCATGCGGATATATGGTGCCGGAAAATGTTCATTTGGAAGAATTATAATTGTAGGAAAATGTATTGTCTTTGCAGCGTGAAAAAACGAAAAATGTTATTGTAAATACATGATCGGGACAAGGGGTGAAATACACAGATAATAGTAAGGGTGAGCATATCTGAAATGAGAGATAAAAAGCTGGAGGCGATGATCCGGCGGATGCCGATGTTTATTATAACTATGAAGCGTGAGAAAAAGAGCTTGTCTGAATAGAGTTGGACAAGCTCTTTTCTTGTCTAAAGGGACAAACTTTAATACAAAATAAGCCTTCCATTTCGGAGGGCTATTTTTCTGCAAGTTATGAAAAAGCCTTATTCTGCGGGCTTTTTTGGATTTCATCTTTTTCTATTTTTTGCGCGGGATTTTCAAATATCCATAGGATAATAGAACTTCAAATCAGGGGGATTGCATTGTACTGGAAGATGCACACCCCTCGGAGAGCAGCAAGGGCAAAAATCAATATCCGCTAAAAAGTGTAATTCCGGCATTATACCGTGAGAACCTTTTAGCGGATAATTTTATATATGGAATTGCCTTGGAAAATTTGTATGCACCCAAAACCCCGCCGGAGCGGGCTGGTATTTTTCTTATGCTGCGGTGAAGCCCTGGGCTGCAAGTGCCTCTGTCAATGCTTCGTTTTTCTCGCCGCTGAGTTTGCCGTTCCGATCAATGATGTAGCTGCCGATGGCGAAAGCGTATGCGGGGGCTTTCTGGTATACCGGAGCTGTTCCGATGAAGTCGCCTACCGCGGTCGCCAGCTCTTTGCGGCGGGGGCCGGTTACATTGTAGCTGATTTCCATGGTGATGGCTTCCTGATTGGCTTCGGCTTCCTCTGCCGGTTCAGGGCTTTCGGTTGCCTGCTCTGCCGTATCCTCTGGGGTCGGGGTATCGGCTGCTTCTTCCTGCATGGCTGCCTTCTGCGCCTTGGCGGCTGCCTTTTCTGCGCGGGTTACTTTCGCCCTCGGCTCAGGGAATGTCTCCGGAAGTACGCCGGATGCGTAATGGATTTCAAAAGTGATTTTGCCGTCCGCCGGTACGTTGAAATGGAAGTCGAGAAGCTCAACCTCTTTGATGCTGTCCGGAAGTTCGATATTCTTGTACCGTTTTACTTCCCTGTCCTCTACCATGAGGCATACCGGAACCGCGTCCCTCAATTTTGCTGTGATTCTACCTGTCTTCATACTGTTGTCCGCCTTTCTTATTTTGATATTTTTTGTATTGGCTGCTCGCCTTGTGAGTGACAGCTTACGCATTTTTGGTGTGAAAGCAAGCCTTTTTTTAGAATTTTTCTTTTTTCTAAAATGTAAAAAAGATAGAACCGGCCAGCTGTAGGGATATTGGCTGGCCGGTTCTATCTGGGTATCATGCTTTTTCAAAAAGTTCCCCGCAGTCTGCGCAGGTTACATTGACCTCGCGGGTTGCCCGTATGATGGTGCCGCAGCAGGGGCAGATATATTTGATGCTTCAGTTAGTGGATTTCTTGCGCCCGCCTTTGGAGCTTCCGGCTGCCTGCAGGCGGCTGGCATGGATGCCGGTATCTCCCAGGGCGGATATGATCCATGCTTTGGTTTCCGGAGCCAGGGTCGTAACCGTCCAGCCGTATTTTGGATGTTTCTCAATATGCAGGCCGTGGGCTTCGGCGGTGGCTTTGAATTTCATATTGTGGTAATAGCCGTTGTTGCTTATGTCCTGAATATCATGCTGCAGGTTATATAAGTGGCTCATTTCATGGAGAAGTGTGGCGGTTATCTCTGCAATAGGGCGGTCGAGATACTCGGCGCAGAGGTTGATTTCCCGGTAAAGTTCGTTATCTGCATTCCAGATTTCATGGATACTGCACCAGCCGTATACGCCTCGCCCACCATCCGGGGATACGGTGATGGCCGGAAGGGTAAGCTCGCCATGGTAGAAATGCTTATTGAATAGGTCAAACATTTCTTCGGTTTTCTTTACGATTTCGGATATTTGAAGCATTGCTGTGTCCTCCTTAAAATTATATTTTAATTCTGTGTGACACAGCATACATGGATTTTGTGTAAAATCAAGCCTAAACAGCCGGTTTTAGGTCAAATTGATCAGCAGGTATATTTACTATGATGGGATAGCCTCAAACTTATCCTTTAAGTATTCCAAAAGCCGTTGTGCGATAGGGGTAAATATCTGATATTTTTTCCATATCAGATAAATTTTTGTTTCAAAGGCTGGTGCCAACGGGCGAAAAACAAGTCCGCTGTCGGGGCTTGTATCAATGAGGTGCTGAAAAGTCAGAAGATATCCGAGCCCTTCCTTCACAAATAAGGAGCCATTATAGGACAGTCGGAAAGACCCTTCAAGATGCAGCTTGTCTATTTTACTGCCGCACCATTTGGATATATCGTGGTTCCAGCCTTGCTCCGAGCAAAAGAGCGGGAGTCCAGTCAGGTCATCGGCACAGATAGCCTGCTTGTCTGCGAGGGGACAGTCTGCCTTCATGACAACACCCCACAGATCAGCTTCAGGAAAAGTAAGAAAATGATATTTTGCGGTATTTGGTTCTTCGGCCAGAACAGCAAAATCAATCACGCCTTTATCCAGTTTTTCCGTGACCTGCTCTGTATCGCCGCTTGTAATGTGGTAACGCAGATCGAAAAAAGTATTTTTAAACTGTTTGATGGCAGAGGCAAGATGCCTGATCTGGTAAGATTCCGCCAAGCCGAAGTAAACATCCCCGCCCAGGACATCATCTAAAGCAAGAAATTCCGTTGTGATTTTGTCAGCCATTTTTATCAGGTCTTCTGCCCGTTTTCGAAGCAAAACACCTTCCTCTGTCAGCTGTATGCTGAAACTGTGGCGCGTGAACAGTTTTTTTCCAAGCTCATCTTCAAGTGCTTTTAACTGCTTGGAGAGTGTGGGCTGGGTAACGTGAAGCAGCTCTGCCGCACGAGTCATGTTTTCCTCTC
>CAJTTU010000173.1:0-233 GCA_910579325.1 uncultured Lachnospiraceae bacterium | reverse complement strand
AAAATATCTCATGGTTCGCAGTTCCATTTTGCCCTCCTTTGATATTCTAAAAATTCATAACATGATATAAATTATAGCCATTAGCGAAATGGAAGTCAAGAGGATATAATACAGACATAGCAGGAAGGGAGGCGGTCATACGGATGATCTTATTCAGAGTTTAAAAGATGCAGGCTGTGGCGCTCAGACCATTGAGAAGGTCTGCAGGCTGTATGGTAACGGTCAGGTTCAGG
>CAJTTU010000172.1 GCA_910579325.1 uncultured Lachnospiraceae bacterium | reverse complement strand
TGCATTAGCCCTTTCTCATAACGCGGAATTGCTGATTATGGACGAACCTACAAGCGGACTTGACCCATTAATCAGAAGCCAGCTTTTAAAAATCCTAACAGATTACATGGCAAATGGCGGCAAGGGGGTTTTCTTTTCAACACACATTACTTCCGACCTTGATAAGATAGCGGATATGCTTATTATGATTGACAAGGGGCATATTATTTTTCAGGAAGAAAAAGACGCTTTGATTGACACATACCGAATTGTGAAAGGTGATATAGGACAACTTACAGATGATATGCGTAAATGTTTTTTAAACATATCGGAAACAGCATTTGGATTTACGGGAATCACAAAACAGGCAACAGAAATACAACGTTATTTTTCCGACATTATCATTGAACGACCTACGATTGAAGATATTATGCTTGCCAATATAGGAGGGAATAAAAAATGATGTTATTCAGTTTGTTGAAAAAGGATTTTCTGATTGTTAAAAAGTAAGCGCAAAATATCCTGACGGAGTGACAAACACCTGATTCCATTCCATAATAGATGGTGAAAATGCAAACATTTACTATACCTATGGAGGCCCAATATATGCCAGCAAAGCCAATTAAAGCAAAGGAACAATACCGCCTGGTACTGGAATGTCGCTCCAGCGGCCTGACAGATTACCAATGGTGCGTAGAGAAAGGTATCTGCCCGGGTACTTTCTACGGATGGGTACGCAGGCTCCGCCAGAAAGGATATGAAAACATACCGGAGCCGGTTCACAGCCAGCGGGGATGCGGCAGGCAGGAGGTGGTCAGGATTGATGTGCCGGCCAAAGCCCTGCCGGAAACCTTCCCTTCCATTGCCCAAATCCCCGCAGCGCCCCCATCCGCCATGGAACTGTCCATAGGAGGCTGTGTGATCCGTGTTCCAAACGGAACAGACCCGGAACTGATGCGGCAGGCGCTCTGTCTGCTGAAGGGAGGGCTATGTTAGGGGATATTTCAGTCGCGGATGAGATCTACATCGTCTGCGGCTACACGGACATGAGGCGCTCCATCGACGGCCTGTGTGGGATCGTGCAGGAGAGACTCCGCATGGATCCCCGCCGCAGCGCCCTCTACCTCTTCTGCGGCAGGCGCTGTGACAGGATCAAGGCTCTTTTATGGGAGCGTGACGGTTTCCTGCTCCTTTATAAGAGGATGGAGGTCCAGGGGCGTTTCCGATGGCCGAGGAATTCCGAAGAGGCAAAGGCCATCTCCTGGCAGCAGTTCGACTGGCTCATGTCTGGGCTGGAGATCGAACAGCCAAAGGCATTCCGGCCGCCGGAAAATATCGGTAAGGTTCAGGAACCGGGAGCTTGCTGACAGGTGCCAAAAACATCCAAAAACACTGTAAAACTGGCTGTTTCCCGCTTCTCCAAAGACGCTTTTTGTGGTAAAATAAGGGCATCTGGGAAGGAAGCGCAAAGAAATGGCAAAAGACCCGAAAGACTCCAGGATCATGGAGTATAAGGATACGATCAGCCAACTGAATATGACAATCAAAAGCCAGAATGAACTTATCGTCTCCCTGCAAAAGACCATTGACTCAAACAATGAGGCGATGGCCGTGATGAATGAGAAGATTGATTACCTTACAAAAAAGCTTTTCGGCACATCCAGCGAAAAATCCAAAAATGTGGAGGGGCAGCTCAGCCTTTTTGATGAAGCGGAGCAGGAGGCAGGGGCTTACGAAGAACCGGAGGCAGAAGGAACTGTTGTCAAAGAGCATACCCGCAAGGCAAAAGGCACGCATGCGGAACTTTTCAAAGGCGTGCCCGTAAAGGATGAGGTCATCCCACTTTCTGAAGAGCAGAAGCACTGCGGGGACTGCGGCGCGGAAATGGAGGTCATCGGCAGGGAGTTTGTCCGCCAGGAATTCCGGTTCACCCCTGCAAAGGGCGAGGTCGTCAACATCTACCGTGAGACGGCGAAGTGCCCGGCGTGCAGCCAGGCCCCTGCCATGGAAAGGGCGGTTTCGTTCGTCAAAGCCCATGTGCCGGAGGCGCTGATCCCCCACAGCTATGCATCGGCATCCGCCGTGGCATGGACGATGTACCAGAAGTACGCCAATTCTTTGCCCCTGTACAGACAGGAGCAGGACTGGAAGCAGACGGGCGTCACCTTAAGCAGGGCAACACTCGCAAACTGGGTCCTGTACTGTGCCGGGAATTATTTTTCCCCGCTGTATGATTACTTCCACCGGGAACTGATAAAGAGGCGGTTCTTAATGGCGGATGAGACAAGGGTCCAGGTACTGAAGGAGCCGGAACGGAAGGCGGAAACGGATTCGTTCATGTGGCTGTTCCGCACAGGGGAGGACGGCCTTGCCCCCATCATCCTATATAAATATACGCAGACCAGGGCCGGATTTAACGCGGCGGATTTCCTGAAAGGCTTCAAGGGCTATCTGGAAACGGACTGCTGCCAGGGCTACAATTCCCTGGCGGACGTAAAGCGGTGCTGCTGCTGGGCGCACCTGCGCAGATACTTCGTGGAGGCGGTACCCAAAGGGAAGGAACTGGATTACGGCAATCCTGCCGCCCAGGGCGTACAGTACTGCAATAAGCTGTTTGAATATGAGAGGCGGTCCCATGAAAAAGGGCATACCCATGAACAGAGGAAGGAATACCGGCTGAAAAAGGAGGTGCCGGTGCTGGAAGCTTTCTGGGAATGGGTATCAGGGCAGTCACCCAAAAAGGGGACGCGCTTTGAGAAGGCGGTGAGCTATGCCCAAAACCACAAAGAGCAGTTTATGACATACCTTGAGGACGGCAGATGCAGTTTTTCCAATAACTTAAGCGAGAATGCCATCCGCCCGTTCACGGTGGGCCGGCGAAACTGGCTGTTCAGCGATACACCGAAAGGAGCGGAGGCCAGCGCCATTGTCTATACCATGGTGGAAATGGCCAAAGCTCATGGCCTGAACATCTATAAATATCTGAACCATCTGCTGGAACATCTGCCGGAAACAAGGATGAGGGAGAGCGAATTATCCAGGCTGGCCCCGTGGGCTCCGGAAATCATCAGCAGGTGCTCTGGTGCCATGTAGAGTAAAATGCTTGCGTCTTGCAAGGCTGTATAGAGTAAAATACTTGCAGTTCCTACATTCTATTACAAGGGGCTGCTTTATTTTTGACCATTCGTAGGATTACCAAGCGCTTACAAACAATCGATACTTATCGGGCGAAAAGCTGATTTCGCAGAGAGAGCAGGGATAGACCTGTAAAAGAATGTAGTTATAAAAGAAATGGATAAAAAGATGGATTCCATAGCCAGTTATGCACATTTCCATGATGCAGATCTGAAAAATTTAATGAAGTTTTGATCATTTGAGCGGAATGGAGCGTTATTATATATATACGAACCTTTCAAAGAAAGGAGTTGATAATGTGTGAATATGGAAGAAATATATTCTGATGATGCGTTGGTAGAGCAGATAAGGATCGGAGACGAAAAAGCGGCTGAGGAATTGATAAGACGTTATTATACATCTGTTTTACGTTATTGTAAAAGACAATGCTTCAATCTGGAGAAAGCGGAAGATTTAACGCAGGAAACTTTTTTGAAACTGTTTAAAAATTTGTCGGGATATAAAGAAAAAGGGAAATTTAAGGCATATTTATATACAATAGCAAATCATTTATGCATTGATGAAAGCCGGAAAATGAAAGAATGTTCCTTAGAAAATGAGGG
>CAJTTU010000171.1:1231-3722 GCA_910579325.1 uncultured Lachnospiraceae bacterium | reverse complement strand
TTGCTTGGTGTAGACGGCCTCGCTCATGCGCCGCCCTCCGGGATGATCTCACTCAGGCGGGTCGTCATAATGCGGTACAGCTCCGTGTCCTTCGGGAAACGGTCGATGAAGGGCAGAATGACGTTGCCATAGAACAGCAGCCCCTCGCCCTCGCCGGAGTGGGTGACATAGGAAAGCTGGTGGGGGGAGATATTCAGCTGCTTGGCGAGTATCTGCCGGTCCCCTGCCGCCTGATTGAGCATATAGATGAAGTCGCTGTTCTCCAGGATGTTGGCGATCTCCGGGCTGGCCAGGAGGTCCTTGCTGTTCTGGGTGATCCCGGTCGGCACCCCGCCCCATTTTCTGAACCGTTTCCAAATCTCCACGCTCCAGGAGGCCAGCTCGCCCTTCAAGAGCAATAGCGATAGGTAATCCTTTGATGTTATCTCCGGATTTTCCCCCGCTCAAAACCGGACGTGAGACTTTCACCTCATCCGGCTTGCCATCAAGGTTAGATTGCGTCAAATTTCAAACAACTCTCAACATTTGCAAGACTCCTGAGCTTGTTGAGTTTTCGTAACTGCTTAGCGTCTAAGTTCAACTTTTGAAGGTATTTCCTGATTATTTCGGGATTTGTGGCATGAATCAGCCGGTGAACGCTTTCACTGACAATAACCAGATTCTTATATTCATCTGAGCCACCGAGGTGTTTGGGCAGTTTGTGGTGGCAGTGAATATTGCCAATTTCAAGTTTTTCGCCGGTTATCGCACACTTCCCAAATTGAGCGCAGTACAAGGAGATGCGGTTATCGTTATAGGCAGCAGACCGGTACGGGATGGGGTTTCGCATAAGGTAGTGCATAATATTGATATCAATATTCCGGCCCAGCTTTTTGTGAATAGCCTCGCGGCCTTCCGTGGTATAACTGTTGATAACACGCCGTTTCATCATGGGATTTCTATGCTTTACATAGCCAATAGGTATCAGCGCGTATCCTCTCACAAATCGAAGCTGGTCACTGTCGCCATAGCGCTCTTTGATAAAATCAGGAATGGGGTATCGTAAATGTTTCTTTCTCGCTTGCTTCGCAGTTTTCAGTCGTTTTTGAAGTCTTGCTTTCAGGCTCTTGTGGACAGAAAAGGCCAGTGGATGTAGGTCATGGCATACCATAGTTGCCATGTCGTAATAATTGTGGACGCTGAATACATAGGCGTTGAATCGGGCAACCGCCGCGTGTTCCGCCCTTTTTCCAGGTCCCGGAAATTCAATATCATGTATGAGCCTTTTCATGTTTTCCGCAATTTTCTCAACAGATTTTTCTTTTAGATGGCTTTCCACCACATAGTTCGGCTTACGTTTGCTGCCGTGATTCGCCGCTTTGATGCGCAGGCCGAGAAATTCGGAGTATCGCTTTCGCAAATTCACGATTTTGGACTTTTCAGGGCTTATGTCCAGTCCCAATCGGCCTTTCAGCCAGTCCTGCACTGCATAAAACAGTTTCCTCGCTTGCTGGTAGTTTTTCGTGAACAGCTATAAATCATCGGCATAACGCACACAGGTAACCTCTTTTAACGCTGTGTAGTCCCTGAGCATTTTATATTTGTTGCCCTTGTTCTCACTTCCGTTATAGTTGGTTCCTGTGGCGTACTTTTTCCGTGTAGGAAATTCCTCCCATTGACTGGCTACCCACCAATCCAGCTCGTTCAGCACGATATTGGAGAGAAGCGGGGAAATAATGCCGCCCTGCGGTGTTCCCTTTTCTGGGAACCCAATTCCTGCGACCTCCGCTTTCAACATAGCTGACACGATGCTCAGCAGCTTCTTGTCCCGTATACCCAGCGTCCACATCTGTTTAAGCAGTTTCCCGTGGCTCACATTATCAAAGAATCCTTTGATGTCGATGTCCACAACAAAATAACAGTGTGACACTTGGATGTTTTTATAAACCAGAGCGATTGCGTGTTCCTGACAGCGGTTTGGCCGAAAGCCGTAGCTGTGTTCATGGAATTTCGCTTCGCAAATTGGTTCCAGGATTTGCAATACACATTGCTGGATCAGTCGGTCTAATATGGTAGGTATTCCCAGCGGGCGCACCTTTGCCGGGTCGTTTCCTTTTGGGATTTCTACACGGCGAACACTTTGCGGCTGATACCAGTCCAGCTTCCGCTGAACCAATGCAACCAGCTTTTCATCAGGCAGCCGTTCCAGGTCTTTGATGGTTCTGCCATCTGTGCCAGCGGTTTTACTCCCATGATTTGCCTTGATATTGCGGTAGGCCAGCCGGATATTTTCAGGCAGGGCAATGATTTCGACCAGATGCTTAAATTCCTTGCCCTTCTGACTGCCGGCATACAGTTTATCTTGGATTTCCTGGAAGTCATAGTATTCCGCGTGGCGCAGTTTCGCTTTCTTTTGAGCCTTGTCTTTTGTTGCCATAGTCGGCCTCTTTCCTCTCGGATTCAGCCTTTCTTAGTCCTACTCGAACCTATGGAGTTTGTTTGAAATATGAGT
>CAJTTU010000171.1:0-1223 GCA_910579325.1 uncultured Lachnospiraceae bacterium | reverse complement strand
TACTCGGCGTGCCTTAACTTATCTTTCTTCTTTGCCTTTCCTGTTGCCATAGTCGGTTACTTGTCCTCACTTTCGTTTGGATTTTCGCCTTTCTTAGTCCTACTCGAACCTATGCGTGTTTATTGATTATGATTTTATTTCTGTTCCTGACTACAGCCCGTCCCTCCACCGCTTACTTTTTTCACGGCTTCTCAGTTTGTCCATCGCTGAACAAACACGGTACCATGGCTGCTCCTTCCTCCCGGATTAAGAGAAGTTATACCGCACCTCCGGTGAGTGGCGACACGGTTTTCCTCCTCAACGCTTCTCTGCCCGCAATGGCTCCACGTCGGGAACTTTCCACGTTCCGATATTCCTATTCTGTTGCAACCGCACTTAGGTTTCCCTTTAAGCCTGTGTGCTGGACAGCGCCTGTAACGCTGTAAGGTATTTCATATTCACCAATCTTACTTTACCTCACACACGCCGCGTTCGCGGCAGCGGCCTTTTTGACCGCCCGAACTTTAGACTTGTACCTTCAGGATTTTGTCAGTATTTCTACATTCTCGCCATATGCGGTTATGAACCCCCGGCCTATCACTCGCGGCCACCTCTGGCTCGCTTTTGCCCTACCGTCTTTTACCTCGTGTAAGGCGAGTGTGTTCAGCCGACTTCAGCGTGCTGTGTCAGTCCGGGAAATTGCGCTCCCTTTCCTCCAACGCAGTATCAGGGGAAGCGTTTCAGGGCGTTACCCCTTCATTCCACTTCTCGGAATATCAGTTAGGAAAAAACAGAATTTCCTCCGCTTTTCCCGCTGCTTTTACCTCCTTCCAGGCTCTAAGCCCAGTTAAAGTTTATTTGCAGCAACGTGTCGCTGCACAATGGAACTCGTCAACGTAGTAACGGGTGGTCTTGCCAGCGGCCCGGTTGATGGTGACACGGTTCCAGACCTGATCCTGGATGACGAGCATCCCCAGCTGTTTCAGCTGCTTGCCCAGCTCCTTGATGTCGTAGCAGACGATACGGTTGTCGATGTCCACGTTGGTCCGATGATTGAACACGTTCAGACTGCCGGTGACGTAAATCTCCAGGGCCGTGGCGATGAAATGGGCCTCCTTTTCCTCCTGTTTCAGCAGAAGGTTATACAGGTCCTCCAGGATGGGCATATTCTCCGGGCGGGGGTCGGCCAGATAGTCACGGTAGACCAGCCGGACACAGCGGTCAATGACGGTTTTCTCCACAGG
>CAJTTU010000170.1 GCA_910579325.1 uncultured Lachnospiraceae bacterium | reverse complement strand
GAAATAGCCGGTCTCAATGCTGTTGCGCCCAAACCGGGAGAGGTCTTTTACGATGATACAGTCGATCTTCCCGGCCTGGACCATCGTCAAAAGCTCCTGTACCGCAGGGCGCTCAAAATTCGTGCCCGTATGGCCGTTATCAACAAATTCCAGCACTTCGCCGTTATCCCATTCCGGCAGCGACATGGCCTTTTCCCGGAGGATCAGCTTTTGGTTGGGAATACTCAAACTCTCGGTCTTAAAGTCCTCCACGGACAGACGGATATAAAGGGCGATCACATATTTTTTGTGCATGGTTCCACCGCCTTTCCCTGGAATTCACTCTTGAAGCGGAAAGTTACATGGATATTCCGCTCATGGTCGATTTCGATCCGCTCAATCAGCCGGTCAATCAGTTCTGCCGTAAGCGCGTGGTCCTGCGCCAGTGACTTTGCATCCCTTTTCCATTGCCCGGTAGCGCACAAGCCGGCTGTCCAGGGCGTCCATATCTTTTTCAAGCGCCTCAATCTCGCCGGACAGTGTACGGATGGATTCCTCATAATCCGCTTTCAGCTCAAAGTATTCCTCGTTTGTTAAGATACCCTGGACGAAGTTCTCATACAGTCCGCGGATCAGCCGGCGTTTCTTTTCGGTTTCCTGCCGCCTGGCCGACATCTGGGTTTTCAGCCTGTCTTTGTCCTTTTTCTGTTTTGCCTCCAGCTGAAAGAGGGGGAGGGACATTCCCAGGGCAACAGACAGCTCTTTTTCCAGAATAGCTGTGACCGTGGCGATAAGCTCCGTTTCCTGCATCATCACGCCTTTACAGCTATCCTTTGCCACACGGCTGTTGGTGAGGCAGTGGAACCAGTATACGTCCGGCCCTTTCTTGCGCTCGGCGCGCTGCCGGTGGAGGCTCCTGCCGCAGTCGGCACAGAACACCTTCCCCTTGAAAATGTTTGGGGTGTAGGGCCGCTTTGGGACCGCCCGGCTTTCCTCACAGATTTGTTTCCGGTATTCCTGCACCGCTGTAAAGAGCTCATAACTGATGATTGGTTCATGGGTGCGTCTTGCAATAATCAGGTTGTCCTCCCCGGCCTTAACCTGCTGATGGTCCACGATCTTTGTCTTTCCCTGCACCAGATCGCCGGTGTAGACCTCGCTTTCCAGAATCTTCATTACGGTGCGTGTCTGCCATTTCCCGCTCCCGATCAGGCCAGGGCTGGTGATCTCCCCGGTGGATTTTTTGTAATGGCTGGGCGCTGTGATCCCCATTTCATTCAGGTTGCGGACGATACGGTTCAGCGCCACATGCCCATGCGCCCACTCAAAAATCTGCCTTACGACAGGGGCGGTATCTTCATCGATCAGCAGTTTATGGCAGTTGTCCGGGTCTTTGCGGTAGCCGTAGGGCGCCCGTGCGCCGATATAATCGCCGTCTTTCATGGCCTGCCTTGCCTGGGCCTTGATCTTCCTGCCAATGTCCAATGCGTAAGCCTCGTTTATCATATTTTTCAGGGGAAGCATAATACCGCTGTGGAGGCTGCCGGGGTCTGCCGTGTCAAACTGGTCCGTGACCGCAATAAAACGGACGTTGTGGGTATGGAAATACTGTTCGATATAATAACCGGTATCAATGGAATTCCGCCCCAACCGGGAGAGGTCCTTGACAATCACACAGTCAATATGGCCCGCCTCAATATCGGAAAGCATCTGTTGGAAACCGGGGCGGTGGAAGTTTGTACCTGTCGCTCCATTGTCGATATAGGTATCATAGACAACGAAATCCGGTTTGTCCGCAAGGAAATCATTCAGCACCAGCTTTTGGTTTTCCACCGAACAGCCCCGCTTTTTGTTATCTTCCACAGAAAGACGGATATACAGCGCCACATGCACATATAAGGACGGGGCCGGCATGGGAGCCAACCTCTGTTTCCTGCTCTTTCTTGCCATTTAGCCCACCTTCCTTTCTTTGCCTTGTACGGCAATCTGTTCCGCCAGGGAAACCGCTTTCTGGTATTCATCCTGGTAATTAAATTCAATGTGCAGCTCGTCTTTCCCCATTACCCGTATGCTGCGGATAAGCTGCATGACCGCCCTCCGGTCAATTTCCTCCATCGTGGAGAATTGCATAAAGTGGTTGATCCAGCGGTTCCGCTCGCTGCGGTTCTCCAGTACGTCCGTCAGCTTTTCGTTCCACTCGGCAACCGCTTTCTGCAGCAGTTCAATATCTGCATTGTATTTCCGCTTATAGGAGAGGAATTCTTCTTTGGTGAGAATCCCGCTCACCAGGTTTTCATAGAGTTTTGCCTTGAAACCCTCAACCTGCGCCATACGTTTCTCATTTGCTTTGATCTGCCCGGCGTATTCCTGGGCCAGTTCCCGGTTGATCCGCTCCTGGCTGATACTGGACAGCAGCGCATCCAGGGAAGCCACATTTTCAATATGCCCTTTCAGGCTGCCCTGCACGCACTCGATCAGGTCGGACTCTTTCACCATGACGGAAGATTTACACCCGTTCTTTTTGCCGGTAGGACAATAATAATAGTGGTATTCCTTATCCTTATAGCGGTTGGTCTTGCGCGTCATACGGCAGCCGCAGCAGCCGCAGATCAAAATGCCGGAGAACAGGTAGACTTTATCCGATTTTGGAGATGTCCGGGTATCAATCCTGCGGAGGCGCTGCACCAGGTCAAAATCATGTTTCTGGATGATCGCCTCATGGGCGCCCTCCACACGGACCCATTCAGAGGAAGGCCTGTCCTCACGCTCTTTCAGCTTGAAGTGGGGCGTGGTCTGTTTTCCCTGCACCAGCGTTCCGGTATAGGTTTCATCCTGCAAAATGCGGATGATCGTTGTGGCAGACCATTTACAATCTTTACGGTCCGTATAGCCGCCTTTGGCGTGGGGCATCCCATTGTTGCGCTTATAAGCCAGCGGTGAGAGAATGCCCATGCGGTTCAGTTCGTCCGCAATATGGGAAGCGCTGAACCCCTCCAGCCGCTTTCTGAAAATATCCCGCACCACGTTAGCGGCGTATTCGTCAATTTCCAGGCTCTTGTGCTTATCACCGGCTTTTATATATCCGTAGATGGGAAACGCACCCACAAAATCACCGCTGCGCCGTTTCACATCCAGGGCGCTCCGGGTCTTAACGGAAATGTCCCGGCTGTATGCCTCGTTCATAATGTTTTTTACCGATACGGTAAGGTCATCGGCGGCATCATTCTCCGTGTCCACGTTATCATTGATGGCGATAAAGCGGACGCCGTAGGCGGGAAATACCCGGCGCATATAGCGTCCGGTCTCTATGTACTCACGCCCCAGGCGGGAGAGGTCCTTGACGATCACACAGTTGGCCTCACCCTGCTCGATCATCCGCATCATTTCCTGGAATGCCGGGCGGTCAAAGAGAACCCCGCTGTAACCGTCGTCAATCTTTTCCGCCACGACTTCAATCTCCGGGTGCCGGGCAATGTAATCATCGATCAGCCGCCGCTGGTTGGCGACGCTGTCGCTTTCCACCGTCTTATCATCGGTATAAGAAAGACGGATGTACTTAATGGCTTTGTAAACCTGCATAAAAAAACACTCCTTTCGTTGCGCAGAAAAATCCCCGCAATCCAAGAAGTGTGGCTGTGCCGTATTCAATTCCTTTTCCAATTTCTATTGTACCACGACCCTGCGGGAAAGTCAGCCCTTTTCCTAAAATAATCCGGCTCACCGTAAGATTCCCTTGATACATTCTTCCAGGGTGGCGCCGCCTGCGGCAAAGCTGGCCTGTACGGTGAACCGCCCGCATTTGAAG
>CAJTTU010000169.1:3494-3813 GCA_910579325.1 uncultured Lachnospiraceae bacterium | reverse complement strand
CATCACGATATTGTCGCGGATCGTCCCCGCCTTTAACCATGTCTCCTGCAGCACCATCCCGTAATTTTCACGCAGGCTCTTTCTCGTCACTTCACGGATATCCGCGCCGTCCACGCAGATTTTCCCGCTGTTCACATCATAAAACCGCATCAGCAGATTGATCACCGTGGTCTTACCGCAGCCCGTAGGCCCTACGATCGCCACCCTCTGTCCCGGCTTCACCGCCAGATTCAGATCCGTAATCAGCTTTTTATCCGGCACGTAGGAAAAGTCCACATGGGAAAGTTCCACGCGCCCCGCCACGTCCTTCAGTGTCTTT
>CAJTTU010000169.1:0-3477 GCA_910579325.1 uncultured Lachnospiraceae bacterium | reverse complement strand
CCGGCTCCGGCGTCTGCGGCTCTTCCTCAATCAGCGCAAAAATCCGCGCCGCACATGCCAGCGCATTCTGCAGTTCCGTCACCACGCCGGAAATTTCGTTGAAAGGCTTCGTGTACTGGTTCGCGTAGGAGAGGAAACAGGACAACTGTCCCACGCTGATCCCGCCGCGAACGGCATATACCGCGCCCACAACCGCCACGCCCGCGTACACCAGATTGTTCACGAAGCGGGTGGACGGATTGGTCAGGGACGAGAAAAAGATGGCGCGCAGGGAGCAGTCCTGCAGTCTGCCGTTAATCTCGTCAAACGCATCAAGCGCCTCGTCCTCATGGGAAAACGCCTGCACCACCTTCTGGTTCCCGACCATCTCCTCGATCAGCGCGGTCTGCTCCCCTCTCGTCTCCGACTGCAGATGGAACATGGTGAACGTTTTCTTTGCGATAAAGCCTGCGACAAAAAACGACAATGGTGTCACCAGTACAACGACACCCGTGACGGCGACATTGACACTGAGCATAAAGCCCAATGTCCCCAGAATCGTAATGACGCCGGTAAACAGCTGGGTAAAGCCCATGAGCAGACCGTCCGCAAAGGTGTCCACATCCGCGATAACCCGGCTGACAATATCCCCATAAGACTGGGCATCCAGATACTTCAGGGGCAGGTTCTCCAGCTTGTGAAACGCGTCCTGCCGAATATCCTGGATCACATGATAGGTGATATAGTTGTTGGCGGTATTCATGACCCACTGGGCCACGGCGGTGAGTATCATGGCAACGGCGATCTTTTTCAGGATAGCAAAGATCCCCGGCATATCCACCAGCCCCTTATCCACAATCAGATCCACCGCATCCCCCGTCAGGATGGGCACATACAGCGTCAGCGCCACAATCACCGCCGCCAATACCAGGGACAGCCCCACCAGCAGCCAGTACTTTTTGATATAATGCAGCACTTTCTTAATCGTCTCCAACTGTCCCGCCCGTTTTTGTGTATTTTCTGCCATATATGATTAATCCTCTCTTCTTCTGGAATGCCTCCTGACTTTCTTACCCTATAATGCCACATTTATGCGTGTTCTGCAAGTCCAATTTGCAGGGATATGCAGAATCTGCCTTATTCCTCAGGACTTGGGCACTCCAGCCACATCACTTGAAGAGAGCATTTCGCAATTGCCTATTTCCGATCATTCCTGCTCCAGCTTACCGGTGTAAAGCTGGTAATACATTCCCTTCTTTGCCAGCAGGCTTTCATGGTTTCCCCGCTCCACAATCCGCCCGTGATCCAGTACCATGATTACATCCGAATTTTTGATCGTGGAAAGCCTGTGGGCAATCACAAACACTGTCCTTCCCTGCATCAACTGATCCATACCTTCCTGAACGATTTTCTCCGTCCGGGTGTCGATGCTGGAAGTGGCTTCATCCAGAATCAATACCGGGGGATCTGCCACCGCCACCCTGGCGATCGCCAGAAGCTGCCGCTGTCCCTGGGAAAGGCTGCTGCCGCTGCCCTTCAGGACAGTCTGGTACCCATCAGGAAGCTTCATGATAAATTCATGGGCATTGGCCAGCTTTGCCGCCCTTATCACCTATATAGTTATAAGCCCATGTGCAGAACACCCCGATATAATAGACCGCCGCCATCACAAGCAGCGCCCTCAGAAGGGGAGCCAGATTGGGCTGTATCTGATCTACAAAGGGCAGGATGTAATCATCGATCAGATTCCGCATGAACAGGGTGCCGCCAATATTCGCGGCGGTGCTGACCAGAATACACAGCGCAACCAACAGGCACTGCCATTTATATTTTTTCAGTATGTACGAGATCAGGCGCTTTAACGTTGCCCCCATAGGTTTTTTATTCCCCGCTTTCATCATTGCTGCCCTCCTTTGTCTGTGACTCATAAATATCTCTGTAAATCGGGCTGTTTTCCAGCAGTTCTTCATGTGTGCCCACACTGCCCCCATCCATGAGATCAGCAGGATACAGGAATACATGGAAAACTGCATCACCGGGGAGTTCAGGGCAAGGAGCTTTTCCGCGCTCACAAACAGGCTGCGGATCTTTTCGCTCTCTGTCTCAAACCGTCCGATCTCATAGTCTTCCCGTACAAAGGACTTCACCACCCTCATTCCGTTCACATTCTCCTGGACCTTTGCATTCAGCTCATCATATTCATGGAAAACCTTCCTTAAAGTCGGATTCGCCTTCGATGAGATCAGGGCAAGGACAAAAGCCAGAGCGATGATCACCACCAAAAAGATCAGGGCAAAGCGGGGATGGATCATACTGGTCATCACCATGGCGCTGACCAGCATGATCGGCGCCCTCACACAGATACGGATCGACATCTGGAATGCCTGCTGTACATTCATCACGTCTGTGGTCATCCTTGTCACAAGCCCTGCCGTGGAAAACTTGTCTATGTTGGAAAAAGAGAAGGTCTGTATCTTTTCATACATTGCCTGTCTCAGATTCATGGCAAAACCGGAACTGGCTCTGGAAGCCAGCTTTCCGGATTCCACTCCGAAAAACAGTGCCAACCCTGCCATCACGATCATTGCCCCTCCGATCAGGCACACCGTTTTAAAACTCTGCCCTTTCAGCCCGTAATCTATGATGGCCGCCATCATCAGAGGGATAATAACCTCCATGATGACAGCGCATCTGCCAGCGGCCCTGCCCACAATGCCCCTTCCCACAATGCCCCTTCCACCCCTAATGCCAGCGGCAGCAGCAGGGTTGCCGGGAGCAGGTAAACAATCTGCCCGGACAGGGACAGGACGGTTGCCTGTGTAGGCTTTCCGATGGCCTGGAAGAAAATACCTGTTGCCATCTGCAGCCCGTTGATCGGACATGCCAGAAGGAAGATACGGAAACACTTCACAGCAAACTCATTGTACAGTTCTGACTCGGAACCAAACAGCCGGACAATACTCATAGGCGCGAACTGAAATACCAGAAATGCCAGGATCAACATGATCGTTGACGCGGTCAGTATTACGCGGTATGTCTGCTTTACCCTGTCCTTCTGCCCTCTGCCGTAATTGTAGCCCCAGATGGGCTGCGCGCCCGTTGCCAGTCCCAGCAGAACCGCGGAGACGATCTGGTTCACCTTCATGGTGATGCCTATGGTGGTCAGCGGGATTTCCGCGCCGTATTTCGACTGTGCGCCATAGGATACCAGTATGTTATTGGTAACTGCCATAACCAGCACAATGGCGATCTGTGTGATGAAACTGGAGATACCAAGACTGCTGACTTTTGCCATGACTTTCCCCGAAATACGGAAACACGTCTTATCCAGCCTGATGCTCTTAAATCTCCGGATATAGGCCAAATACCCGCCGTCAGTCTCTTTTCCAGCAGAGCAATATGGCGTTCAACCTGTTCTTTCATTTCCACCGTATGGCTGGTTGGAAGTATCTTTTTCAAACGGTCATCGCAGGAAACCTTTTCCCTGCGGATAAAGTC
>CAJTTU010000168.1 GCA_910579325.1 uncultured Lachnospiraceae bacterium | reverse complement strand
TTTCAGCATGTTTCCGCAGGTCATTTTCCCCTCCAGGCATTTGTCCTGTTGGCAGAAGGGGCCTGTGAGATCAGGGGCAAACAGCACCGGGCTTAAAGTATAAAGCTCCTGCCAGATTTTTAAGAGCACGATCCGGGTCTCGTCCGTATTGCGCCGGCATACCCGCTGGCCGATGATGTGTTTCCACTGATAGGGCGTGGCGCTGATAACCAGCACATTCCGAAGCCCCTGGGGTGTGGCATATCCCGCCGCGTCATGGCCGATCCCCTCGGCACACAGCTTTTCGTAACAGCCCATGCCTTCGTGGCAGCTTTTTAAGTACAGTTCCCGGACCGCAGCCGTGGCGGTTATAATCTCATAAGGTATGGCAAAATCCGCCTGCCCCGCATAATTGCTGTACTGTAAAGACGCGCTCATAAACTTTACTTCGTTCTGGTGCCGGGTGATCTGCGAAAGGAACCGCCTGCTTGCCCCTACAACGGCAATGGTAATTACCGCAAATTTCTGGACCGTCGGGTGGGGAAGGGCGCTGATGGCCGCCACAGTATCATCACTGAACGATTTTTCATAAAGGGCCATCAGGTCGTCCATTGTGGAGATCTTATGTCCCCTCTGGGTGAGCCGGGCGGCAAAGACCATGTTTTTCTCGGCCTCCCTGGCCGCCTGGCAGTTTAATATTTTTACTTCAATCCGTTTGATTGGTATGTCCCTCCTTTACAATGGCTTTCAGTAAGAACAGATAGTTGAGGCTGTCTGTGATCTTTTCCTCCCATGTGCTTATCCCGTAATCCGTATCATTGTCAAAGCACATATCATACAGGGAAACGATATGCTTCGCCAGCATCCCGGCAAGGGCGCGCTCCGGCGTGGTGTGCTGCAAGGCTGCCGCCGCCTTAAAAGCCCCCAGCCGGTCCGTATCGTCCCCGGTATATTCCTTCGTTTTCTTTTGCAGTGTGTCGGCACAGAGCCGCACCTGCGCGTTAAATACGGCATTGACTTCCTGCTGTGTGATATGGCATCCCTCCTTTGAAAAATGGATTGTCCCGAATACTGTATAGAAGCCGGGACAGTTTTACTTGAAACAAAATGCGCATTATATTTCTTATCCGCTGCATTTCAGGCGCTCGGCAGATAAATCCAGTCGTGCATCAGGCACACGCTGGGTTCGTCCTCCCTGGGGACCAGGTGGTAGGTACATTCCCCGTACACGGTCCGCTTGTCCTCGATTTCCATGCCATACGCCTTGTAGAAGCGGTATTCCAGGTTGGAAATGATACACCGCAGCGTCTGCAGCGCCTCCCGCTGTGAGGTCACGATCAGGTCCCGGTCAATGCTGCGCTTTAAGAACAGCAGGGATTTATAAAGCTGTACCTCCGTCCGGTAAGGGCGGTAATCCTCATGCTCCAGCCAGCCGCTAAAGGCCACCGGCCCGCTCTGGATCACGTCACGTTCCGGGTGGTAATACTCGTAGCAGTCCAGGTTTGCCGTGTTCAGAAGATAGAGCATTTCCCGGACCTCATTCTCCGGCATATCATAGAACCGCAGAAGGGAGCGGTACAGATGGACGTAGCCGGGTATCGAAACAATGGTATTCACCATAGAAAAATCCTCCTAAATAGCAGGTGCGGGAGCAGACAGCCCCCGCACCGATTTCCAATATTCCTGTTAATCGTTTACAGCCGCCAGCTTTCCAATGACGATAAAGCGGCTCTTACCTCCGGGCGTACAGGTGGAAAGGGTCAGCACCTTGTCACTGGACGTCACCGTAACATCAGTTTCAATGACAGACCGGCCCGCCATTTCAGAAAGCCATGTGGTGTAGGCCCCGTCATCCTTAAAGCTAAGCCTCCAGGGAGAAGTGTCGCTGCCGGACTCGCTGGGTTTTGCCACAAACGCCGTGAAAATTTCCACGACATAGCCGCCGCCAGGGGTGACAAGGTACATCTGCGGGTGTCCGTCAAAATAACTCTGTTCGTTATACTCATTCAGCGTGGCGAACATGGAGCCGTCCCGCATGTTGTGGCCGTAGATAATGGTATTGCGGTCCGAAAAATCCTTCTTATTTTCATAGTCTGCAAACAGGCAGCCCGTCTTATTATAGGTACCGTCATACAGATGGCGCAGGTAATACTCGTTATCATCTGTCTGCGTCACCGGGTAGTTAATGGCCGTATCAGGAAGATTGAGCCAGCCGATGATGTCCGGCCCGGTTTCCCAAAGAGCTTCAAAATCCACTGCGGGGAGAACCACAGAAGGGTTCTCCTCGGCAGATTCCGTTTCCGTGTTATCGTCCTCCGGCGCTACGGTCTGCTCCGGCAGCTTTACATTGGTAGCAATGTCCTCATAGACTCCGGCGCTCTCTGAATACTGGCTAAGGTCGCGAATCATCAGGAACCCGCTGCCGAGAGCCAGCACCGCACAGAGGGAAATTACTGCAACGTTGGCAGCTTTTGTTTTCGGGGAAATCTCCCTGGACCTCCCTTTTCTGCACCTGCATACCGTAAACAGCCCGCCAACCATCACAGCCAGCGCCAGAAACCCGCCATACAGGAAAATGAAATTATCATCCCCGGTCTGCGGTACCGTCTTTTCCGGATTAGTTGGGGTTGTTGGATTAGAAGGGGTGGAAGGTGTTTTCTGTTTCTCCGGCTCCTTCGGATTTTCAGGCGTTTTCGGTTCCTCCGGCTTCTCCGGTTTTTCATTGAAGAACTGGACCGTAGCTGTTTCATCCGCCTTGATCTCCACCGTGGCTGCGTCAGGAATGATATAGTCCCTGCTTGCCCGGTTGGAGATTTCCGTTACGGTATAAATGCCAACGCGCAGCCCTTTGACCTCAATCACGCCGGATTTTGGGGAGGTAAAGGTTTCACAGTAGGAGCCGTCCGCACTCTTAACCTCAAAAGCAAACCCATCCTTGCGCCCGTCGCTGGAATCCTTTGTAATCTTCAAATTTCCGCGGTACGCCTCATTGGTAAAGCCCCGTCCGGCCTCGCCGTTTTCCACAACCGCCACCTGGCCGTCCTCGGTAATCTCAAAATAGTAGGCGTTTTCGTCAAGCTGATAGCCCTCCGGCGCTTTTGATTCTTTCACAAAATAACCTTTAGCCAGAAGATTTTCCGCTGTGTGGTAGCCCGCATCCGATTCTTTCAGCGTGCCGATCTTCGTATCTTCGGAATCAAATTCCTTGTTGCTGTTGGCGTCCTCATACAGATCGAATACTGCGCCGGAGAGGAAACGCAGGAAGGTGTTATTCTCTTTGTCCTCCTTCTCCACAGAAGAAGGCTCGTCCACGGCTTCGGTTTTCATCACCTGCATGCTGCCGCGGATCAGGGTGTTTTCCACCTTAATCTCAATTCTCTGGCCGTCCACACCGATATAGATATGGTGCTGTTCGGGGCTTACCGTATAAAGCGCCGGAGAGGAAATTTCCTTTACGATCCAGTGGCCGTAAGGGATATTCTCAAAGACAAAGCTGCCATCCTCGCCAGTAGTAACGGTAAGCAGCGCATTTTCCCCGGTAAATTCCTCGGTATCAGGCTGAAACAGTCCTATAACCGCACCGGCCAGCTTCACATTTTCGCCGCCCTCCGGGTTTTCACCGACTTTCACGCCGTCCACACGCCCGCGCAGCAGGTCATTGGAAACAGCCTCGCCCTCATTTACAAGAATCTGCACCAGCGCCGCCTCCTGGCCGGCATATTCAAAAACAACCGGATATTCCGTATCAGGGAGGATATAAGCGCTGTTTGTGGTACGCTCCTTCACATAGTAGCTGCCAAAAGGCAGGTCGGAGGCAAAGGAAGCGCCATAGCCGCCCGCCTCATTCGGGTCAATGGAAACCACCTCCAGAAGCCCGCCTGCCGGGATCACGCTGCCGTCAA
>CAJTTU010000167.1:289-3956 GCA_910579325.1 uncultured Lachnospiraceae bacterium | reverse complement strand
GGCGGTGGGTACGGCCTCTGACCAGAATATGGTTGCACTGTTTCAGGACAAAATCAGGGGCGCCTTTTGTATAGGAAATGCCGTCCTTGTGCAGGGTCGTCATCATTTTCCGGGAGGAATCAAAGGCAAGCTCGCCGATCCGCGGGTTTTTAAGCTCAAGCTTCTCTTTGCTGAAGTTATGGTTTTGTCCCAGATCCAAAAAGGCCAGCTCCGTGGGGTCGCCGATCCGCTGCTTTTTTGTCAGGCAGGCGTCATTGCACAGAACCAGCCCTTCCAGGAACCTTCGGTTTACGCCGTTGTCCAGCTGATCCGGCGTAAACCAGCTTCTGTCGGTGAAACAGCGTACCACGGTCATCTGGTTCTGGGTCAGGGTGCCTGTCTTATCGGAACAGACCACATCTACGGCTCCCAGCGTTTCCACGGAAGGCAGCCGTTTGACGATGGCATTTACTTTGACCATTTTGGAGACGCTTAATGCCAGCACAATGGTAACCACGGCGGGAAGCCCTTCCGGAACGGCGGCCACCGCCAGGGAGATGGCGGTGAGAAACATTTCCCCAGGGTTGCGGTGCTGCAGCATGGCCAGAAAAAAGAGGAATGCGCACAGGAAAACGGAGACGAAGCTTAACAGCCCGCCCAGGTCGGCCAGCTTTTTCTGCAGCGGTGTCAGTTGCTCCGGGGTCTGGCTGATCATGCCGGCAATTTTTCCGATTTCCGTATCCATGCCGATTGCGGTAACAATGCCTTCGCCCCGGCCTCCGGTAACGTTGGTGGACATATAGGCCATGTCTTTCCGGTCGCCCAGGGGCAACCGGTCGGTGGAACGGAAGGTATGGTCTTTTTCTACGGGAACCGCTTCTCCGGTGAGAGCAGATTCCTCGATTTTAAGCCCGGCGGCCCAGGTCAGCTGAAGATCGGCGGGAACCTGCCGTCCGGTTTCCAGGCAGACGATATCTCCGGGAATCAGATCCTTTGCCGGGATTTCCACGGACTGTCCGTTCCGTTTGATGACAGCCCTGGGACTGGTCATTTTTTTCAGGGCATCCAGCGCCTTCTGGGCTTTTCCTTCCTGGATGATGCCGATTATGGAATTCATGGCGACTACCGTTCCGATAATCATGGCGTCGCCCCCTTCGCCTAATAAAATGGAGATAGCGGCGGCAATCAGTAAAATCAGGATTAAGGGGTCGGTAAACTGCTGGAATAATGACTGGAAAAGCGACTTTTTCTTTTCTTCTTGAAGTACGTTCTGTCCTCGTTCCATAGAGCCTCCCTGGGGTGATTAATATAAAGTAAAGTCAGCCTTGGCTGCGTTTTATAGATAAGCCTATGCGACGGGACAGCAGAGTATGCCTGTATCGGGCAATGGAGGCGGACGGGGCGGGAAGCGAAAGAAAGCCGCCAGAAGGGCGGCGCGAAGGCTGCCGAAAGAAAATGGGACAGACTGTCATAATCGGAATAAATTAAACATAAGGTAGTAAATATGGGGTAGGACTGCAGCAGAACTTTAAATAGGAGGACAGTGTTTATGAAGATCGATCACCCGTTAGCTTGTTTTTTACAGTATTCTCTGATCCAGAAAGCCGCCGGCTGGTATTTTGGCAGAAAGCTGAGAAGCCCCTGTTTTATTATGAGGCAGAATCAGAACTGGACGGTAGTAACCTTTAACCGTGTATAAGACTGCCGTGGCATAACGTAAAATAACAGCGTAGAATAACGTAGTCTGTTTTATCTGGACTTTACCGGCAGAATCCGATATAATGTATGCATTGACACAGACAACCTGTCATTTGATTCATAAGAAAGAATCCTGCCGGGGCGATGTTTTGAAAGGCGGGATGAGTTTGGAGGTACGGACAATTGGAAAATAGCGGTAGCGGAAAATGGAATGTAGATTTATATCTGGAACGCATCGGAATGGAACGCCCGGAGAAACCGGATCTGGCATATTTAAACCGGCTGGTAGAGCATCATCTGATACATATCCCTTTTGAGGCGTTGGATCTATATATGCGACGGGCGGGAATTTCTCAGGATCTGGACGTTCTGTTTGAAAAAGTAGTGATGAATAAAAGAGGCGGATATTGCTTTGAACTGAATAAATTATTCCAGCATCTTTTAAAAAGCCTGGGATATGACACATACCCCTGTGTCTGCCGGGTGCAGAGGGGCGAAGAGGCGTCGAGGGGAATTACTCACAGAGGGAATATCGTTTATCTGGAAGGAAGCCGCTTTTACTGTGACGTAGGCTTTGGGACGCCCATATGCCGGGGAGCGGTGAAGCTGGCGCCGGGTATCCGCCAGCGGATCGGGACGGATGTGCTCTGGTTTGAGCCCTACCGCCAGCATTGGTTCGATCTGTTCCGCCAGCCCCAGGATCTGGTGAATGAGGACGGCAGCGTTACGAAGGGGGAACCGAAGCGGGAGCTGCGTGTCTGCATCGCCGAGGCAGAGGAGCATGATTATGAAGTCTTTAACGCGGTTACCAGCGGCCCTGAGGCTGTATTCCGCCAGAAGCTGATGCTGGCCAGACTGACGGAGGACGGTATCCTGACGATTAACGAGCAGACATTCTCGCGGGTTGAGGGCAACCGGAAAATCCACCGGCAGCTGAAAGACGAAGCCGAGCTGTGGCAGGTGGTGAAGGACGAGTTCGGGATTGTGATATGATCTTCCGTTGGAAGATCATCGGTAACAGGTATTTTATGATGGGGCCGCTCCGCAAAGGGAGAGGCCCCATCAATCGTTTGCGAAGTATCCGGGCAAATGTGTCGGCGGCGTATTTTGTCGTATTGTGTTGAATTGGGGAAAAACGTGTAAAAACAGCAGAGAAAATTGTAAATATTGCCAAAATTTTCAAGATATGGTAAAAAGTGCTTGATTTCTAGGGGGGGGGGGTAAAATGTTATTAGATAATAGGGCGAGGAGGATACGGATGATGGAACCGCTGTTGACGATACAGGCCGCTATGGACAGATGGATTCGGCGCTTTGCGCCGGGCTGGGTTCCGGAACAGACAGGGACGAAACGGAAGATGGAGCCGTGGCGCAGTCTGCAGGAGGGCGGGATTCCCTGTCTGAAGGGTGAGGCCGCCCGGCAGGCGTTTAACCGCGTTGAAAAAAAGGATGCGGTTTATTTTCGCCCCGGCGCCGATCCCCATGATCTGGCGGCCGAGGTTTTTCCCTGTACGGACGCATCGGTTTTTGAGTGTATGGGGGATATTTATATTACTGACCGGTCATTTTCGTGGACGTATGTACATACCCGCTACCCCTGGTTTGGGCCGTATTTTGTCCGGTTTCAGAAATGGTAGCGTAATAAAGCTTCACAAAGAAAAATTTATGCGTTTTTTCGTGGCTAAAGGGATTGACAAGCCATAGTTGATTGCAATATAGTTATATTCACGGGTATAAAAAAGGCAGACAAGATATGTCTGTCCTTTTGCGTTATCATTGAGTAGTTGTAGTTGCGGAACTATATATAGAGGATTAATGTTATGATATTTGGCAGGCATATCAACCGATACTATTTCAAATATGCGGCGTGGCTGATTCTGGGACTGATTTCACTGGTCACAGTGGATTATATGCAGCTGGAAATTCCCAAGCTGTACCGTATGGTGATCAACGGCATGAACAGCGGCAGCGTCGCCGTGGACGGAGTGAGG
>CAJTTU010000167.1:0-261 GCA_910579325.1 uncultured Lachnospiraceae bacterium | reverse complement strand
CTGTATGCCTATGGTGGGAATCATTCTGGCCATCGTATTCGGCCGTTTTTTGTGGAGGGTCTGTTTCTTCGGCGCCGCGGTGCGCCTGGAGACAGACCTGCGCGACCGCATGTTTGGCCATATCAAGGAGCTGAGCCAGGAATATTATCAGGTGAATAAGGTAGGAAATCTGATGAGCCTGTTTACAAATGACCTGGATACCGTACAGGAATGCTTCGGGTGGGGCGTGATGATGTTTTTCGACACCCTGCTAATGGGGAC
>CAJTTU010000166.1 GCA_910579325.1 uncultured Lachnospiraceae bacterium | reverse complement strand
CTTCTAATAAGATAGGTTTCTGAAAGCGAAAAAACTTGACATATAAATCTTACTAATGTAATATTTATGTAAATATCGTTGCATGCGTATTAAAAATTTTTTACCAATAAATCTTACAAAAGTAATATTTATATGGGATATGGAAATTTTTATCTGCAAATATGAGAAAATAAATGGGGATCAATTTGATAGAAAAAATATACAGGCGGAAAAAGAGAAGGATTAGGGGTAAGACTGCGTTTTTGATAATGTTCATTATAATACATCGCTTCACAGTGGGCGGCAATGTATTTTCGAGACAGCCAGAGTTTATGAAAACTGTAATTCCGGTACAATTTTTAAACAAAAGTGTTTCGACGGCACAGATTCGTCAAAACATGATCGGGACAGAATTGGCAGCCATCTGTCTGTCTCTTTACCGACAGGCCGCAAAAGATAACAAATTATCTGATTTGGATACAATACGCAGCATTGTAAAACAGCTCGGCATCCATGGATATCCTGCTGTCGATCGTGAAAATCAAGTGGATATGGAGAAAGCGGAGCAGGTGCTTGCGTTTTGCGAAAAAGTGAAAAGCGGTAAGGAGGCAGAAATAACGGTTATTGAAGTCAACGACCAGGCCGGATTTGCAAGATATGACCTGCACACCGGAGGCGGAACGGTCGATGTGGTCAGAAGTTATTACAAATATGAAAATGAGACATTACGGAGGGAAGCTATGGTGAGCTACCGGGCGGAAAACTGGAATGAAACAGAGGAAGGGTATCTGATGTTCTCCGGCGCTTATTTTTCGGACGTTACCTACATCCTTACGTTAAATGAAGAGGAAATCTATACGGCCTGGCGGGTGCTGCCGCTGGATAAAAGGTGCAGGGAGTTGAACAGGAAATACTTTCTGCCTATCGGCTATGGGCGGAACAATATGTTTCTTGTGAATTGGAACGAGGATGACTTTGGGGAATTGAATTTTTACGATCTATACGATATCCTCCGGCCGAAGACAGGCGGGCGGGTGATGCCGTATACAGCAGTGGAGGATTTGGGATTTGGCGCTGTTTACCGGATTCCGAAGGAGGGGTTTGAAGGTGTTATTATGGATTATTTTAAGATCGACGCCGAAACATTGCGGAGGAAAACGGTATATTATCCGGAGGATGGCACTTATGAATACAGGCCGAGAGGATATTATGAGGCCGAATATCCGGAATATCCGTATCCGGAGGTAACAGGGTATGCAAAGAACGAGGATGGAACGATCACGCTTTCGGTTCAGGCGGTATTTCCTGCCATGGGCGATTCCAGGGCTTATGCCCATGAAGTCGTGGTTCGCCCGCTGGCCAATGGGGGTATGCAGTATGTATCCAACCGGGTATGCCCATCCGATGATTATGGGGATAATGAGGCGGTATGGCATGTTCCCCGTTTGGAGAGGGATAAATGGGAAGAGATTTATGGAGGTAAATGATGGAGCGTGTTATGTGGCTGATCAGAAAATATGGGGTCTTCATTTTGACAATTTTGACAGTATTGCTGATTGCAGGGGTGGGGGCGGCCTGTTTTCGCAGGTGGAAGGCGGAACAGGCTCGTTGGTATGAACACGGATATTCAGAGATGGATATGGATGCTGCGGGGGCGGCGGAGAGTAACCCGGAGGATTCGGGAGCGAAAGAAGATGAGGAAATATTAAAAGGCGGGAAAGCGATAAAGGATGGGAACTCAGGTCACTCGGTGACCCGTGCCGATGCATGCCTCATCACGGAAGCGGAGCGAAAACAGCTGCAGGACCAGGCATTGTCGGCGGCAGAATCGGTCGGCGGAATCCACCGGAATGCCACGGTCAGGGATGTGCCGGATCTTTTTGCCGGGGTTTATGAATTGACTGATGAGCAGCAGAAAGCGGTGGTGGAGGAATTGGGGAAAAACGGTCGGGTAAGCGTGGGAGAAGGACTTGACATGCAGAATTATGAGAAGGTGGAGACCTTCTATGACGACTACATGAACGGCCGGGATTCCATGGCGACTATTTTCAATGTGCAGGAAAGCGGCCTGGCTGGCTCTGTCACGTTTATCCATCGTAACGACAGAATACAGACTTATTATGTGGGCATCCGGTGGGAGGAAGGCGGCATTCCCGTAATAGACGGAACCTCCGTGAATGAGGTGGCTGAGCTGAAACTGACAGAAAAAGGATATCTGATCTACGCTTATGAGAGGGTCATCGCCCATGGAAGTCTGCGGGAGTACTGGCGGGTCAGGCCTGTTTCTGAAAAATGCCGGGAGTTGACGGAGAAATATATATCCGGGCTGAGCTATGTAAATTACAATATGCTCGTCACCGACTGGGACGCCGGAAATGTGGAGGATATCTTAATGCCCTGTATGTTTGAGGATATTTACCGCATTGATACGGGAGAAAATCTGACAGCAGAGAACTGGAAAGTCCCGGCACGGCAATATGAGAAAACCATGACTACTTATTTCCCTGTATCCACAGATCAACTGAGAGCCTGCTGCGGATACGATGCGGACAGCGACAGTTATCCTTATGAGATGATTTACGCCGTGCCGCACCCTCCTTTCGGCGAGGTAACCGATTATACGGAGAATGAGGACGGAACGATTACGCTGGTCGTGGACGGCGTATGGCCTGATTATAATTCCGATCATGCTTTTACAAACCGGATACGGATACAGCCTTTTGCAGATGGAACCTTTCGCTATCTTTCCAATTCTATAGAGCAGGGGGAGCTGGAGATACCGGGGAGGGAAGTATTGGGAGGACAAGGGAGGATGGAGACAGGTAAGAAGGAAATGGCAAAGCAGAAAGAAATGGCAGCGCGATGGAAGATGGCAGGAATGGAAAGAAAGGAGTCCCTGCCAGGTCTGAAAGCAGCGGAACAATGGACAAATGGCTACAACCTCCCGATTACCCGGCAGGAAAGAAAAGAAGCGGAAACAGACTGTAAAAACGTGATGGCGCTGCTTCGTGATCTTTATGAGCAGGCAGAGAAAGGGGAAACTTCCAATGTCGTTCTTTCTGACGAAACCATCCTTAAGATGCGGGATAAAGCGGCGGAAACGGGGCGGCCGGTTTATACGGTTGTATTATATGCCGATATGGAAAATCATGAACAGATGGAGCGTTTTCTAAAGACTTGCGCAGAGGGTAAAGCAGGTTCGCTGGTCACTTATGTGATTCGCCGTAATGGCGGAATCGGAAGGATCAAATACCTGTTTGACGGAACGGTTATGTATGCGCTAAGCGCAAATGCGGTATGGAATGAAAAAGCGGAATCCGGCATGAGTATCACCGATATTTCCCAGACCAGAATCCGGAAATGGCATTATTCCGGCAAAGGCTGGTTCTGCTATGAGCTGTGCGTCCCGGAATATCCTGAGGTGACGGAAGCGGTCAATGGGAGCCGCCTGATCCGGGTCAGGCCTATGGCAGAAGAACTGCGGGAGATGTCCGTAAAATGTGTGTTGGGATTGGGTTATCAGGGGAATAACCTGCTCTGTTCAAACTGGGATGCGGAGCATTTGGAAGGGCTGGATTTTAATGGAGCGTATGAATATTTGTATGCGATGAAATATGGAGAGAAGTTTGCGGCCGATGCGGACAGTCCGAATGGAATTCCCGGAGAAGAGTTTGAAAGCCTGATGATGGAGTATCTTCCAGTCACGGCGGAGCAGATCAGGAAGTATGCGGTGTGGAATGGGGAGGACAATGAAGAAAAACGTACTTATGCCTGGGTTGGCCTGGGATGCGGAAATTATGCCCCTACTTTTTTCGGCACGTCCCTGCCGGAGGCGACCGATATCAGATATCATGGCGACGGCATCGTCACATTAACGGTGGATGCGGTGTGCGGCATGATGATGTGCGATGATGCGGTGATCACTCATGAGCTTACGGTGGAATTTGATGGGAGCGGCGGATTCCGGTATCTGGGGAATAAGATTTTGAATGATGGAATTAAGAGTATACCGGCGTATCAGTATCGAATGAGTATGTTCTGGGAAAGCTGATAGAATAAGACGAATGTCTTTGCTTTATGGATTCGGGTGTCAAAAGGTCCATTTTTATTACAGGCCAATTTCTCCAATCTTGCACAACAATATCTATCAACGATGCGCCGCATCGACTCAAGATATTGTAGCACGATCTTGAAAAAATTTGCTCTGCAATAAAAATGGACCTT
>CAJTTU010000165.1 GCA_910579325.1 uncultured Lachnospiraceae bacterium | reverse complement strand
AATATCCTGAAATTTGCCGTGCCGACGATTGTAATGACGGTATTTATGTCTTTCTACACGATGGTTGACGGACTGTTTGTGTCGAACCTGATCGGCACGGATGCGCTGTCGGCCGTCAATCTGACGGCTCCGGTCATTCAGCTTGTCACGGCCATTTCCACCATGCTGGCCACCGGAGGCAGCGCGGTGATCATGAAAAAGATGGGAGAACAAAAGTATGAGGAGGCGAAGGAAGATTTCACTTTCCTGATTTTAGCGAATGTCATTGTGGGGATTGTGATGTGCGGGGCAGGGTATCTGATGATGGATCATATTTTCGTCGGCATGAACCTCTCCGCGGATGTAGAAGGGTACTGCCGGGAATATCTAAGCCGGTATCTTTTGTTTACCGTGCCGATCCTTCTGATGAATAATTTTACCCTTTACATGATTGCCAGTGAGAAGGCCAGCCTTTCCCTGGCCTGCTCGGTGGCAGGCGGTATTCTGAACATGGTGCTTGACTATGTGTTGATCGCCGGGTTTGGCATGGGGATCGGCGGCGCCGCAATCGCGACGGGGCTTGGTTATTCCGTGACGGCGGTAGTCGGGCTGTTTGTTTTCAGCCGGAAAAAGAGCCTTCTGCATTTCAGGAAACCGGCGTTCCGGTTTAAGGTTCTTGCGAACGCGGCAGCGAACGGATGCTCGGAGATGGCGACAGCCCTCGTTACCGGAATAATTACGATGATGTTTAACTGGACGATGCTGACGTTTGTGGGCGAGGACGGCGTTGCCGCAGTTACCATTATCATGTATGTGCTGATGTTTGCAAGTTCCCTGTATACGGGGTATTCTTATGGCGTAGCCCCGATGCTCAGCTATTATTATGGGGAACAGAACCATGAAAAGCTGAAGCGGCTGGTCGCGGTCAGCATGAGGATGATCGCCGGGATTTCTCTTGTGACGGTTGCGGCTTCCTTCTTTCTGACCGGGCCTTTGGTGTCCGTTTTTGCCCGCCCGGACAACCCGGTATTTGGCCTGGCGGTGACAGGAAACAGGATCTGCACCGCCGCGCTGTTGTTTATCGGGTTTAATATTTTTGCCAGCGGCATGTTTACCGCATTATCCAACGGGGTCATTTCTGCCGTCCTGGCATTTTCCAGATCCTTTGTATTTATGCTGATCACGATGATCGCGCTTCCGCGCATTCTGGGCGTGAACGGGATCTGGCTGGCAACGCCTGCGGCGGAGCTGATGGCGCTGGTACTGTCGGCTTTTATGTTTTTAAAGTACAGGAAGAGGTATGGTTACTGAGGAGACAGTACATTGCCGGCCGATTATCCGGGATGCTACGTGAACGCGCTGAAGATATTCAGACTGAGGATAGGTGAGGATATTGATCGCTGATAGCCATTGTTTATTGCGTCAATAGCTGGTACAATAAAGTAAAACAATTCAGTTCGCGAAGGATTTGAAAGCATGGGCGGACAGCCTGTGTGTTTTGAAATTATGGCGTGGTAGTAAAGGTTACAGGAGGTTGTGGTATGAGATATGCGCAGATTGTTTTTAGCCCGACAGGAGGAACGCGGAAGGTTGCGGACGCGGTAACGGAAGTATGGGGAGACCATGTTGACCGGGTCGATCTTTCCGATCCGGGGGAAGATTTTTCAAAAATAGAATTTGAAGAGGAGGATGTTGTGCTGGCTGCGATTCCTTCTTATGGAGGCCGTGTCCCGGAGCTGGCCGCGAAGCGGCTTTCACAGATCCGGGGCGGTCAGGCGCGGTGCGTCATCGTCTGCGTATATGGAAACCGGGCTTATGAGGATACGCTGGCGGAGCTGCAGGATATTGCTAAGAATTGCGGTTTTCGTGTAATGGCCGGGATTTCCGCGGTGGCGGAACACTCTATTATGCATCAATACGCTGCCGGCAGGCCAGATGAGCAGGACATTGCGGAGCTGCATGATTTTTCCGGAAAGATTCTGGAGAAGTTGAACAGCCATGACGCGGCATCCCGTACGCCTGAGATTCCGGGAAACCGTCCGTATAGAAAGGCGGGGGGAGCAGGTCTTGTTCCGAAGGCGGATAAAAAATGCGTGGGCTGCGGGCTGTGCGCAAGGGATTGTCCCGCGCAGGCAATCAGTAAAGCGCATTTAAGAACTGCGGATGCCGGGAAATGTATCGCATGTATGCGATGTGTTGTACGGTGTCCTGAATTCGCGAGAAAGGTTAATGGCGCAATGGTCTCTGTCGCGGCGCTGGCGATGAAAAAGGTCTGTTCCGTGAAAAAAGGGAATGAGCTTTTTCTTTAAGAACTGCCAAAATACCGGGGCAGGCTTGCCGGGAAAGAGGAAAAGATGAATATACTGCATGAAATACTGACCTGCATCGTAAATTTCTCCATCATTATTTTTGAGTTCATGGGGGTGGCGGTTATCATTGCCGCCGGAGCGCAGGGCATCTGCAATTATATACGCCGTGACCCGCTGACCCGGCTGCGGCTGGCGAAAGGAATGGCCATGGGCCTGGAATTTAAACTGGGCAGTGAAATCCTCCGTACGGTGCTTGTGCGGGAGTTTGGCGAGATTCTGATTGTGGGCGCGATTATCGTGCTCAGGGCGGCGCTCACACTGCTGATTCACTGGGAAATTAAAAATGAGAAGGCGGAGATGGAGTCATAGAACCGCCTGTGAATAAGCATCTGCCGCCGCGATTTACAATGCGATATGCTGCCTTTTGTTGCCGCAGGCTAAAGGGTATGGACGAAGAATAAAGATAATAATATATGGAAGATAGCCGCCGATTACAAATATCGGCGGCTATTGTAGTTCTTATTCTCTTAGTGCTTTTTTTGTTACTTCAAGAACTTTAATCAGCAGGTTCAGCTCCTTAGTGGTGCAGTCGGAAAGCAGAACTTCAAAATCTTTCCGCAAATGTAAATTTATTACAGAAGGAAAGCTATCACAAACTAAGGCGTCGATGCCAACATTAAGGGCTGTGGCAATTTTTATCAGTAAGGAGAGAGAACAACTGTTTGCATTGGTTTCAATCCTTGAAATTGACGAGGGAACGACATCCACTGCTTCAGCAAGCTGTTCTTGTGTAAGATGAGCTTCTATGCGGTATTTTCGTATCCTTTGTCCTAATTTATTGTAATCAAGCTACATTTTGCAGCCTCCTTTCTGAATTTTTGTGATATTCATATTATTATTTTACGTTAGAATGTGGTACTATTTTAATAGCGTATGTGGAATAATATTCCGTATACGAATATTTGAAATTTTTTGATAAATATATACCTTATTGCCTTACTTTACGTATAGGAAGCATAAAGGAGGTGATAAGGATGAGTGACGAAGCAATCAAAGAGCTATTTCGTATTTTTGTTGAGGAAGGAGAACTTGACGAAGAACAGGCGAAATGGTTAATACAACAGATCGTAGAAGTCTTACGCGATAAAGAAACAGACATAACGTCCAACTAGAAAGGATAAAACAAATGAAAAGCGCGTCTTATGATTCATTAACACACCTTAGAGACAGGGTGACTTTTTTCGCGGACAAGAACACAGTTACCGATACTGTCTCTCTTGTCCATCTGATTATGCCGCAGATTATACATATGTTTCCAAAATCTGACATATCAGATAACGGCTTAATGGATAGGCTTAACTATGCGGCATCAAAGGCAGTGTATCCGGCAAAATCTGAAAACGATATTTTGTTTTTTGGTGAGGAATTAGAAGAAGCGCTCAGTCGCAAAATGTACATTTTAAATGAAGTAAAGTATGCCATAGAAGAAAATGGCTTGATTGACGGCATCAGTTGGATTGTTCTTGAAAAGGTATGTGACTTTTTAGGCAGACACAAGGACTTACCGCTTAAAACAATATCAATCAATATGACCGGACAACAGGTTCTTGATCCCACATTTATTAGCAGGATTGAAGAAAATCTGGCTAAGAATAACATCGAAGGTAATAAGCTGCGAATTGAGATTACAGAAAGAACAGTTACCGATGATTTTGATGAAGTCAAAAAGATAATGCAAAATTTGTCGGAAAAAGGAATCCATTTTTATCTTGATGATTTCGGAACCGGATATTCTAATCTTTCCAGTATGTTAAAACTTCCTTTTGAGGTTATAAAGTTTGACGTATCTCTTATGCGACTGATGGAAGAATCCGGTAAAGGATTAAAAACGATTGAGCTTTTAATTAATATCATGCACGAGAATTCCTATCTTATCG
>CAJTTU010000164.1 GCA_910579325.1 uncultured Lachnospiraceae bacterium | reverse complement strand
AACAGCAGGATCTTCCTGCGGATTTGTTTCATCCGGCATTGTAAGATTGATTTTCAGAACCATGGCAACCTCCTCTTTATCAACAAGGACATCCGATATCTGGAACATGGTGGAAAGGTAGCTGTGCAGATAGATCACGCTGCCTGTTCTTCCGGGGAATGACATTAAGGAGATATAATCCATGTCAGCGAGTTTTTTCAGCACACGCCCTGTTGTGGCTTTGGAGATGCCCCAGCGGGCAGCCATTTCACTGTAAGCTGCCAGCGGAGAGCCGGTGCCGTTGCGGAAATAGACCACCGGGCCAATCTCCGAACCCTGTACCTGGCTGTCATTGTAGACAGCGGACATCCACAGATCCAGCAGGATATCCATTTCGGAGCAGCGGCCGGCGCTGACCAGTTCTGTCGCAACCACAATGGGCATAAAGAAAAAGCCCGTATCTTTTTGACAGGGGCAGTTGTAGTCCAGCACGGTATTATGTTTTTTCCAGTCCCGGACCTTATATTTGACCACCTTTCCCCGGTCAAGGAAAAGATAGGAGATCAGATGGCGTTTCTGCAGTTCATCCAGGATGGAGACTGCCTGGCACTGAAAACGGGTACGGAACCATGCAGTCAGTTCCTTCACGGTACAGATCCACTCACCGGGGTATACGGTATAGCCGATACCGTCTATGCGGAGATAAGAAGTGCGGAAATTTGCATAGTTGCAAAGCACCGTGTAATAAAAAAGACCAGAACCCCCGCTTGCGCGAATGCTCCGGTCTGCCATTAAGTTCTGGATAAAGTGCCGGTAGATCCGGCAGCGTGGATAGTCCACGATCTGTTTGATTTCTAACTGGTATGATTGCATAATTTTTTTCCTTTAAAAGAGCAAAATAAGCAGGTAGGTTCGAAAATGCAAAGTGAACGTAGAAGTTTCACTTGCACCTTCATTGAAAAACTGCTAATATTTTGCTAATACGACTATGGGAATCATACCGCTATGAGGTGGACGTAGGTGCTCTTAGGTGGAAATGAAAGGTTCAAAAGTGTTGATTTTATTGGACTTGGAGATACCACAAGGATTAGGCTGAACCTGCGTGGAAACAGCCCTTTTAACTCCTAAGCGAGGGGTCGGAGGTTCGAATCCTCTCGGGGACGTAAAAGGGACCGTCAGGAAACAGTCGGTCTCAAACAGGGGCAGCTCTGGCTCGCATGAGTCAGAGCTGCCCCTGAAATTTTTTATTGAAAATGCCGTCTAACGAATATCTCGTAGAAATGCGTCACTACAGCCCTGCATTTCTCAACATTTTATCAAACTTCTTCTCCGACAAAATCTCATGAGCCACCGGCTGCCCGTCATAAAACAGCGAAAAGGTAGTAAAAGGCGAGGGAGCGTTTTGGGAAACAATTATCGCAATTCAAAACAGTGCTCAGCCTAACCACCCCTGATCAAATGCCGTTACGCCAAGTATTGCTCCTATAACCATTGCCACCAATGTGGCAACGATAATGATTGGATGTTCCTTAAACAGTTTTCCGAATTCTTTTAAATCGTTCAATTTAAGCTCCTTTAATCATTTAATTGTATAAATTCCACTCTGTCAGTCAAGCTTATTAAATACAACCGTCTCCTCTTTTATCGATATTTTCCCCACCTGATAGCCGTATTCTGTAAGCTCTTTTTTGTACTTCAGAAAAGAGTGATCGATCGGTATTCCCGCAATATCCTGTATTTCTTCAAAGGTCAGTTTAAACAATGGGGTTCCGTTTTTCCTTACATATTCCCATAAAGCATCGTATTTACTCATTGCCCGTTCTCCTCTTTCCACAGTGCGATATTCTCCTGACACTGCGGAATAATCAGCAGCACATGCAGAAGAAATACTTTCCCCTGGGTTTTCACGCTCATCGCGCCATTGTATTTTTCCGCCACCCTTTTTATATTTGACAGGCCCGTCCCTTTTTGAAACCCATCCTTTCCCTGATAACTGTTCTCAACCTCCATCATAAGGAAATCGCCCTGAATCCGCCCCGATATGCGGATATATCTTTCTGCGCCGGCCTCCATTGTTTTGCATGCGTGAATCGCATTGTCCAGCGCGTTTGACAGGATAATGCCAAGGTCAATATCCCGCAGGCCGCAGGGATAGGGCAGAAGGAGGGAGCAGCAGACATCGATTCCCATGCTTTTCGCGATGCCCAGCTTGTTTCCCACCAGAATGTCCACCACCGGATTATTGGTGGAGCAGGGAAATAACAGTTCCTCCGCAATATCCTCCAAATCTCCGATATAATGGACTGCCTCCTCTGTTTTTCCGCTTTGCAGAAGCTCTTTTACCACCGCGATATGGTTTTTGATGTCGTGGCGGAAGGATTTTGTCTTTTCATAACGGGATTTCGCCTCCTCCACATACTGATTCAGAGAATGCTCCTTCTGCTCCAGCAGGGATAACTCCGTACTGAGGCGAAAACTCTGCAGCAGCTTTTTATAAGCAAACAGAATGCAGAACAGGCTGGCCACTCCAAGAAGCTGCATCGCAAGCATCTGATAATGATTGGTATACAGATAGAGCTCCGTGCCAGAGACGTCTGTCACCACCATGCCATAGATAAAAGAATGAATATATTCTTCCATAATCAAAATCAGCAGAATCGGGATGAAAACCAGCAGCATATATTGCTTTTCCAAAACGCTATATATGCCATAATGGAAGGAATACATTTCCTCGGCAAAACGCCGTCGCACCATACCGTAACAAAACCCTGCCAGAAGAAGCGACGTCATTTCACCGGCCATCATAAATACAAGACCCACCGCCTTCTGGTCAAAGGCAGACAGGAACGGATACAGAATGCTCAGCAGAGAGTTCACGATGCCATAGCAAAGCTGCATAATCTCCACCACCAAAACGGCGTACAAGACAGCGGGCCTCCAGTCCGCGCGGCCCGCCCAAATCCCGGCCGCGGCAAGCAACAGGGCAAATACGGCCAACTCAGCCATTGTCCCGCCCGGTACGGAATAAATGACCCATGCGGCACATAGGCTAAAGGGGAGATAGAAACAGAGCTTTATTTTTCTGCGCAAAAACCCGGCAAAAAAATAAGTTCCGAAAAAAATCTGAACGCTTAGCGTCAACCACTGATAAATCAACTCCATATGCTCCGTCATCGCATTCCTTCCCGTATCGAAAAACTTCTTACATATTCTTCATATATTGTAATACGACGCCGGAAAATTCTCTGCTCCGCAGCCTCGATACGGGAATTTCCCTGCCATCTTCCATACGGGCGACGCTGTTTTTATAACTTTTTAAATAGTTCAGATTAATCAGATAGCTTCTATGGCAGCGAAAAAAACGGTTGTCCAGCTTCGCTTCCAGATGTTCAATCCGGTCATAATAATCCACCACCTCTGAGGATGCCAGATGCAGATAAATTTTCCGGTCTATAATCTCGCAGAATACGATATCATCCAGCGAAACAATACGGCTCTCATACCCTTTCTGAACAAGCAGGTTGGCTTCGCTGGCATTTTTTACGGAAAAATAAAGACGCTCCATCGTCTTTTCAAAATGCTTCTCTTCGACTGGCTTCACCAGATAATCATAAGCCTGCACCTCAAAGGACTGAAATACCATTTCCCTGAGCACCGTGATAAAAATCAGGAATCCTTTGAACCGGTCCGCCCGCAGCTTCTTTGCCGTTTCCAGGCCGTCTATGCCTTTCATCTGAATATCCAGAAACAGAATATCGATCCGCCTGTCGTATTTCAGCAGTTCCTCTCCGCCGGAAAACTGCAGAATCGTTATCTCCATATTTTTTCTGCCGAAAAAGTCAGACGCCATTGCCCGGATTTGATTGGTCATGGTTTTATCATCATCGCAGATCGCGATATAAATCACGGCATCACCTCCCGGTTATCTTCAGACAAACAGTATCTATTCATGAATTTTTATTATAACCCGCCCGGCACGTCAAATCAACCCTGTCGCTTTAAAATGACTTTTTGATGCCGTAAAATGTTCATCAGTATTGCCTCGGCGTCTGCATATTCCTGAAAAATAAAACACCTTGTATTTTCTGGTATCAGGTTATATCCCGTTTCCGATATACCCTTACCGCTATCCTGTACGAAACAAAAAACAGATACCGGAACGCCAGAAAAGCTGCCGGCTATTCGCCGGCAGCCTTCCTGCTTTTGTCTTTCTCTTTCCGGCACAGTCACCGCTGTCTTCTTCCGATATGCTTTGATGAACGGTTTT
>CAJTTU010000163.1 GCA_910579325.1 uncultured Lachnospiraceae bacterium | reverse complement strand
CGGGACATTGAGGGTGGAGCGGCAGGTCCATCGGGCCAAGGGAGAGTTAATCATCTCCCAGCCTAAAACCAAAGCCGCCAACCGGACGATCATCCTTCCCGCTCCGCTCCTGGGTGTCATAAAGGAATACCGCCAGCAGGTACACTCCTGCTGGATGTTCCCCTCGCCCAGAAAAGATGACCTGCCCTTGGACCCCGCCTCTGTCCGCAAGCGCCTGACCACGATTCTGCAAGCATATCCGTTTCCATGACCTCCGTCACCTGTTTGCCACCATGTCCCTGGAACACGGAATGGACATCAAGACCCTCTCCACGGTGATCGGTCACGTGTCCAGCAGCACCACTCTGAACATCTACGCCCACGTCACCGATGAGATGCGACAAACGGCAGCACGCAAAATCGACCGGGGAATCAGCAAGATCGAGTCCACACAGGAGGCGAAAACCACGGCCAGGAACCTCACCCCCAGCGCCTTCCAGCCTTACAAGGGGAAACGCCGCAAACCAGGCACTGGGTGCGTCACTCAAATCAACGACTATCTGTGGGAGGGACGGTATTCCCCCGTCTGGCCGGACGGCAAAAAGCATCCCCGCAACGTCTACGCTAAAACCAGAGAGGACTGTGAACAGCTGCTGGCGGAGATGATCCTCCAGATGAAAGCAGAGATTGCCGCAGAAAAGGAGCGGCTAAAAGTAAGCTTTGGGGCAAGTTGACAGGAATACACGGTCAGCAGCGGCCAGCGCAAGTAAATACTATACAATTTCAGGAATATGTGATATAGTTTTATAAGGGAAATCCGCACAATACATTAAAATTTTCCACTAAATGATAGTGCATCATCTTACACGAGGGGGCATATCTATGAAACATATAGCAGTGATAGCGGGATATGAATACCGCTTCATCGAAATGTTCTCTTCGGTGGAGGATTCTTCGCAGTTTGTCCTGTGTGCAAATCCTGATGGAAAAAAGTTTATCTGCCCAGTGGATTTTTGGCTCAGTCACACCGAGGCAGCAGCTTCAGAACCGGTTGCCCCCATTAACACCGGTAGTACCGCGCAGGAAAAGATCACATTCTTTCTCTCTTTGTTCCGGGGACGGGAAAACCTCTATGCAAAACGCTACTACAACTTAAAGACAGGTAAAAGCGGCTATGTCCCAGCTTGTCAAAACGAGTGGAAGCCGGAACTTTGCAATAAAAGGGCGCAAAAATGCCCCGAGTGCCCCAACAGGGCTTTCATGCCCTTAACTGCAAAGATTATTTGGGCACATATGATGGGACAGGACGAATTCTGTCGGGATGTTGTGGGGATCTACCCCATGCTGGAGGATGATCGAACCTGGCTTTTGGCGGTAGACTTTGATGAAGAATCGTGGAGGGAAGACACTTCTGCTTTCCGCGAAACCTGCCTTGCCTTTAACATTACACCCGCCGTAGAACGCTCCCGCTCAGGGAATGGAGCACACATTTGGTTTTTCTTTTCTGAGCCTGTTTCCGCTGCGGATGCCCGTCGATTGGGGAGCGGGCTGTTGACGCAGGCAATGGCCCGCCGGCACGAACTGCAGTTCAAATCCTACGATCGGTTGTTCCCTTCTCAGGACACTGTCCCAAAAGGCGGGTTTGGAAATCTGATTGCCTTGCCTTTTCAAGGCCAAGCTCGGCAAAAAGGCAATACGTTATTTGTCGACGAACAGTTTATGCCATATGAAGATCAGTGGTCATTTCTCTCTGCCCTGCCTAAAATCACGCCGGAAAAATTGGCGGACATGGTGGGAAAGCTGTGCGGCAACGGAGAAACAGGAGTATTGCTGGAATCTGTAGAGCCAAAACCGTGGCCATTAAGGCGGAAAACGCCGGAACTGCATCGCGAAGATTTTCCGATACAAGCCCGGCTCATGATTTCAAATCTCTTGTATGTTGATAAATATGGCTTTTCACAAAAGGCGTTAAATACAGTCAAACGCTTGGCCGCATTTCGGAATCCTGAATTCTATAAAAAGCAAGCCATGCGCTTGCCCGTCTACAATATACCCCGCGTGCTTGATTGCAGCTACGAAGATCCGGATTTTATGGGAATCCCCAGGGGGTGCTTTGAGCCGTTGAAGGATCTGCTTGACACATATGATACTCCATACATTTTAGCGGATCAGCGTCAACCTGGACAGCAGATCAGCGTTGCTTTTCGTGGGGAACTCCGACAGGAACAAATACCGGCAGCTAAGGCTCTTTTGTCCCATGACATTGGTGTCCTGTCCGCGACTACAGCTTTTGGTAAAACAGTGGTAGGCGCGTATTTGATTGGGCAGCGCAAAGTTAACACCCTGATCCTGGTCCACTCCAGCGCACTTCTGGAACAGTGGAAAGCATCGCTGGAAAATTTTCTTGATGTTCAGGAACCCTTGCCGGAGCAACCCAAGCGGCGTGGCCGAAAGAAACGAATCGAGCAGATTGGCCAAATCGGTGCGGGGAAAAACACGCGGGGTGGTATCATTGATATTGCCATTATGCAATCCCTTTTTGAGGGTGAAGAAAAAGACGTAAAGCCTTTTGTTTCGGAATATGGGATGGTCTTGTGCGATGAGTGTCACCATTTAGCAGCCTTTACCTTTGAAAAAATCATGCGGGAAGTGAAAGCTCGATATATCTATGGCCTGTCCGCCACACCTGTTCGCCCAGACGGCCATCAGCCAGTTATTTTTATGCAATGCGGTCCTGTACGTTACTCAGTCGATGCAAAAAACCAGGCAGAAAAGCGGAGCTTCTCTCATTACGCAATTCCGCGCTTTACCAGAACACGGCTGCCTGACGCCCGAACGATCCAAGATATCTATTCTGGTATTGCGAAGAATGAGGCAAGAAATCACTTCCTGATTTCTGACACAATCCAAGTAGTTGCGGAGGGAAGAACACCGCTGCTGCTGACTGAACGAAAGGAGCACGCAATTCGTTTGGAGGAGGCCCTTCGGGGCAAAGCGGATCATGTATTTTTGCTTCTGGGCAGCGGAAAGCAGAAAGAGAAACGTGAAAAACTGGCTTCCTTGCGAGCAGTTCCAGCAAATGAATCCCTTGTGGTGGTCGCTACCGGAAAGTATATAGGCGAAGGGTTTGATGAACCTCGTCTGGATACGATCCTGCTGGCAATGCCCATCTCCTGGAAAGGTACGCTTGCCCAATATGTTGGCCGTCTGCACCGAAATTATGAGGGCAAACAGGAAGTCCGTGTCTACGATTATGTCGATATCCACATCCCATCGTTAGAGCGAATGTACCATAAGCGTTTGAAAGGATATTCAGAACTTGGGTACTGCATAAAAGCATCGGAACATGATCCGGTTTCAAGCCGTATTTATAACGCTCAAGATTATTTTGCCCCATTTGTGTCTGATTTGAGCGATGCCGCAAAAGACATCCTGATTGTCAGCCCTTTTTTGAAAAAAGTCCGGACACAGGCCGTACTACCCGCATTGGAGAAAGCGATTGCCGCCGGTGTTGCCGTGACAATCCACACAAGGCCGCCTGAAAATTATTTGCCGGAACAGCGCGCCGCCATTGCACAATCTATCGCCTTGTTAGCAAGCCGTAAGATTACCGTAGATACAAAAAATAATCTCCGGCATCGTTACGCTGTAATTGATCACAGTATCGTTTGGTATGGAAATATTAACTATTTGTCATACAGCGGACGAGATTCGAATGCCCTGCGATTTGAGAGCCCGGATACCGCTGGGGAATTGCTTGGATCATGGGATAACGGCGATTTTCAACAGCTGCGCATCGAGGCTTAACAACCAATTTACGGCCCACCAGGGACACAATTCCCAGGTGGGCCGATTTTTCTGTCTGTGGGCAGATATGTGGTCAGACCAAAAGCGGCAAATTGAAATACGCAGTAAAAGTGCTGAATATTGGAAATTTCCCGGGTGTTTGCAGAAGAATCCGCCCCATTGATGATGGTATTATTTCGGCATGGACACGTCTCTCTGTCCTTACCAACTGCCATGGCAATATTTTTTACATATTTTCCGCTTGTTTATAACCCTTTTTGCTTTATTTCATTTGCTTTCCAGCACTCTTTGAAAACAGCATTTCCACGTGTTCCACACCTGTCTGTGGCTGGTTATGTGGTCAAGAAAATTGTCTTACCGAAAGAGGCCGTCCACAAACACAACGAAGCACTGTGTAATTCGCTTGCTTTTCACCTCTGTATTTCTCCGTTTATCCCTATCGACTTTCGCCTCCTATTTCGGTATTGTGTTGCTTGCAAAAGCCCCACAAAACG
>CAJTTU010000162.1 GCA_910579325.1 uncultured Lachnospiraceae bacterium | reverse complement strand
CTGAATCTAATAGAAATAGTAAATAGGGAAAGTATTTCACTTACAGCAAGGCGGGCCAGTTTCCTGTCAACATGAGCCAGTCTGCCTTGTGTGGATTGATCCGTTATGAAAGGCTTGCTTTTTCCCATTAAGTTCAGTACACTGTCAATCTGACACAAAGCATTTCATACTGTTTCCATATTGCTTTGGTATAATAATGTGAGGAGGTGTAAAAATGGCTGTTTTATTGATTGTGGAAGATGATACTGCCACCAACGGGGCAATCTGTGAATATATGAGATCCGCAGGGCATATTACCTTGTCGGCCCTTGATGGTGAACAGGGTTTGCAGATTGCAAGGGAGAAATCGGTTGATTTAGTGGTTCTGGATATTATGCTGCCGAAGCGAACCGGTTTGGAGGTATTAAAAGAATTGCGCCAAACAAGCAACATTCCTATCTTAATGCTTACCGCCCTTGACGATGAGCCTACTCAGGCGGCCAGCTTTGATGAACAGGCGGACGACTATATCACAAAGCCCTTTTCCATGCTTTTGCTGGGAAAACGGGTGACGGCCCTGCTGCGGCGGTGTGGGAAAAGTCCGGAACTGAAACAAATTCAGATGGGCGATATTACGGTGGATTTTGGCGGCTATACTGCTTCCGGGCCGGGCGGCCCTATTGACCTGACACCAAAGGAGATCGACCTGCTGAAATTGCTGATAGAGCATAAAGGTCTGGTGCTTACACGGTCGCAGATCTTGGACGAGTTGTGGGGATATGATTACCCCATCATTGACCGCACGATTGATACCTACATTAAAAATTTACGGAAAAAGCTGAGTCTTAACCGGATTGTAACGGTAAAAGGCGTTGGCTACAAGTATGAGGAACACCCATGAGAAATTTAAAGCTCTTTACTAAAATCTTCTTATACACCTTTCTGGTAATGCTGTTTGTCACCGTGATGGCTCATGTTTTTCTCTATGTGCTTGCGCCGCAAATGACCGTAAGCACCAACCGTTTTGTGGAAGGAGCCATTATTGAGAGTGATGTGAATACTGGTATTTTGATAAAATCCGCTATCGGAAAAGCACTGCCGGTATCCCTGCTTTGCTGCGCCATCATTTCCGCTGGGTGTTCCCTGTTGTTTTCCAGAGCCATGACGAGGCCGATCAAGCAGATTGCGGTTACAACGGAAAAGATGGAAAAGCTGGATAAGGCTGCAGCCTGCGTGGTGCATACGAAGGACGAGATTGGCGAGCTGGCCGCCCGCGTCAATAAGCTGTATGCCAGCCTGCTTTCCACCATTGAAAATCTGGAGGAAGAAAAGCAAAACGTCCGTGAGGCGGAACGGTTGAAAATTGATTTCCTGCGGGCCGCCTCCCATGAGCTGAAAACGCCGGTGACTGCCCTGAACGCGATTTTGGAAAACATGATCTTAGGCATTGGAAAATACAAAGACCGGGATCGCTGTCTGTTGGAATGTAAGGAGATTACCGGGCAGCTATCCTTTATGATTAAAGAAATTTTGGATACCTCCCGGCTGGATTTTACACAGGAGAAACAGGACGCGGAAACCTTTGACCTGTCTGAGCGTCTTCCGGCAATCTGCGAGCCCTATCAGTTGATTGCGAAGGCAAAGGGACTCGACTTTTCTTTCAGCATACAGGGAAAGTGCCCTGTCCACACGTCAAAGAAAAGCCTTGAAAAGATCCTGTCTAACCTGCTCTCCAATGCGGTCGCTTACACAAAGCCGGGATGCAAGATCACCGTTATATTGAACGCCCGACAGATAAAAATAGAAAATGAGTGTACGCCCATCCCGCCGGATAAGCTGGCCCATGTATTTGAGCCGTTCTACCGCCCAGACTTTGCCAGAGATCGCAAAGATGGAGGGAATGGGCTGGGATTATATATTGTAGATACGCTTTCAAAGGCCCTTGGGATGCCCTATCAATTTGAGGCGACCAAAAACCCGCCGGGAATGTGCTTTACCCTTTATCTCCCATAAAGCGATGGCTTTTTTTATCCGTTTCATACTGGTTCCATATTGGGGTGCTATGCTGTCAGCGTTGCAACACTTATCCTATATGAAACGGAGGTCATTCTATGAACTTTATGAATCGAGCGTGGCTGTATATCGTCCGCAAGAGGGGCAAGAGTATCCTTCTTTTTGTCATCTTGCTGGTGATGGCAACCTTTGTATTGACCGCTCTGGCACTGGGGAACGCTTCGAAAGCCGCCCAGCAGGAGCTGCGGCAAAGCCTTGGCGGGAGTTTTCTCATTGGCTTTGACTACACGGAAAACAACCCCTATTTGAAGGTGGAAAGCGTGGAGGGCGGAACCCTGATGTATTCCACCCAGCAGATCAGCCCGGAGCTGGTAGAGCAAATCCGGGAAATTGAGGGGATCAAGGAGTGCAGCGCCACCGTGGAGGGGCTGGCGGCGTTCCCCTCTCTGGAACTATTTACCGGCAATATCCCCATTGAGGAAGAATTTCGCGCATCCTCAAAGATTTTAAGCACATGGAAAAGCGAGGAGCTTACCCGGTTTACTTCCGGGCAGCTTACGCTGACGCAGGGGCGGCATATCCTGCCGGACGACAAAAACAAGGGGCTGATCAGCAAGGATTTGGCTGAGAAAAACGGCCTGAAAATTGGTGACAAAATCCAGACGGACAAAGGCGTGGAGATTGAGATTGTGGGCCTGTTCTCTCCAAAAGAAATCGAAGGCATCAACGATCAGGTGACAACCTACGATAAAATACAAAACCTTATCATCACCGACCTTGCCACTTTGGTGGCTTACGAAAACGGCCCCGCAATACAGGGCTTTAACGAGCTGACGGTATCGGTGAACGACCCGCAGAACATGGAGGAAATCATTTCTAAAGTAAAGGAAATCAGCGGCGTGGACTGGAAAGGCTTTTCTTTTCTGGTTGACAACGAGGACTATGAAAACGCCGCGTCCTCTTTGGAACAGTTATCGGAGCTGGTATCCACCATTTTGATGATCGCGCTGATTGTAAGCATCGCCATCCTCTCGCTCATTCTAACCATGTGGGCCAGAACCCGCATCCATGAAACCGGCGTCCTGCTCTCGGTTGGGATCAGCAAGCTGTCCATCTTAGGGCAGTATATTGCCGAGGTTTTGCTGATTGCGATATTAGCATTTTCCCTCTCTTATTTCTCCGCCAGCGCCATTGCGGGCCAGATGGGAAACGTATTGCAATCCGGGCAGGCGGTAACGGAGGCGCAGCAGGAAGACGGCTTATCTGCCGGAACCCGTGGGGAGGCCGGAACAGATACCGGTGAGCCGGAAATCGAAACCCCGGAATTACAGGTTCGTGTACAGCTTGAGGAAATGGGCCTCCTATTCCTGCTGGGGATCGGGATTGTAACGGTATCCGCTGGAATATCCTCAATTTCCGTCATGCGGCTGAAACCGCGGGAAATTCTATCGAAAATGAGCTGAGAAAGGCGGTAACGATATGAAAAAAGTATGGAAAATGTTTTCTGTCCTCCTTTTTGTGGGATTGCTGCTCACAGGGTGTACCCCCAAGGAGAATAAATCAGACGAAACGCAGGAGCAATCCGGCTCGCCCATCATAGATTACGAGGTGCCGGATAAAGTAAAGGACTATGATTTTGACTATGAATTTGTGCCCGAAGGTGAATAGGAGGTGCCTCTATGGGAATTTTGGAACTGCAAAATCTAACATACTCTTATGACAAAAAGAGGAAGGTGCTGAGAGGGATCAATGCGCAGATGGAGGCGGGAAAAATGTATGCCATTCTCGGCCCGTCCGGGTGCGGCAAGACAACCCTTCTATCCCTGCTGGGCGGTCTGGACAGCCCCACAAGCGGGAATATCCTGTTTGAAGGGAAAGACATTGCACAGGCCGGATTGGCAGGCCATCGGAAAAAGAATGTTTCTTTTATCTTTCAGAGCTACAACCTGATTGACTATATGACCCCGCAGGAGAATGTCCGGCTGACTTCAAAGAAACCGGCACTCCCGTTTCTGGAACGGCTGGGGCTGACGAGGGAGGAATCCAAACGGAACGTGCTGAAACTCTCCGGCGGCCAGCAGCAGCGGGTAGCCATTGCAAGGGCGCTCGCAAGCGAAGCTCCGGTGATTCTGGCGGACGAGCCTACCGGCAATCTGGACGAGGATACGGCTGGGGATATTACGGAAATCTTGAAAGAAAGCGCCCATCAGATGAAGAAATGCGTGATAGTTGTTACCCACTCAGGTGAGCTGGCAAAACAGGCGGATGTGGTGTTCCGGCTGAAAAAGGGTGAATTACAGATAGAGCAAAGCGAGAAATCTTCAT
>CAJTTU010000161.1 GCA_910579325.1 uncultured Lachnospiraceae bacterium | reverse complement strand
AATTCGCAAAAGGACTGCTTGCCTATCTGTCCGGACAGGCCGTCTGTCCCGGGGACTGTCTCCCCTTGGCTTTTTTGCAGGAATTGGCCATTGCGTACGCATTTATCCCTCATTTTGCCGGAGAAGAATATTTTGACGGCCTGAAATATCCGAAGGAATGGTATAAGGTTACCGTGGAAAACACCTTTCCCGCCAGAAAATATGCTGCCGAAATCTTCAATATGCAGGGACGGGAATGTGACCTGAAGTCCATGACCGGTCATATTCTGCGCAAACCTGCCAATAAGGCGCGCCACAATGCCTTTTCCGACTATCTGGCCATGAAGGAGATGAGCAAGGACGGACGGCTGACAGACGGGGAGAAACAGGTCTGGCAGCATGTTCTCGGAGCCTGCCAGCCTTACTATCTGTATGAGCGAAACGGCAGGCAATCAGGCGGCGCGGACTACGAGTCCCGCAGCGAGTGCGTGGTAAAACTTTATGTCCAGTGGCTCAGGGATGAACAGCTGCCAAAAGAGGTGCTGCTGTTTATCTATAAAAAACTGGACTTTAAAGATCTGAACCGCAGCAGCACCCGAGGGCTTTACGGCGCGCTGAAGGAGGAGGTTCTGCGGCAGCTTCCCCAGGCGGAGGAAATTTTGTTCGGGGAGGACGGAAAGGAGCAGTTAATTACAAACCTGTACAGAACCTATTCCTCTATTATCAATGACAACCAGAATAATTATGACAAAGGAATTTACGGGGAAACGCCGGAAATCAAGGAGCGGGTGAAAGCTTTTTTCGCCCTGCCGGAGTGGGAGCGGCTGAAAGGGGAAAAGGGGCTGTTTGAACGGATTTACGGCACATCCAAAAGAATTGTGATGCCCCGGTCTCTGGCGGAGACGATGATTGCGCATCTGACCAGGGGTGACTTCCCGGAGCCAGAGCGGACGGAGCTGACAGAAAGTCTGCTGCGTTCCCTTTCCACGGAGAAAATGTGTCAGGAGCTGGATTACCGCTGTGAAATATCTGTCGATTCCGCAGACACAGCCTTAGGTAATCTGGGGAGCAGTCCTGATTTCTGGCAATATTTTCTGATGCGGGGGTTTGGCTTCCGCCATGGGAGAGTCAGGGGAAACTGGGAGGAAGATTATATCTATGTGATGGATGGGCAATGTTATCTTCCCGCCTACATTAATTACATTTACGCGCCCTTGCGGGCGTGGCAGAGGCGTTTTGTGGGATTTGATGAGGCTCGGGAGGAAATCAGGGTTCCCGCAGACGCTGTCTGCATCATGCCCGGAAACAGAAGATTAAGGGTGGAATTTCATTATCATTATTGCCTGTACTTTGTGGATGAGGCGCAGGCGGACGCGCCTGTTCTGGCATTTTCGGAATTGCGGGAATATGCGGAGACGGACAGTTTGAAAAAGCCGGAAGATTTTTTCTTCCTTCTGGCGGTTACGGCCATCGGGGATTCGGACAGAAGCGCCGCCCAGGCGCTGATCGAAGCCTGGCTGAAGCGGATTCCCGTGCATCCTTTTGTGATTCCTACGGTGGCCAGGTTGCTGGCGGCTGATAATGACCGGATTTCTATGGCAGACACGGAAGCAGATGTAGAGACCGTGCTTTACAGTGAGCAGGAGCGTTTTTGCTTCCGGGCGTTGGTATCGAAAAATGGGTTCAGTATTTGGCGGCAGATGGATTACGGCTGGCAGGACATTATATTCCGTGGCGTGAAGCTTGGCTGGCAGAAATGTGAGGAGTATACCTGGGAAGAATATGATTTAACTGCGGCTTTGCATGTGCTCCATACCCTGCGGCAGCCAAAGCCTCTGGTACGGGAGACTTATTCTCTTGAGGGGATGGATGCGGAGCAGAAAGCGGAAAAAATCCTTGAATCGATGGACTATCTTGAAAACATGGAAGGATATTGTCTGCTCCGGTATGGGGCAAAAAAGGAAAAGTGCCATGACCGGCTGTTTTACGGCGCGCGCGCGCCCTTTGGTTTTGATCTGAGAGCCCATTCTATGGACTATGCAAGAAGCAGAAATTATCTGATGTCTTCTTCCAATACAAAGATCAAGGAACCCAAAACCCTGGTGGGCCGTTTCGGGTGGGGATTCAAATATTCGCCTGCCTCTGATTACGGCCCTATGTATGTTTACCAGGGCGCAAGCGGCAGATTTTATGCCTGTGGCGCCACCAGAATGCACCGGGCGGACAGCCTGGCTCAGCTGCTGGCGGATTTTTTTCGGGATGAATGGGAGGGTGTGACAGAAATCGAGACCTATGAAGGATGCCTCACCGTATCCAGGCTTGACCACAGGCTGGAATATTGTTATACGGAGGAAGACCTGCGGCAGTCCATGGTCAACCCGGAAGATACTGTTGCCGACAAATTCACCGTATTCGGCGGATATGGGATGTGGAAAGGATTTGCCCGGTGGATGGATGAAATGCTGGAGCCGGAATTGCCTTCATGGGTAAACGCCATCGCGGTGGGCCACGACTGGGAAAACGGCGGAGCGCTGGCATTTGCGGGCATTCATGAAGAAGAAAATTATGATTATGGGGAAGGCGGTGAATACGAAGAATATGATGATTATGATGAAACAGAGGAAGAAAACGATATGGATTCCGAAGTATACCTTCCCCAACCCCCTTTGCTGATCTGGGCAAAAGGAATGGACAGAAGGGACAGGGAGGAGCTTTTGGCCTCGGCTTTGCAGTGGTATGTGGACTGCGGGAAATTTGCTGAGAAGACGGGAGGAAGAAATATAAGGATATTGGCGTAGGATGACCGGAATAACAGGAGTTATATTTACCTTTTCCTGCTGACATGATATGCTAATGCTGCGAACATAAGAAAAAGTTGTGTCTGTAAAGCGATCAAAAATGGGAAACGGGAGGAATTTATGCATCTGAAATTAATTGCCTGCAAAGTACTGCAAAGAGAGATTGCCAGCATTTTATATAACTGCCCGCACACGATTGACGTGACAACCATGAGCCAATGGTATCACGAAACGCCGGTGATTCTGAAAAAAGCGCTCCATGAGGAAATTGACCGAATCGACGCCCATGAGGATCCCCATACGAATAACCTGGAACAGAGGGATCTGGACGCCATTCTTTTAGGGTATGGTCTCTGCGCCAATGCGGTCGAGGGATTAAAAAGCAGGCGGTACAAAATGGTAATTCCCCGCGCTCACGACTGCGCTACGCTGGTAATGGGGAGCAGAGAACGGTATCAGGAGTATTTTGATTCCTGCAAAGGCTCTTATTTTTACACCAGAGGCTGGATGGAACTGGGTCCGGCTTTGGAGAGCGAGGAAGAGCAGCTGGAGAGAAAACGCAGGGAGTATATGGAAAAGTATGACGATGAAGATACGGTAGAATACCTGCTTGGTATTGACCGGGAAATGCTTAAAAACTACGGCTGTGTCACTTATGTGGAATGGCCCCGGCTGGCCGACGCGGAGTCCGAAACGCGGGGCAGGGAGTTGGCGGCGCGAAAAGGATGGAAATATAACTATATGGAAGGCAGCGACAGCCTGCTGTATGACTTTCTGAACGGAAACTGGGACGAAAAACGGTTTCTGGTATTGGAGCCGGGGGAGTCACTGGCGCCTTCCTATGACACGGACGTGATGAGAAAAAAGAGGTAAGGTTCGGGAGAATGAGTATGCCGACATCCTCAATATCGGAAAGATTTTTGATGTGGAGAATAAGACCCAGGCGATCGTGGATGAGATGAAGGATGAGATTGCCTCCGTCCTGTCACAGACCCAGGGGCAGGATGCGCCCCGTGTTGAGATCATCGAGTTTCTGAATGACAATGTTTCTTATACGGAGGACAGGTTTACGGTGGCGGTTTTGATTGGGGATGCGTAAAAAAGTTATCCCTCATTCCACCGCCGAAACACCACGATTTCCGCGTCCATCCCATTACAGCCATATTCCGATACCATCAGGTACTGTTCGTCGGCGGCAATGCCGTAGCATCGGTCGCTGTCTTTTTTGTGTAGCTGGTTTCCCAGATAAATCCGGTTGTCATCCCACAGCTTAACGGTCTGGCCGCCTGGCAGGGTGTATTCGAGATTGATAAAAGAACCTTTCAGGGCATTCAGATCGGTCACTTCCTCCATATCCTCGATCTGCAGGGTGTTAAAGGCAGCAATCAGCCGTTCTTTAAATGTTTTCAGCGCTTCCGGCCCTTTCCTGCAGAACGACGCAACAATGCACGTTCCTCCAAAGGGCCGGCCGCCGGTTTCCGAACAGCCGTTGCAGGTGTCGTTTAATTCGCAGGTTGCACAGTTGATGCCGCAGATTGATTTCATCATATTCTCCTTTTGGCCTATGTGCCGTTTTTTATCAATCAGAGGTTGTTATGCCTGCTCCTCCGTCAGATTCCGCTCCCCCCACTGTTTCATATAGGCAAGCACATCGATAAAACTTTTGCCAAGTTCTGACAAATTGTATTCCACCCTTGGAGGGACTTCATGGAAGTCATGGCGGATCAGAAAGCCGTCGGCCTCCAGCTCCCGGAGTTGTTTGGTCAGTGAGGATTCGGTGATTTCTTCCAGCTGACGGCGCAGCTGGCCGAACCGGTGGATATCGTAGAACGCGATATAGTAGAGAATTTCCAGCTTCCATTTGCCGCCCAGTATTTTCTGCAGGGTGGACATGGTTTTGCAGCGTCT
>CAJTTU010000160.1 GCA_910579325.1 uncultured Lachnospiraceae bacterium | reverse complement strand
GAGCTGGCACGGAAGGCTGCGAATACTACAAGCAAGGCAGAATTGGAATATATCCATAGGCGGCGGACGGAGCTGTGTGCAGAGTATATGTCTGACGTATCGCCCGACAGGAGAGCGTTGTATCGGCAGGCTGAAAATTCGCTGAAGAGACAGAACGGCAATCCGAAATGCCACGGGAGCGGGGAACTGACGCTGCTTGACTTCCTGGAGGCGGCAGACGGGAGGGCGGAGAACCTTGCCGAAAAGAAGTTTGCGCTGGCAGGGGGCGGAACGCTGACCTGCCCGATCCTGACAAGCGGGGGATATGGCGCGGATATTTACTATCAGGGTACAAAGGTGCTTACATATCTCGGTTCGGGATACGGGTGGGCTTGCGAGAGGACTCCGGCTGAACGGGAAAAGGAAAGGGAATTTTACGGAATCTATTTTAATGAGTACCGCTCCCTAAAGAACGGCAAAGGGGAGGAACTGGAAGAACTGCCGGATTATCTGGAGGAGAAGCCGTCTTTTGACAGGAAAGCATAAATGGGGGTATCTGGGCAAGGCAGGATTCCCCGGCAGATTGGGGAACTGGAGGGCGGGGAGGAAATCTGTCCGGGCTTAATACGAGGGAAGTTATAGACGGCTTTGGTGAAGAGCATGGAGGGAATCATGGATGAAGTGTTGAAGCTGGAGCATATCCAGAAATTTTATGGGAAAGAGGCTAATCTTACAAAAGCAATAAAGGATATCAGTTTTTCCGTACAAAAGGGGGAGTTCCTCAGCATTATGGGTGCGTCTGGCTCTGGCAAGACCACGCTGCTGAATGTGATATCAGCCATCGACACAGTAAGCGCGGGGCATATTTACCTTGATGGGACGGATGTGACCGGGATCAGGCCAAAGGACCTCGCACGGTTCCGCAGGGAGAACCTCGGCTTCGTTTTCCAGGACTATAACCTGCTGGACGCGCTGACGGTCTCGGAGAACATTGCGCTGGCACTGGCCATCAACCATGTGCCGGAGGATTCCATAAGCGGCAGGGTGGCGGAAATTGCGGAAACATTGCAGATATCGGATATACTGGAGAAGTATCCATACCAGGTGTCCGGGGGACAGAAACAGCGCTGCGCCTGTGCACGGGCTATCGTCAGCAACCCCAAGCTCCTCCTGGCCGATGAGCCCACAGGGGCGCTTGACAGCCATGCCTCACAGGTACTGCTTGAGACCATGCAGGATATCAACAGGCGGTACGGGGCAACGATCCTCATGGTAACGCATGATGCTGTTTCCGCAAGCTATGCGGGCAGGACGGTCTTTCTAAAGGACGGGGAAGTCTATACAGAAATTTATAAAGGGGAGGATTCCCGCAGGGCATTCTTTGAGAAGATCATGGATATCCAGGGTATGATGGGAGGGGGACAGAAAGATGTATGCTAAGTTGTTCAGGGGAAATATCAGAAAGACCCTGCGGGATTACCTTGTCTATTTTTTTACCCTTGTGGTCAGCAGTACGTTGTTTTTCGCATTCCTGTCATTAACGAGCCGGTACAATGACATCCTGGGTGGTGACGGGAACTATTCGTTGGCATTATTCCAGGATACGATCAGGTATGCGGTGCTTGCAGTTTCTTTCATTTTTATCGTGCTGGTCCGGTATATCAACAGCCATATGCTGAGGCAGCGCAGCCGGGAATTTTCGGTATATATGATCCTTGGCATGGAGCAGAGGACTGTGGCGGGGCAGTTCTTCAGGGAGATTTTCGTCATGGGGATGGCGGCGGTGCTGTCGGGATGTGTTTTTGGGACGGTGCTGTCGGGCGTCATGACGCTGTTTGTCATGAAGATGGTCGGCCGCCCAGCCTCATTCCGGCTGGGGCTGTATCCGGACACCATGCTCATGACCTGTCTTTTCTTTGGGGCTGCATTTGTGCTGGTCGGGGCCTTCAACGCGCGCCGGATCTGCAGGCTTAAGCTGATAGACCTGCTCAATGAGAAGAAAGCGGGCGAGGGGCAGGGAATGGGGAAGCGGAAGTATGTGTTTTCCTTTATCGTGGCGCTGCTCTGCTTCGGGGTCGATGCCGTGGCGCTTTACAATTTTTCCGGCATGAATGGGGTTTATGCGGGGGATATTCCGGCGGAGGTCAGCAACCTTTATCAGGCAGTGGCAATCGTGGCGGCGGTCATCGGAATATTTGCGTTTTACCATGCTGTGCTGTTTGTGCTTTCGCTGATACGCCGGGGCGGGAAGTGGAAAAACCGCGGAATCAATTCCGTGCTGCTGGGCAGCCTGTTCCAAAAGATATCCTCTACAGCGAAGGTGCTTTCCATATCCACCCTTGCGGTCACGGTTTCGCTTGTGGCATTTGTCGTTCTTCCCACGCTGGCGGAAATCACAACAGGGTATCTGGAGTACCGTATGCCTTACCATGTGATGATTTACAATACCTACAGGTATATAGATGAGATGGATGACATACCGCAGATTGATTTTTCTTTTGTCGGGGAGATCCTTCGGAGGCGTGGCATCGAAATATCAGAGGAAGTGACCCAAGAGAGCTATTTTGTGTGGGAACGGGATTTCAACACGGTGGATACAAGAGAACACTGGCGTGACCTGCCGAGGCTGGCAATGGGGATTTCGGACTATAACAGGATGAGGGAAATGGCAGGCTTCCCGCTTGTCCCGTTGGGTGAAAACGAATTCTTCATGCATCTTGATTATGAAATGGACATGGAGGAGATGGCGGGGAGCATACGGACAAGGACGCTGGAACTGGATGACGGGACGCAGCTTGGTCTGGCAGAGACGGCGGTCTATAATGAACCGCTGGGGAAGTACCTTTTCAACAGCGATGGGAGCATCCTGGTCTTTCCAGACGATGTATGCGGCAGGCTCCATCTTGCGCGTACCTGCTATTATGCAAACACGCAGACGGCTGTCCCTTATGGCGACTGTAATGTAATCCGTGATGAGATTGACGCTGCCTTTCGGGAGAACTATGGGTATCTGTTTGAGCGGTATGAAGAGAAGTATCAGTCAGACCGCCATTATGTCAGCTTTATTGACCCGATCCGGTTCTGGACGCAGGAGAATAATGATGTTGTCCTGACTGCCGTTAGCGTGCGGCTACTTGGGATTTATGCGGGTACGATATTTTTTATCATCTGTATGACGGTGCTTGCCCTGCACCTGATAACGGACTCCATTGATTTTTCGGCGCAGTACAGGACGCTGCACCAGATAGGGGTGGAGCGGGAGGATCTCGCAGGGATGGTCAGCCGGAAAAGTTTCTGCTACTTCTTTGTGCCGTGTATTACCGCATTTATCATTGCGCTTTCTGTCATTTACTCTTTTGCCGTGAGATACGGGCATAAGATATTGACCTATATGGGAACCAGCGGGTTCCAGTTTGGCGTGCTGATTCCCGGTCTTTTGGTGGCGACGGTGCTTGTATGCTATTATGGAATAACTATTTATGCCATAAAGAGAAACCTGACGGTTACGCTGGATTTACAGGCCAGGGGATATTCGCGATGAATCATAGCCGGACAGGACCGGGCATGCATTTGAGAGGCAATTGAAATGGATATAACAAGAATAGCAAAAGACCATCAGACATACAGCCAAAAGACGGGAAAGGCATCATCAAAACAGGAGTGGAAGCTGTCCGATTCCCTCCGGGAGCAGATAGCCGGATACGCCAGGGAGGATGCGGCGCAGGGCGTCTATATGGGGAATAAGTTCCTCGCCCTGCGGAAAAGCGAGGTCGCCAAAGTCGCGCCGGACAGGGCGGCGCTGATGGGGAAGGTCAGTCAGGAAATGGCGGACATGAAAACCATACGGGAGGCTGACAAGCGGTGGCTGTGTTTCTTGTATATAAAGCAGAATTTGTAAAGGAGACATAAAATTATGGAAAAGGATAGAAAAATCATTGTTGGCTTTAAAACTATCATCTTGGGACTGTGTCTTTATGTCATAGAACTGATGTATCTCCCGGTTTTTGGTGCATTGCAGAAAGCTCAAGTGAGCGGAGATGGTTTTTACTCTGATTTTTGGAAGTATACAGAGAAACAGCCTTATCCTATTATCTTTATATTGACTGGGACTATCGTTGTACTTGGAATTGCTTTCGTGGTCTTAGGTTATAGAGAAAAGAGGAAGTAACTTCAAGTTTTATGCAATAGGAACGCTTTTCCGAAAAGGGAGTCTGATTTTTTAGGAGACCATATGAATATGAGAAAACGATTGATACTTATTTTAACACTGAGTCTTATATTGACAGTCACCGCTTGCGGAACGTCCAGCGGTGGCGGGGAATCGGAGGTTGGTGGAAACGAAAAAGCCACATTCCAAGCGACTATATTAGAGATATATGATGGATATTATCTGGTTGAGCCTGTTGCCGGAAGCACAGAATTGAACAGCGCAGATCAGATAACAGTTCCCATGACAAATATGAATCCTTCGCCAGAGCCGGAAGTCGGAGATGTTCTGGAAATAGAATATGACGGTTCGATTGAAGAATCATATCCTGCACAAATTACTAATGTGTATAGCGACAGCGTTGTCGAATAGCGGAAGATTCCGCTTTGAAGAGTGTAGGGCGGATTTGACGCGAGGGCATAGGAAAATACGAATGAGAAATAGCGGCAGTGCGGCATGAAGGGAGAGGCGTTTATTGGGAGATACCAATATGCGCCTCCGCATTTTTAGGAGAGGAGGTGGTAGGTATCCGGAGGATGAGATGCTCGAACAGTTTATGTAAGAAACGTGTCTGCGACATTTGGGAGAACCGTTTCGGGGTGATTGTGATAGAGCTGAAATGCCCGCACTGCGGCGAGGTGGTACGGGTGTATTGGAAACCGAGGCTGAAAGGTAAATATACATAGATGAAAAGAACGGCGGGAGGATTCCTGCTGTTTTTGCTTTTACGGATTAAATCGTTCCTTTTATGGGCATACTTATGCTATCAATGGAAAAAAATGGAAATTTCCATTGTACGCAAAACTGAATAAAAAGTACCGAGCGAGTGGGACCGCATTGCGTCG
>CAJTTU010000159.1 GCA_910579325.1 uncultured Lachnospiraceae bacterium | reverse complement strand
TTCAGAAGCAGGAAATCACCATCGATCAGCTTTATGACGCAATCTGCCATTTGGAGATCATCAATATCCGGCTGGATATGGACGATAATCCGCAGCTCATTTTTGAAAGCCTGAACTCGACCGGCCTCGACCTCAGCGAAGGTGACAAGATCAGAAACTTCATCCTGATGGGGTTGCCTTCCAGGGAGCAGGAGACCTGTTACGACAAATACTGGAATAAGATCGAGGTCTGCACGAAATATGATGTCAGCGCTTTCATCCGGGATTACCTGAGTGTAAAGCAGCAGGCCATTCCGCAGCAGAAGAGAATCTACGTCAATTTTAAGGATTTTGTGGAGCTCGGAAAAATTGAGACGGAACCGCTGCTCGATGAGATGCTGGCCTATGCAAAACGTTATCAGATTCTCCTTGATGGCAATTCCGGCAGCGCAGCGCTTGACGTATGCATCGACAGGTTGAACCGTTTGGAGACTACGGTAACAAGGCCGTTCTTCCTTGAGGTGTTGCGCCTTTATAATGAAAATAAGCTGGCGCTGGCACAGGTCACGGAGGTTTTCCTGACCACAGAGAATTATCTGTTCCGCAGGACAATGTGTGACTTGCCGACAAATGCCTTGAATAAAATCTTCCTCATGCTGCACCGGGAAATTATCCGGTACGATGGCACCGAGGATCATTATGTTGAGAAGTTCAAATATTCTCTGCTGTCAAAGAAGGAACGTGCCCGCTTCCCGGATGATGAGGAGTTTAAAGCGGCATTTGAAGAACGTCCGGTCTATTTGATGAACAGCAAGAATAAGATTTACATTCTTGAACGCTTTGAGAACTTTGGAACATCGGAAGACAAAGATGTATACCGTCATTGTGATGATGGTACATATTCGGTTGAACATATTATGCCGCAGCATCTTACACCGGTATGGCAGAAGGAGCTGGGTGATGATTACGAGCAGATCCATGAACAGTGGCTGCACAGGATGGCCAATCTGACGCTGACGGCCTATAACTCGAAATATAGCAATGGTTCATTCACGGAAAAGAAAACCATGCAGAATGGTTTTGAGGATAGCGGCATCCGTATGAACACTTGGATTGCCAAAAAGGATGTCAGTCCATCCGGAGATAACTGGATCAACGGATTCTTCGGCATCGGCGGATTCTATCTTTGCTGCGTAGCGAACTATGATGCGGCACGGGCGGAGGTTGTCTTTGGCAGAGGAAGCAAGCAGGAAAACAAAGATGCCTTTGACAGCCTTTACATGCATAAAGCTGAAATTGAATTAGCTCTGGGCGCCACGCTGCAATGGAACCGCGGCGATGACATCAAGTCGTCCAAAGTGTTTACTCAGCTGAATAATGTCAGCATTGAGAATGAGACGGACTGGCTTCGGATGGCTAACTTTCATGCTGATTGGACAAAGAAGTTTTGTGATGTGATTGTGCCGTATATTAAACAGGCAAGCTAACCTTGCCAAGGAGACGATTATATGATTTCAGAAGAATTGAAAGCTACCATTAGTAAATCAAACGAACAAGGGAAATGGCTTTTCTTGAAGCAGCCATAGAAGAGTAAAGCTGAAGAAAAGTGGGGAAACGGAGTCGTTGAGCAGGTCAGCCTTGACTTGCAGAATGAATTCCCGAATGTAAAAGGATTCTCTGCACATAATTTATGGAATATGAAAAAATGGTATTCATTTTATACATCATACGATCATGTGGGCGAAGCCTTTCGTGCATTGGAAAAACAAATAGATACGGCAGCTTAAAACTGCAGCAGGTTGCTGCAGAAATTCCGTTCCCTGTGATATTTGGATTTATCCCATGGGGACATCATGTAGAAATAATCACAAAATGTAAAGACTTGGATGAGGCTCTGTTCTATGTAAGAAAAACGATAGAAGAAGGTTGGAGTCGCAATGTGCTGGATAATTGTATTCGCGCCGACTTTTATCATACATCCGGTTCTGCAGTTACAAATTTTTCTGATAAACTTCCTATTCCACAGGGCAGGCTTGCGCAGGAACTTTTGAAGGGTAATTATGATTTTGACTTTGTAATGCTTCCGGAGGAATATGATGAGGAGGCCCTGGAAACGGCTATTGAGCAGAGAATGTCACGATTTCTGCTTGAACTCGGTGAAGGTTGGGCATTTGTCGGAAGGCAGGAAGAAATCATCGTTTCGGGAAAAACCAGAAAGATTGATCTGCTATCTTATCATATTTACCTACGATGCTATGTGGTATTGGAGTTAAAGGTAAAGCCTTTTGATCCTGAATTTGCCGGCAAGTTAAATTTTTATGTGAATGCTGTAAATAAATTTATACGCAGGGAGAGTGATAACCCGACAATTGGACTGTTAATCTGCAAGGATATGGATCGTACGGAAGTGCAGTTGGCGTTTCAAGGCATTACAACTCCGATGGGTGTTGCAACATACGATAATGTGAAAATTCAAGAAATTCAGGAATACCTGCCTACCGCAGAGCAGATACAGCAGCAGATCAAGATTGCCGAAGAAGAGTACAAGCTTAATATGCAGAAAAAAGATAGTCATGAAGATGCTAATTTAGAACTGTTGGTATATGATGCTGGCGTAAAAACTATTTACGACGATCGTCTTGAAATTACTTCACCGGGAGGTCTGATGCCGGGAGTGACAATCGACGGGATGAAAGAGGGCTATTCCCAAATCAGAAACAGGGCGCTGGCACATGCGTTTTTCTATATGAATTTGATAGAAGGCTGGGGTACAGGCATTCCGAGATTGCTTCGGGAAATGAAGGAGTACGGACTTCCTGAACCGGAGTTTGTTGATATGGAGATTGCCTTGCGGGTCAATCTTTATAGAGTTGCCGATACTGTACAAAGCAGTGCAGAGCTTGTACGGGAGAGTGCGCTCAAAGTGCATGAAAATGAAAAAGTGCGCTCAAAGTGCGCTCAAAGTGCGTTTAAACGAGACTTGACTGCACAAGAAGTTCAAATAATGGATTATATTATTGTGAACGGAAGCATTACATCAGCCCAATTGATGGAATTTTTGAATATAAAGAAAAGAAGAGCGCAGGTTATTCTTGGTCGGATGGCAGAGGATGGACTTATCCGTAAAAAAGGCGCATCAAGAAATACACATTATGTACTAATGGAATAAAGCGTGATGTTAGGAGTCATGAAGCTCAGGGATCCGGTTTTAGAAAAGTTTAAACCGATCAAATGCGGCGGGTTTCATGAGAGTCGAGACAGTGGTATTGATGTCACAGGAAGAAAAGTAAAAGTATAAAAAATGTAAAACAAAAAAACACCTCACAGAGTATAACAAATACCACAGGAGGTGTTTTTGTATGATCATCAGGAATGCGAATGTATCCCTTTCTCAATAACCCCAAACCCCAGCGGATACGGCCCGGTATGCACGCCGATGGTGGCGCCGATCTGATAGGCGGCCATATCCTCTATGGCATAGCCCTTCTGCCGCAATACGGCCAGCGCGTGATCCCGGAATGCCAGACCCTCCTCGCAGTCATAGCCGTATCCCACCGCAATGCTGAAGCAGTCGATCCCCAGACCGGTTTCCCGCAGATACTCCAGTAAAAGCTCCAGCGATTTTTCCGTGGTGCGCTTTCGTCCCCTGCCGACACCGGAAGGGAAGATTTCCCCCTCTTTTAAGGTGATCACAGGCCGGATATCCAGAACGCCGCCGGCCAGGGCCGCCACTTTTCCGATCCGTCCGCCATGTTTTAAATATTCCATATTTCCCACAGTGAAAAAAATCCGTCCGGTGCTTTTGATTTCCTCCAGCCGTGCCACCGTATCCTGATAGCCGACGCCGGCGTCCCGAAGCTTTGCCGCTTCCAGCACATACAGCCCCTGGAGAACGGTGTTGACCATAGCGTCGATGACTGTGATTTCAGCCTCCGGATACTGCTCCTGCACGATGGAGCGGGCATTGACCGCCGACTGCATGGAGCCGCTGAACTTGGTGGTGATGCAGATACAGATGATTGGAATGCCCTGCTTTGCAACAGGAAGGAAAGCTTCCATATAGTCCTGGGCGGATGGCATGGAGGATTTGGGATAGATACCGGGCTCATCGACCATTCTCTGATAAAATTCCCTGATTCCAATTTCTTTTATTTCTTTTTGATAAGGTTCGTCCCCGAAGGAAACATAAAAGGGAACGACAGTTATGTTTTTTTCTCTGGTAAGTTCCGGCGGCAGATCGCAGGAACCGTCGCTGAACAGATGAAATTTTTCATCCATAGTATCTTCATCCTTTCCTGGTTTTGAAAACAAGTGTTTTGCGGTGGATTGCCTTGGCTGGCATCCGCGTTTTTAACAGTAAGATTACATTACTACCATTGGTCATTTTTTTCAACTGTTATCCGGGAAGAAGATTAAGAAAATATTTATATTCTATTAAATATTTTGTCGGATTTGTCTGCTATAGTAAAATTGGAATTCATAGCACAAAGGATGAGGTGGGATGGAACTTAACGTGATAGACGTATCCAGAGACGGTTCCCGGCGGCAGGAGGCTGTGAAAGTCAGAAATGTATCCGGGGATGGGATCAGACTTTGGAACGAGACACAGGGACAGACAACAGGAAGGCCCCAAAGGGTAAGAAGGCAGGCGCAGGCAGGCGGCGGAGCGAACAGAACAGGTTCGGGGGGACGTCCGGTCAGGCGTATTGAGGAAGGCAGAAGGACGAGGAGGCCGGAAATTTATGAGAGGCCGCCTGTGAGGCGGTCGGCGGCAGCAAATGCAAGGGCCCGAAAAGAGAGGGAGCGCAGGCGCAAAAGAAGACGGAGGAAGCAGCTTGCCGCAAGGCTGACGGTTTTGCTGTTTCTGGTCGGGCTCATTGCGTTACTTATCTTTGCTCTGGTAAAGCTGATTACAGGCAGGAGTGAGACTCCGGGAGCAGTGCAGACCTTTCAGCGGCATACAAAGGAAGAAGAAATTCCCAGAGAAGAGGAGACAAGTCTGAAACCCCTGATAACGGAGGATTTCCTGACAGTGAATGAGTACTCCAGACCGGGAGAGGCGCTGGAGGCCGTCAACAATATTTTTGTACATTACA
>CAJTTU010000158.1 GCA_910579325.1 uncultured Lachnospiraceae bacterium | reverse complement strand
TAATCTATATTGACTGTTTTATTTTAAACAAGTATAGTATACAATATAACTATCGGTAATTACCAGGGGAAATTAAGGCAGGAAATTATGGCATTCATTATTTTTGAGCATGTAACAAAAAAATACGGAACCTTTACGGCGCTTCAGGATATCAGCCTGACTTTTGAAAACGGTGTGTACGGGCTGCTGGCCCCCAACGGCGTGGGAAAAACCACTTTGATGAAAATGCTGGCTACCCTTTTGTTTCCCACCTCCGGCGCGATCCGCTGGGATGGGAGGGATATTCTGGAAATGGACGAGGATTACCGAGGGCTTCTGGGTTATCTGCCCCAGGAATTCGGATACTATAAAAATCAGACGCCCAGACAGTTTTTAAGGTATATTGCGGCGCTGCAGCGTATGGAAAAAAATATGCGGAAGAGAGAATCGACGAACTGCTGTAACTGGTGGCGCTGTCCGGGGTGAGGAATAAAAAAAATGCGGCAGTTTTCCGGCGGTATGATTCAGCGGGTGGGGATCGCCCAGGCCATGCTGAACGATCCGAAGCTGCTGATCCTGGATGAGCCCACGGCAGGGCTTGACCCGAAGGAGCGGGTGCGGTTCCGCAGCCTGATTCACAGTCTGGCTAAAGACAGGATCGTGATTCTCTCTACCCATATCGTGTCGGATATCGAAACCATTGCCAGCCAGGTGATTATGCTCAGAGACCACCGGCTGTACTGCTGCGACAGCCCGGCCAATATCTGTGCCGCGCTGAGAGGAAAGGTATTCGAAGTTCCGGCAGAGCTGCCTTTGGGAGCGGAGACCTTTCTGCTGGGCGAGCGGCAGGGGGGACGGGGGACGATGCTGCGGGTGGTCGCAGACTGTCCGCCGGTTCAGGCTGTGGCGGTGGAGCCGGGGCTGGAGGATGCGTTTTTGTATATTTATGGGGAGTGATTTTGGCAATGTTCTGGGGGAGGCGGAATAAGGAATTATGATGAAGCCGAGGCATAAGAACAGGATTTCACTTGAGGGAAACGGCATGGATGATAAAGCGGCTGATATCCGAAAGGATGGTTTCGTTATAAGGGGCGCGGCAAATTGGGACTTACTCTGCTGGGAAATGAAAAAGCTTTGGTCTCAGCCCATGATTTTGGTGTTTTTGCTGCTCTGTATCGTTTTTCAGATTTTTCTGGCTGCGGAGGATCGGTATCTTGAGCCGGGCGGAGATTATGCCATTTATGTGGCTCGGATGACGAAGGAAACCGGGCGGCGGATGGGTCGGGAATTTACGGAAGCGATGGATGGGGCAGGGAAAAATATGCGGAATATGGACGCAAAGGATGAAACGCTGCCATGGGAAAAACAGGACGGGGAAGAACAGAATGAGCAGCGCAAAGAAGGGCAGGATCAGGACAGACAAGACCAGGATGGACAGATTGCAGTCCAGGCGAAAGGGGAACAGGAGCCTCTTTACAGAGAACGGTTTCTGCGGGAAACAGCGGACCGGGAGGATATCTTCGCGGATTACAGCTGTATGAAGCTGGCCGACGGGCTGCTGCGGCAGTTTTATATCACAGGCTGGCCGGCGCGGATGATGGAACGGAAGTATGAGAAGCAGCAGGAGGCCGTAGACCTGCTGGCAGAGCGAAATGACTCTCTGGATATCAGCAGCGCCGGGATGACCCAGCCGGTGGCGGATGCGCTGTTTCAGACCCAGTGCCGTATGCTGATTACCGAGGCCATGGTGCTGGCGATGCTGATGGCGCTGTCGGTCAGCGGCAGTGAGCGGACCGCCCGCACCCATCTGACCATTTGTGTTACCAGGACAGGAAGGAAGATCCAGTATGTGAAAGCCGCTGCCGGCCTGTGGTGGTCGCAGAACCAATGGTTTACCGATATGCTGATCAGCGGGGCGGTTCCCTGGCAGGAATGCGCCACGGCGGCGTTGTGTATTGTGCTGTGTCTAATATTGCTGGCAGTCAGCTTTCATCATATGATGAAGGAAGATATTAATTGAGCCTGAAAAGACATGAAAAAAACGGATACTGTTTGTTTTCAGCGATTCAGCAAAGTATTGAAAAGAGAAACTTCTTATTGGCTGTAAGTGCGTTTAATTATTGAGATTAGAGTGTCAAAAGTCAGATTTTGGATGGCTTGAAAACATTGAATTTTCTATCCGAAATATTTGATTACATGAGGAGGATACTTGCCAAATGTTAATAGAAGAAATGAAAAAATCTGGCGGCCGGGTATGCTGGCGGTACTGGTTTTGCTGGGATTTGTGTACTATACGATGTTTCTGAAATTTCATATCCGCTATTTTCCGAACGGCCCCCAGAATGCCGGTGAGTTTATGGTGGCGGCTGATTTGGTGCGGGAAAGCGGGACCAGAATGACCGACGAGGTAAAGAAGCGGCTTACGCAAATGCTTCCAAAGCTGTATGCCGAGGCGGATGCGTATGTGGCGGAATTTGCTTACACGAAACAATACGGATTGACCACCTTTGAGGAATATACCGGATTTTATCAGAATGCCGTGGAGAATGTGGCAGGAGGGCAGGCGGCTGACCTGAACGCCATGTATGCGGATGCCATGCGGCTGAGCGCTTATCTGACCAGCGAGGAGACGGGGAATATAGAGGGACGAATCCATGGGGCCAAAAGTATTCTGGAACGGTATGACGCCGCTGCGGCGGAAGAGACAGAGCCTGATTATCTGCCGGGAGAGGATGGAGAACCAGGCCGGGAATATTTCCATGGGCAGGAAACCTTTTACGGGGCGGACGAAGCGTGGCGGCCTGTTTCTTTCCCGGGGGAGCGGGGTGTTTTTTCGGTGCAGGATGTATTCTTTTCTGTATGCCGCGTTTTGCTGGCCAAACTGGACGTACGGGACCTGGTGCGCGGTGCTGGTGCTGCTGGGGCTTCTGGCCAGCACAGGCCTGGCGGCGGCAGCGGCGGTGATTTTCCTGGCGGGTGTTGTTTTGTGCGTGGGAGCGGCTAGGAAGCAGGGAGGGATGGAGCTGCTGGAGGCATGAGAGGTAAATAAGCCAGCCCAATAACAAAGGGCCGGCTTATATCTTTTTTATGAATATTTGATATACGGCAATATTGATTATGCTCTTTATTTTTTACCGGACGCTGGCATCCCGCAAAAGGGATTCATATTTTTCCAGCTGTATCCACAGCACATCTAAGGCTTCGGAAGCAGGTTCTTTTTGAAGCTTTTCCCGTAACACGCGGTAATTAAGCTTCAATCCGATTCCCGTTTCCGGCTGTCATAACCAGAGTGTCGGGAGTCAGTCTGTAATCTATTATTTTTTCTATCTTATATCCTCCCGGCATAATTGCTCGCCGGCAAATCTGTCATAGCGGCGGCTTTTCAGAAAACGATATACCCTGTCCGGCGGCAGATCGTTTCCGTCGAATGGCTGCGGAATTGCCGGATATGGAGAAAGAACTCGATATTTTACTGAAATTGGATAATTCGTATGGCATTTTTAACTATATTACGCATAAAAATTTGGATAATATTATCTGCAAAACTTCAAATTGAATAATTAAATAAATAAAAAGTAAATCATTTGGTAAAAAATATAAAGGTACTGTAAATAAAACTGGAACTATTACATAAAAATAACAAATGATATTTGTGGGAAGTGAAAGCGCTCTTTTCATTGACAAGTAAATCAAATGAAATTAAGATACCCTTTAGGCAAGCTTTTTATGGGAAAGTATCTCCGATGAAGTAAAAAATCTGCCCTATATTTATTATGGAAAGGAAGCGAATCAAAAGATGAAGGAGTTAGCGGAAAAGCTTCTGGAGGAGCTGAACTGCGAGACTGTATTCACCATACCGGCTTTCGGCGGCGTCAGGGTTCTGGAATCGGTAGTGGTTACCTGGATTATTATGGCGGCTCTGGTGCTGGTCTCGGTATGTCTGGTCCGGAATCTGAAAGTGGAATCCCCCGGAAGAACGCAGCTGGCGCTGGAAGCGGGAATCAGTTTTCTGTACGACTTTTTCGACGGCCTGGTGGGAAAAAAAGGGCGGCGGTACATCCCTTATCTCTGCACCGTGCTGATCTATATCGGCATGGCCAATGTGATCGGTCTCTTCGGTTTTAAACCGCCCACCAAAGATCTGAATGTGACCGGGGCGCTGGCGCTGATGAGTATCGTACTGGTGGAATATGCCGGTATTCATGAAAAAAAGGTGGGAGGCTGGCTGAAAAGTTTTGCCAAACCGGTGGCCATCGTAACGCCAATCAATATTCTGGAGCTGTTTATACGGCCTCTGTCGCTGTGTATGCGGCTGTTCGGAAATGTGCTGGGTGGTTTTGTGATTATGGAGCTGATCAAGCTGATTGTTCCCGTGATCGTGCCGCTGCCTTTCAGTTTTTATTTTGATATATTTGACGGGCTGATTCAGGCCTATGTGTTTGTTTTTCTGACGGCTTTGTTTATCAATGAGGCTGTCGAGGACGAGGAATAATTTAAAGATCATACAGGAGGATTATATTATGGCTACAATGATTGCGATCGGAGCGGGTATCGCTGTATTCACAGGCGTCGGAGCGGGCGTGGGCATTGGCATCGCCACGGGCAGGGCGGTGGACGCCATCGCCAGGCAGCCGGAGGCAGAGGGCAAAATCAGAACCTCCCTGCTTCTGGGCTGCGCCCTGGCAGAAGCGACGGCAGTGTACGGGTTTGTAATCGCGCTGTGCATTATCCTGTTTCTGGGATAACAGGCGTCTGCGAAACTGGAATACGAAAGGCGGTGAAATAAAGTGCTTACGATTGATTTTTTTAATATTCTTTTTATCGTGGTGGATCTGATAGTGCTTTATTTGTTATTGAAAAAGTTTTTATTCGGACCTGTAATCCGGGTGCTGGATCAGCGCAAAGCGCTGCTGGAGGAGCAGTTCGCTTCTGCCAGTGAGAAGGAAAAGAAAGCGATGGAGCTGAAAAAGCAGTATGAGACATCCATCCATACCGCCCAGGCGGAGTCGGACCGGATCCTTACAAAGGCCAGGGAGGACGGCGATGTGATATGTTGTGAACTGTAGATGTAAACATTTTCGGCAAACGCAGTATTTTAGCGGAAATGGGGCATCTGCTAAAATACAACATATGCGGCTGG
>CAJTTU010000157.1 GCA_910579325.1 uncultured Lachnospiraceae bacterium | reverse complement strand
ATCCACTGGAAGAGGCGTTAATGCACCATCTGGTGGTATCGGGAATCATGCTGACGGCGGGGAAAAGGGTGTCAAACTTTTTGATTCATCCCAGTGTGCGGAAGGCGGTGCATGGAAAGTACCAGCAGGATGTATTTAAGGTTTTGGAAGATTTTAAGGGGAGATGCAGGGATGAGGGATTTACTGTGCAGGTCAGGCAGAGGTATGAACAGCTGAATCCGGTTAAGTTTGAGAAAAAGCCGTTTGGAGAGGTGCTGGATTTTATACAGAAACTGCTGGAGAATGATGAGATTAAAGTTCTGGTTATGAACGGAAGTTCCGGTGTGGGAAGTGATGATTATGTATCGGGCTCTAATGTGATCATTGGCGGGAATACGCTGGGGCGGGGTGTTACTTTTGCGGGGCTCCAGACGATTTATTATACCAGGACGGCGAAAAAGCCGCAGGCGGATACGATGTGGCAGCACAGCCGTATGTTCGGCTATGACAGGGATGCCGGGCTTATGAAGGTGTTTATTGACGAGCATTTATATAAGCTGTTTGCGGATATCAATGCAACGAATAATTCTATTATCTCCCAGGTGGAGAGGGGAACGGCGGATGTGAAGATTTATTATCCGGAGGGGTTGAATCCGACAAGGAAGAATGTTTTGGATAATAAGAAGCTGGCCATGATTTCCGGGGGGACAAATTATTATCCGTATTCGCCGGAGAATGATACGATTGCTGATATTGACCGGCTTCTGGAAGCGTTTGATGAGTCACGGTCCTGCTATCAGGTGAGCCTTCGTCTGATGCAGGAGGTTCTTTCCCATATCAAGTCGGAGGATGATTTTAAGGTCAGTGTTTTCCGTTCTATTATTGATATGGTGCTTGCTGAAAAACCGGCAGGCCAGGGGGTTCTGATTGTTAGGAGGAACAGGAATGTGGCAAAGGGGACGGGTGCGCTGCTGTCTCCCAATGACTGGCAGCTGGGCGCGTCTGTCACGGATAAGATTGTTCTTACGATGTACCAGATGACAGGAGAAAAAGGCTGGGGCGGAGAGAAGATCTGGATCCCGAATATCAAACTACCGGATAAGATGGTTTATTATGATATAACGGATGACAGTGAATAAGGGAGCTGTTGTGTTTGAAAGGAAGGTGTCATGAAGTATTCAGAGCTGGCGAGAAGGGTATTGTTTGAACCGCTCCGCACGGGGGCGGACAGGCTGTGTATTTTGTCGGGGTATGCAACGCCGAATATGGCTTCATGGCTGATAAAGAATTTGAAGGAGTTTAAATCCGGTCTTATTGACATCTCTTTGATTGTGGGGATGGTTCCTTTTGACGGTCTCAGTATTGCTGTCCATGAGGGATTTAAGGAGCTGCAGAAGGAGAGGATGCCCCAGGAGGTGGCGCATTATCAGTGCAGTTATGTGTATGATTCTGCGCCGGTACATGCGAAGGTGTATGTCTGGCTGAAGGGGGATGAGCCGGTTGTGGCGTTTGCGGGTTCGGCAAATTTTACGCAGAGTGCGTTTGGGGAAAAGCGCAGGGAATATATGGTGGAATGTGACGCATTGGAAGCATATCGGTATTACTGCGGTGTGGAAAATGATACGATATTCTGCAATCATGCCGAAGTTGAGGAATATGTTGTGCTGTATCCCACGCACAGCGTTTTGGATATGGAAAATAAGCCGGTCGGCAGCTTGTCGGGGGAGAATATAGAAATGATAACGCTTTCCCTGCTTTCGGAGAATGGAGAAGTGGGGACGAAATCGGGGCTGAACTGGGGGCAGAGAAGCAGGCGGAATAAGAATGAGGCGTACATACCGCTGCCGGCACCGATGGTCCGGACAGGCTTTTTCCCGTTGAACAAACAGCATTTTACGGTGGTTACGGATGACGGACATCAGCTGATCTTGAGGGTGGAACAGCAGGGGAATAAGGCGATTACAACGCCGCTTAGTAATGCACAGCTTGGGGAGTATTTCAGGAACCGGCTGGGGCTGGCGAATGGCGCTTATATCTGGAGAAGTGATCTGGAGGCGTATGGACGTACAGATGTTACGTTTTATAAGCTGGATGATGAGCAGTATTATATGGATTTTTCTGTGTAGTAAAACTGGGGCCGAAGCTCCGGTTTTACGTAAACGGTAGATAGTGAGTACCTATACAAAACTGGAGCAAACCTGTATGATAGAAACAGATTTGCTCCAGTCTTTATTTCACTTCTTCTTTACCGGGCTTCCGGCAGTTCGCAGGCAGGTTCGGTGACCATGGAAGCAGGTCATCCAGAAAACTGCGGTCAGTATCGTCCAGATGCTTTGGGATTTCAGTGAGCAGGTATTCAAAATAATCATACGGTTTCAGATTGTTGGCTTTTGCGGTTTCAGCAATACTGTATATAATGGCGCTGGACTTTGCCCCTGCAACCGTATCGATCATCACCCAGTTTTTCTTGCCGATACAGAATCCCCGGATCGACTGTTCCGCCGCATTATTATCCATCGGGACTTCACCGTCATCCAGAAATACTTTGAGGTATTTTTCCTGGTTAAGTGAATAGCTGAAGCCTTCCCATGTCTTACTTTTCTGCGGCACTTTCGGGAGGTTTTCCCGCACCCATACGAAATAAGCCTCCACCAGGGGTTTTACACTCAGCTGGCGGCGAATTTTGCGTTCCCCTGCCGGAAGATCTTTAAGCAGTTTTTCCTCCCGGCAGATGGCCTGTATCATGGTCAGCGCAAGGTATGCGCGGCTGTCCTTCTGCTTTGCTTTCGGCAGCGCTTTTACTGCTTCATCAAACCTGCGCCTCGCATGGGACCAGCATCCGGCAATCTTTAAGTCTTCACGCTCATTTTCGACCGTGTGGTAAACCTGATAACCGTCCGTGACACATACCCCGTTGAAATCCTTTAAGAATCCCCTCGGATGGCTGGCATTACGGGTCTTCTGGTATTCATACAGGACGATCTGCCTGTCTGTATACATCCGCCCGGTGCGGTACACCCACATATAGCTTCTGCTCCCGGCAGGACGGCCGTCCTTATTTACCAGTACTGGAGTCTCGTCTGCCTGCAGGACATGGTAACCATACAGCTTTTCATGCAGGTGATCATAAAGTACTGCAAGGTAACGGTCCGCACACAGGATTGTCCAGTTTGCCATGTTCTGTCTTGAAATGTGCAGTCCGTACCGCTCAAATTCCTGTTCCTGCCGGTAAAGCGGGACGGCATTGACATATTTGGCATTCATCACTGCCGCTTCCAGCGAAGGGGACACGAGGCTCCCTCTCAACAGGCTCTCCGGATGCGGTGCTCTGACGATTTCGTCCGTCTTTTTCCCGGCATATACCCTGACATGGTGTTCCTCCACCTCGATTTTCGCCGGCGTAAAACTGTACCTTTGGTATATCTCATCAGGAAGCTGCTTCCAGCCGTCTTTCCCGAACATATCCTCCAATTCCGCATCCGCCATGGAATGTTCGACCACAACTACTGGAAGCCCGTCCAGGTCTTCTTCCCGTTTTCCCTGTTTTTTCTTTGGTTTTCTGCGGGAAACTGTTTCCGCTTCTTCTACGGATTCCTCATCCACAACGGCTTCTGACTCATTAAAGAATACGATTTTCCCGTCCGCTTCCACAAAAGAGAGTTGGTCTTCCATTTCATGTTTCTCTGTTGACCGGCCAAAACGGTGCCGTTTTAAGTCCGCCATCTGTTCCAGCACCAGCTGGAGATTATGGTCGATCTGCTTCAGCTGCTCCTGCTGTGACAGGAACAGCTGGATAAGGGTCTCCTTGTCAAGGCTGTTCAGTTTTTCTTCTGTATATTCCAAAGCCATGCCTCTGCCTCCCGCTGGTTTCAGTATAGCAGAAAACGGCAGTTTTTGCGAATTCGCCGTAGCAGGGCGTCCGTCATAATGCCTATGCTTAAAACAGCGGCAGAAGCCGCTGTATCCCGCTGTTTTGTGGATCTTTAAGAAAAGAAAAGGGGTGTCCCTGACCCTTTCCCGGTCCTTTTTACAGCCAGATACACGGCTCCGCAGAAACGTGGTAAGACTGTTTTCCCGGTGCAAAAAACGCCCTGGAAATTCTCCGTTTTGCACAAAGTTATCCCGTATATTCCGGCGGTTCCACTGGCCTGACCGATTTCTTCGGGGCGGTCGTCAGCCCCTCCATCAGCCACCGGAACTGCTGTAGCGTTAATTCACGCACTTCTTCGGGACTGCGCGGCCACTGGAACCGGCCTTCTGCCAGCCGCTTGTATAACAGAAGCCAGCCGTCCCCTTCCCATACAAGTCCTTTGATGCGGTCGGTGCGCCGCCCACAGAAAAGATAAAGCGTGTCTGGGACATACGGTCTGCTCCCGGTCTGCGTTTCAATGAGCGCCGCCAGCCGGTCCATGCCGGAGCGCAGGTCTGTGTATCCGCAGACAATATAAACTGCCTTGAAACAGATGGCATCATTAAGCATTCTGCATCACCTCAAGAACTGCCGCAAGCAATGGCATGGGCGTGGATTCTGTTACATGGATGGAACCCCCTTTTATGGAAATATCCAGTCCCGGCTGTGCATTGCCGTCTTTCTGTTCCTGCTGCTGTAAAAGCCCGGGCTGTACAGGGACTATCCGCTGCACGGTTATTTCCCCCTGCATGGTTTCAAGGCAGGCTTCTCTCACACGGCGGAGCCTGTAATAATAATTCGCTTTTGTGATACCGTGGCAGGCACACCAGCTGACGACGCTCATGCCGGACGGACGGCTCTGGCAGTCCCTGATCTGGTCGGCCCATTCCCGGAGACGGTACTGCTCGGCCATCATAGTTGTTTCTGAACTCATAAACTTACCTCCGTATATCGGTATCAAAAGTTGAAACTTAACTTTTGATACTCGTGATAGAAATATAGTCTATTCTCCCATACTTCTTCATATCAGTCGAGGTACGCACTATCTACCGTTTACGAAACGACTATTTTCCGGGAATGAAAAGCAAAAAAAGAGCCTTTACAGCTCCTTATCATTTTCCCATTATCTTTTTATCAATTCTCTCATACACTATTTGGCGCCCCCCCTATACTTTTCGGCAAATTGTATCCGACTTTCGCCAAATCGTTTATACTTTTTGGCAAAAGAACCCCAGAACAAAAGTTCGTACTCTCCCGAATGTAAAATTACCCCTAAAAACACAAAGAAATAATG
>CAJTTU010000156.1 GCA_910579325.1 uncultured Lachnospiraceae bacterium | reverse complement strand
CCTTTGTCAAGGAGGCCGTGGAGCTGATGGCCTTCCGAAAGCTGAATGAGGAGAATGAGGAGGCCAATATCGCCCATACGAGATACTCCGTGCTGCTGCGGATTCTGGTGATGCTGTTCGTGGAGAGTGTGGTCTGTATCATCTTAGGCTACGGCGGATATCTGGTGTACAAAGGCAGGTTCAATGCGGGGCAGCTTGTGGAGTTTATCGGTTATTTCAATGCGGTCGTCTGGCCGATCATGGCAGTTTCCGAGCTGATCGATATGACATCCCGGGGCAAGGCATCCCTGAACCGTCTGGAAGAGCTTTTGGACGCGGAAGTCACCGTGGCGGACAGAGAAGGCGCGAAGGAGCTGAAAAATGTCAGGGGCGATATTGAGTTTCGTCATCTGTCATTCCGTTACCCGGGCAGCGAAACAGAGGTGCTGAAAGATATATCTGTCGCCATTCAGGCAGGAGAGAACATAGGGCTGGTAGGGAAAACGGGTTCCGGCAAGACAACGCTGGTAGACCTGCTCCTGCGCACCTATAATGTGCCGGACGGCACGCTGTTTGTGGACGGCATGGACGTAAATGATGTGAAAATCCAGGATCTGAGAGCCTGCTGCGCCTATGTGCCCCAGGATAATTTTCTGTTCTCGGATACGATTGAAAACAATATTGCCTTCGGTGTGGAAGGATGTGACAGCGAGGCTGTCACCCGGGCGGCAGAGCTTGCGGACGTACATAATAATATCCGGGAGTTTCAGGAGGGCTACGCCGCCGTTTTAGGCGAGCGGGGCGTTACGGTCTCCGGAGGCCAGAAGCAGAGAATTTCCATTGCCCGGGCGCTGATGAAGGATGCTCCCATACTGATCCTGGACGATTCCGTATCCGCCGTAGACACAAAAACCGAGGCCGTGATCCTGGAAAACCTGCGCCTGGCCAGACGGGGCAAGACGACCATCCTGATTGCCCACCGGGTTTCCACGATTGAACGGATGGACAAGATTCTTTTTCTGGAAGACGGAGCGCTGGCAGCGGCAGGTTCCCATGAGGAGCTGTATGCCTCCTGCCCCGAATACCGGAAGATGGTGGATCTGCAGAAGCTGGAGGAGGGAGATGAGACGGATGAGTGAATATTTGCCTATTTTAATTGTTGGCGCTGTTATCGGCGCTTTTACGATCGTTTTTCTGCTGGCCTATGCGGCGCTTCGGAGGGAAAAGGATGTGGCCGGACAGGAACGGAAGATGCCGGACGGGGAGATTATCCGGCGTCTTTTGCGGTACGCAAAACCCTATTGGAAAAGTTTTGTGCTGGTGTTTTTTATCATGCTGCTTGCGATTCTGTATGACCTGGTTTCCCCACTGTTAGTCGGACGGATTCAGGGACTGATCAAGAATGATTTTGAACTGAGCCGGCTGTATGCCATGGTGGCATTGTACGCGGGAATTCTGGCGGTGTCTTTGGTCTGCACCTACTTACAGGCAATGATCCTGCAAAAAACAGGCCAGAAAATCCTGTCTCAGATCCGTCTGGATGTGTTTACCCATATTGAAAGTTTAAGCCATGAACAGCTGAACAATATCCCTGTGGGCAAGCTGGTGACGAGAGTGACCAACGATCCCAATTCCATCTCTTATATGTTTACCAACGTACTGGTGACGCTGGTTAAAAATGCCATGGTGGTTGTAGGCGTGCTGGGAGCCATGCTGATGATGAACTATGCGCTGACGCTGATGGTGCTTTGTTTTGTGCCTTTTGTGGTGCTGTTTACCGTGGTTTTCAGAAAGTTTTCCCGCCGGGTACACCGTCAAGTGAACGATGCCACCACGGAAATCAACACTTATCTGTCCGAAAACCTGTCCGGCATGAAGATCACGCAGATATTTAACAGAGAGGAGCAGAAATTCGGGGATTTCCTGATCCGCAGCAGAAGCCTGCAGAAAGCCAAATTCAACCGGATGTATGTATTCGGCATTTTCCGGCCCATGGTGTATATGCTGTATATCTCTTCAAATCTGTTTCTGTTTTATTTCGGATCCAAAGGGTATATCAGGGATATCCACTATTTCGGGCAGGTGATCGACAGCAGCATTATGGTGTCCTTTTATATGTATATTTCCCGTTTTTTCAATCCGATCCAGACACTGGCGGAGCAGTTCGATACGCTGCAGCGCTCCTTTGCCGCCGCGGAGAAGATTTTCACCATTCTGGATATGGAGCCTGAGGTGGTTGACAGTCCCGATGCCATGGAGCTTCCGGAACTTCAGGGGGAGATTGAATTCAGGGACGTATGGTTCTGCTACAAGCCCGGCGAATGGGTGTTAAAAGGCGTGTCCTTTCATGTGGAGCCGAAGCAGACGGTGGCTTTTGTGGGCTCCACCGGTTCCGGCAAGACCACGATCCTTGGGCTGATCTGCCGCAATTATGATATTCAGAAGGGGCGGATACTGATCGACGGTATCGATATCAGGAAGATCAAGATCGCGTCTTTGCGGCGGCATTTCGGGCAGATGCTTCAGGACGTGTTTCTGTTCTCAGGGGATATCCGCGGAAACATTCTGCTGCGCAAGGAGGATGTGAGCGACGAGGAGGTCTGGGAGGCCTGCCGTTATGTGAATGCCGATTCGTTTATCCGTAAGCTGGGAAAGGGCCTGGACGAGGTCGTGCGGGAGCGGGGCAATAATTTTTCCGCCGGACAGCGCCAGCTTCTTTCCTTTGCCCGCACCATAATCCACAAGCCTTCGGTTATGATTCTGGACGAGGCTACCGCGAATATTGACACGGAGACGGAGCTGCTGATCCAGGACAGCTTAGAGAAAATGAAAAATATCGGCACGATGCTGATCGTAGCCCACAGGCTTTCCACCATTCAGCACGCCGACAATATTATCCTGCTCTCCCATGGTCGGATCATGGAGCAGGGTACCCATCAGCAATTGCTGAATTGTAAGGGGCGGTATTATGATTTGTATACGCTGCAGTATCACAGGGAGATGATTCAGGGGGGAGTTTGATTTAATGTTTTATAATGGGGAAAGGACAGATGTGAGCCGGGAATAAAAAAGTTCCCGGCTCTATTATTACAGAGTATCCGGCAAAATGCGTTAAAGCTTATTATCTGCCTGACATAGGAATTTGCAGATAATCGATCAGGGCGGTTTCCAACAGCCGGGAATAGTTTACCTTATTTTCTTCAGCAATTCTTTTCAGCCATGCGGGAAGAGTGATATTTGTTTTAACGCGCTCATTGTCCTTTTTTACGCGGAACAGATCAGGATGGATTGTGACTGGCATAACAATGTTGCCCTCCGTATCTTCTCTTGACAGGTTTACGGATGGAATGGGGATTTCCTCATGGTCGCATTCCATGCTGTATACGTGGAGACTTGCGGCTTCTACTGCCATTCGCGCAGCTTCTTCCAGATTGCTTCCAACGCTGATACATCCGGGTAAATCAGGAAAATAAATGCTGTATGAACCATCTGTTGACGGTTCAAAAACCGCGAGATATGTTAAATTCTGCATAAATATGCTCCTCTCTTTGAGAAAACCAGACCGTATCGTTATTTAAGTCCGGCCTGTTTATAAATACTGTTCAGAGTGCCTGTTTTCAAATCTCCATTATGGTTGGGTACCGTAATTTTTCCGGGCTTGGTCGGGTGCTTTAAACTGATGTGAGAGCCCTCCTGGTTAGTGATATACCATCCATTTTTACGAAGCACCTTTAAATATTTCCCGTACTGTCATAATGAACCCTCCCTATATGATGTATTATGCGCCTTTTTTATGCGTATGTCAATGCTGTTCGTGCCATGTATGAAACTATTTTTTTAGATAAATAGATTTTGGTTTACAATAATCAAAAAATATTAATTCATGTATTGACTCTCCCGCAGCGTAACGGTTTATGATGGATTCGAAAGGAGGAAGCCATGAAAACGGTAAAGGACATGTCAGAGATCACCGGGGTAAGCATCAGGACGCTGCGGTATTATGACGAGATCGGTTTGCTGAAACCGACGGAATTAACGGAAGCGGGATACCGGCTCTATGACAACAAAGCGCTGGAAAAGCTGCAGGAAATTATGTTCTTTCGGGAACTGGAAATTCCACTGGCCGATATCAAAGAGATGATGGATAATCCCGATTATGACAGAGAACAGGCTTTATCCGTGCAGAAGACGTTGCTGGAACATAAGCGAAACCGGTTGAACGGCATTATTGAGCTGATCGCGGATGTGATGAAGGGAGTGAATACGATGAGTTTTGAAGCGTTTAACACTGAAGATGTGCAAAAAATCATAGACCATACTTTAAGCTGCATGTCAAAGGAGAGCATTGACGAACAGGTGGAAAAATACGGGAGCATGGAAAAATTCAGAGAGCATTTATCCTCCGGCTTTGCCAATGAACAGGTTGTGGCGGATTTGTTGAAATGGTATGGAAGCAAGGAAAAAGCGATGGAAGCGGTGATGCAGGCGACCGGAGATCCCGGGGAAATCAAAGAGGAGCAGGAGGTAAATGAGAAAATTTATCGCCGGTTTATGGCTGCCAAAGAGAACGGTGATAAAGAATTGGAACATTCTGCCGTTGAGATGCTTGCGGAGAATTACAAAAAGATGTTTGCGCTGGATAACGCAAGAAATATCCTGCTGGACCTGGCAAAGGAATACCTGCAAAATGGAAAGCTGGCAGAAGCAACCGACAGCCAGTTCGGGAAAGGGTGTTCCGCATATGTGGCGCAGGCGATTCGGGGGTATTATGGGGTGTAGGCTGCTTTGTTATTTTTAGCGATTGAAGGAATTGCGGATGAATGCTATAATGTAACTGAGAAGAGATGCATGTTGTATGAGCGGAGGTGTATTATGACAGCAATCAGACAAGAGGCTATACAGTTGTTGGAGGAAATGCCGGAAGACAGATTGAGATATATAGTCCAGATCATACGGGGTGTAAACGGGTTGTATCATGATAATCAGTCTGAAAAAAAAGAAGCCTTCAAAAAATTAGAGCAGTTGCGGAAAAAGGGAACGGTTACGGATTATGACGCAGAGTTAGCTTCATATAGAGAGGACAAATATGGTGCGCAGGATTCTGATTGATACGAATGTATTGTTAGATTATCTTCTTTCGAGAGAGCCTTTTTATGAAGACGCAAAGAAAATTGTTATGGCCTGTACGGATGGAGAGATAAAAGGATGTATTGCGGCTCATTCCATTTCTAATATGTATTTTATCCTAAGAAAAGATTATAGCGCAAAGGAGAGACGGGAGATATTAATAAATCTGTTTAAGATTTTCGATACTGAAGGGATAGATCAGGATAAACTATTGAGCGGACTTCAAAATGAAAAGTTTTCGGATTTTGAGGATTGTTTACAAATGGAATG
>CAJTTU010000155.1 GCA_910579325.1 uncultured Lachnospiraceae bacterium | reverse complement strand
CGATTTTATTATTATCACCTGTGGGAGCATCGTATTAAAAAACTGGGATCTGTTTTTGTATTCTGTGATCGATTTATATATCTGTGTCGTAGCGATTGATTTAGTTATCTATGGCCCGAAGGTCAAGACCCTTTCGGTTGTGATGACAAAAGAGGCGGCTCAGGTGTCGGAACAGATGCGGACGAGGGGAAAGCCCTGCCGGGTTCTGTTTGAAAGCGGGGATAAGGTGGCGCTGCTCACAGAAAAAAGCGATGTGAGCCGGATCCAGCATATCGTGGAGAAGCTGGACCCGGAAGCGTCGATTACGTCTTATCATGCGGATTTTACATTTGGAAAATGCCTGAAATAATCTATCAATCAGTAGCGAACCGTCACCGGGAGGGGAGCTGCGAAACTGTAATTAGGAGGAGGTGAAAAAAGAATGGAGAAAATTTTTAGCCAGGAACTGGCTCCAGCATTGGGTCCCTACTGCCATGGGATGAAATGCGGGAATCTGCTGCTGACATCCGGGGCGATTCCGGAGAAAAAAGATGGCAGCTTTGTGTATGAAATAAAAGAAGCTACGTTTTTAACACTGCGGAATTTGCTCAGTGTTGTGGAAGCGGCGGGCGGTTCAAAAGAGAGTATCGCAAGGGTCTGCGTCCAGGCGGCGGATCTGGCCTGCGGCGTACCGATTGAAGCGGCGGCAGCTGCGTATATCTGCTGAAATAAAATTTGAAAAAACGAAACAACTTGTAAAAGCTGCGGCTTATCCTGTGGCTTAGGAGGCCATAAAGAAAGCCGCCAAAGGATCACGAATGGATTAAGGGGTAAAAATGGGTAATTTCTTTAAGAAGGTAGATAAAAACGAGTTTGTAGTACCGGCAATTTTGACGGTTGCTGTCATCCTTATTGGCGTCATTGCGCCGGAAATGTTTGGCAAATTCATTGATGTCCTGTTTCAGTTCGTTACGAACAACCTGGGCTGGTTCTATGATATCGGCCTGTTTGTCCTTTTGGTTTTCTGCATGTGGGCCGGATTCAGCAAGGTGGGGCAGATCCGCCTGGGCGGAAAAGACGCGAAGCCCAATATGAGCATGCTGTCCTGGATTGCTATTACCTTTACCTCCGGCATGGCGCTGGGCGTTGTGTTCTATGGTGTGGGCGAAGGATTGATGAACTTCTCCGATATGCCGGTCTTTACCGGTATTGCCTCCGGCAGTCCGGAGGCTGCAGAAACCGCGTTGGCCTATGTGTTTTTCCACTGGGGGTTCCATCCCTATGCGATCTACTGTGGCGCGGGACTGGGGTTTGCCTTCGTGTATTGGAATACCAAGCGGGCGTTCTCCCTGTCCTCCGGCCTGTACCCACTGTTGGGAGAAAAGGGTGAGCAGGGCCTGCCTGGCAAGCTGGTCAACTGGCTGTGCATGTATATCATGGTGGCGACCCTGGGGGTCAATGTGGGCATGGCAACGCTGCAGATTGAGGCCGGGCTGAAATATGCCTACGGTAACACCCTGCCGGACAGCATCATGGCGCCCATCATCATCACGGTGATTGCGGTGATCGGCATCATCTGCGCGGCCTCCGGCGTCCATAAGGCCATCAAATATGTTTCGTCGGCCAATATGATCGTGTTTATCGTACTGGTAGGCTGGGCCTTCGTTTTCGGCGGCACACAGTTTACGGTCAACAATATGGTAACGGCAGTGGGTAAGTATCTGCAAATCCTTATCCCGGAGTCCTTCTATCTGGAACCGGCTTTCCAGTCCGGCTGGATTGGCGGATGGACACTGTTCTATTGGGCCTGGTGGTTGACCGTTGCGCCGCTGACCGGCCTGTTCCTGATGAAACTGGCAAAGGGGCGCACCGTCCGGGAATTTGTTATGGTCAACATGTTCATCCCCATTGGTTTTGTCGTGATCTGGTTCGGCACCTTCGGATCCTCTGCCATTTATCAGCAGATGAATGGCGCGCCCATTTGGGAGGCCATTCAGGAGTTCGGGTTCCCAGTGGCGTTGTTCGCCTACCTGAAGGAGTTGCCGCTGACATCAATTCTGACCATTTTGGGGTTTGGCGCCATATTTATGTCGTTTATCACGCAAAATGAGTCCATGGTCTACACCATGGCCGGTATGACGGCGGCAGACCGTGGCGAAACGGAGATCGGCGAGCAGAAGTCCCCCCTGTTTCTGAAAGTTTTCTGGGGTGCGGCGATTGCCCTGATGGGTTATATCCTGCTGCTGTCCGGTGGACTGGATTCGGTGCAGCACTCTGTATTGGTGCTGGGTATTCCCGTGCTGGTCATTTTGCTGATCAATGCGGCCGGCTTTGTAAAAGCAACCACAAACAGGCTGGAATATGATTTGACACTGACCGAAGAACAGAAGAAAATAATAAAGGCCGAGAAAGCGGCGGAAGAATGAGGCGGATTCCCCATTTCCGTCCGGCACTGCAGCTAACAGAACATATAGAGTGGATATTATACGAGGGGTGATGACTGATGAAGAATCAAAAGAAACTGAACAAGGCGACTTATTTTCCGCCAGCCATATTATGCGTTCTCATTACGATTGTGGGCGTGGTTGCGCCCACGGCGCTTGAAGGCGCTGTGAATGCGGGGCTGGCCTGGGTTACAACTAATTTTAAATGGTTTTATACGCTGGGAGCCACGCTGCTGATTGTGTTCTGTCTGTGGGCAGGCCTTGGCAAATACGGCAAAATTAAAATCGGAGGGAAAGATGCCGTTCCGGAAATGTCCTTTTTTAAATGGTTTTCTATTGTGCTGACTTCCGGCATGGCGGCAGGCCTTTGCTACTGGTGCGTGGCGGAGCCTCTGACCTTCTACCAGACGCCTCCCGTATTTGCGGGCTATGAAGGGGGAACGGCGGAAGCTTTTGAGAATACGCTGAAATACGTGCTGCATCACTGGACCCTCCATCCTTATGCCGCCTATACAAGTGTGGGTATCTGTATCAGCTTTATGTACTGGAACGCCAAAAAGCCTTTCAGTATCGCGTCCGCTCTGGTTCCGATTATGGGAGATAAGGCCACCGGAAAGTTCAGATATTTTATTAACGCAGTGTGTATTTTCTGCCTGGTAGCCGGACTTGGCACGACCCTCGGCCTTGCCATCGACCAGCTGACGGTGGGCATCCAGTATATGACCGGCGTGACCATCAGCCGTGATGTCTTGGCGCTGATTGTCTGCCTTGGTTTTGCGGGAATTGCCGTTCTTGCCGCCTGTACCGGCCTGCACAAGGGCATTTCCATGATCAGTACCACAAATATGTATCTTTTCATTTTCCTGCTGATTTTCGCCCTTTTTGCCGGCGGCACACTGACCTGCCTGAATAATACCGTCAGCGCGGTAGGAAAATATCTGAATAATTTCCTGAACCAGTCCTTCTATACCGAGGCGGGATATGAAAGCGGCTGGGTGAACGGCTGGACAATTTTCTACTGGGGCTGGTGGATTGCTTTCGCGCCGATGATCGGCCTGTTCCAGGTGAAGCTTTCCAAGGGAAGAACGATCCGGGAGTATGTAATCGTAAACCTGTTTGCCCCCTGTCTGTTCCTGATCGCATGGATGGGCGTGTTCGGAACGTCTGCGATGAATATGCTCAGGAATGGCCAGACGGCTGTTGTGGAAGCGATTGCGGAGTATGGAAATTCCATTGCCTTTTTTGCCTACTTAAAGCAGCTGCCATTGGCGCCGATTATCCTCGTTATAGCAGTAATCGCAGTGATTTTCTCCATCGTAACCCAGACGGAGGCGGAGGTGCTTACGATTGCCGATATGTGTGTGGGAACGGATGAGGATCTGGCGGCCAGCGATAATTTTGCGCCGGTATGGCTGAAGGTGTTCTGGGGATTTCTGATGAGCCTGCTTGCCTATGCGCTGCTGTATTCGGGAGGGCTGAATGCGGTACAGACCATCAGTATTATTCTCGGGCTGCCGATGCTGATTCTGATGCTCTTTATGTGCGTCGCTTCGGTAAAGGGATTTACGAAATATAAAGAATATGACAAGACCCTGAAAGACGGGGAGGATTATTAAAAAATAACAATTAAATTTAGGAGGAGAGAAAATGGCTATTAAAAGAATGTTTGATGCGGTTGAATTTCATGAGGGAGAACCCATGCGTGTCGTGACAAGCGGTGTGCCTTCGATTCCGGGGGATACGGTATATGAGAAAATGAAATGGCTGGAAAAAAATGACGACCAGATCCGGCTGTTAATGCTCCGGGAACCCCGGGGAATTCCGGCGACCTGCTGTAATCTTCTGGTGAACTCAAACAGGGAAGACTGTAAATGCGGCTATATCATTATGGAGCAGGTAGAGTATCCGATGATGTCCGGCGGCAATACGATTGCGGTGGCCACAGCCCTTCTGGAAACGGGCATGATTCCGATGACGGATGAGATTATGGAGTTTAATCTGGAGGCTCCCGCAGGTGTGATCGGCATTAAAGCATACTGCGACCTGGTGAAGAAAAAGTGCGTTAAGGTTGAGTTTGAAAATGTGCCTGCTTTTGCCGTTTATCTTGACAAGGAAATTGACGTTCCCCATATCGGGAAGGTTAAAGTAGATATTGCATGGGGCGGCATGTTTTTCACGTTAATCGATTCCACCCAGTTTAAGGACTATGGGACGAACGGGCTGGAATTGCTTCCTGAGAACGGAAAAGAAATTTCCAAACTGTCGTCTTTGATTACGACGGCCGCCATCGAGCAGTGCCCGGTGGAGCATCCGGATTATCCGGGGGTTGGCATCACCCTTTCCGTGATGCATCAGCCGCCCGTAACGCCCGGCACTTATATGAGGACTTCCAATTGGTATGCCACCGGCCCCGTTGATTTTGATAATCCCCAGACATGGACAGGAGCGCTGGACAGGGGCGTCTGCGGAACAGGCTGCTGCGCTTTGATGGCGGTTGAACACGCAAAGGGCAATCTTAAGGTGGGAGATCCTTTTGTAAACGAAGGGCTGTTAGGCATTCAGTTTGATTGTTTCATCAAGGAAGAAATCGACGATTTTTACGGACATAAAGCCATTGTGCCCGTAGTCGGCGGCGGCGGCTGGATTTACGGCTACAGCAAATGGGTGCTGGATGAGGACGATCCGTTCCAGAACGGGTTTACGATCGGGGATATCTGGTAATTCACAGCTCAGTATCCCGGAATCATTAGCGGACAATATAAATTTTGTGAACAAAGACCCGGACCAAACGGAAGATACCGTTTTGCCCGGGTCTTTTCGTATGTCATATTCGACAAAAAGTGTCAGCAATGCGTTTTGTTGGAATTGCGCATGATTACTCGCAAAAGATCAGCTGTCCTTCGACCTCCGGCGCAGGTTCCTCATGATTGATATACAATTCCAACTCATCCAGTTCATCCAGCTCCCAGAAATCCGGCGGCA
>CAJTTU010000154.1 GCA_910579325.1 uncultured Lachnospiraceae bacterium | reverse complement strand
AAGGTAAATGAAGTATAAATATACAACAATTTTTATTTGAGTTTTGAGCCTTATTGTAGTATGATATCTATATCAAGGCTCTTTTCTTAGACAAAAGAAAGGAGATTTATCATGGGAAAGGATTTAAAAGGAAAGGAGTTAGGCGTTGGAATAAGCCAACGAAAAGATGGCCTGTATCAGGCAAGATATTCTGATAGGTGGAAAAAAAGAAAAACCATTTACGGAAAAAACTTGCGTGAACTTAGGAAAGAGCTTGCAGATGCAATTGCAGGAAACGATAATTTTACAAATGTAAAAGACGAGATCACACTTGACAAATGGTTTACCAGATGGATGGAAGTTTATAAAGAAAAGAGTATAAGATCTAACACTAAAAGGGAGTATACGCACATATATTCTAAGAACATCTCCCCATACATAGGTGGAAGACTTATTAATTCTTTGATAAAATCAGATATCCAGCTATTAATTGATCGGGCAAGCGACAGTGGTTACGGTTATGAGAGGCAGAATAAGATTAAGGTAGTTCTACGTGATATGCTGCAAAGAGCCGTTGAAGATCATCTTGTTATTAATAATCCTGTGAGCGGTATAAAATTAAGGGCAGATAAAGAAATTAAAGCAAAAGCATTAACTGTTGAAGAACAATCACAATTTTTTGATTATTGTCGAAATACTTTTTATGATAATCTGTTTAATGTAGCAGTTAATACGGGATTACGTCCTGGAGAGCTATTTGCTTTACAAATTTCCGACATAGATTTTGAAAATGGATTTATAGATGTGAATAAGACACTTGTATATCAAAAGTACCTTGATGATAACAAGAAAACATTCCACATTGAGCCTCCAAAAACAAAGCAAAGCAACAGAAAGATACCGATCAACAGCATATGCCGAATATATCTTGAAAGGCAGATGGAGTTAAAGACGGTCATATCACAAAAAAGACCAAAAGAGCAAAATGATTATTTATTTGTGACGAAATTTAACACACCGCTTAATTCTGTTATTTACTCTGATGCTATAAAGGCGGTTATAAAGCAGATAAATATCACAAGACCTTTTGATAATCAATTTGAGGTATTCAGCGGCCATGCATTCCGTCATACATTTGCAACAAGATGTTTTGAAAATGGGGTGGCTGCAAAAGTGGTGCAGAGTTATCTCGGCCATGCAAGCATTAAGATGACAATGGATTTATATACGCATGTTACGAAAGAAAAATCTGTGGCAGATATTGAGAAAATCGTACCACAGAGTAATAATAAGATTGTTAACATAAAGCGTAAAATGGCATGATTTTACTACACCATTTTTCAAAAGTTATACACCATTACTACACCATTTTACCGTTAAAATACATGGAATTATGTGAAAATACGTAAAGTTCGGAAAAGTCTCAAACCCGCAGAAACACCGGATAATCCAACGCTTACTCCCACTGATACGGCGTCGCCTGATACACGTAAAAATTCAGCCAGTTCGAATACAGTAAATTGGCATGGCTCCGCCACCGAAGCAGCGGGAAGGTGGCGGGGTCGTCGTTCCGGTAGTAATTGATCGGCACGGCAGGATCGATTCCTTTCGCCAGGTCCCTGTGGTATTCGTCGTTTAAGGTCATGCGGTCATATTCCGGATGGCCCATGACGAATACCTGCTTTCCGTCCTCGCTGACCAGAAGATAGACGCCTGCTTCCTCTGATTCGGCGCAGACGATCAGATCCCGGCAGTTCAGCACCTCCATCCGGTCTACGGTGGTATAGCGGGAGTGGGGCGCGAAAAACTCGTCGTCAAAACTGCGGATCAGCGGAATCTTCCGGTCGGTGATGGTGTGGAGGTAAATGCCCGACAGCTTTTTGTCCAGCCGGTGTTTTTTGATACCGTAGTGGTAATACAGGCCGGCCTGGGCCCCCCAGCAGATATGCACGGTGGAGGTGACATGGGTTTTGCTCCAGTCCATAATAGAGGTCAGCTCCCCCCAGTAGTCCACGTCTTCAAATTTCATCGTCTCCACCGGAGCGCCAGTGATGATCAGGCCGTCGAATTTCCGGCCCTTTACCTCGTCGAATACCTGATAAAACTTATTCAGATGGCTGGCCGCCGTGTTTTTTGACACGTGTCCGGTCAGGTTCAGAAAAGAGACGTCCACCTGCAAAGGCGTGTTGGACAGCGCCCGCAGTAATTGCAGCTCCGTGTCCTGTTTGATGGGCATCAAATTTAAAATCAGAATCTGCAGCGGACGGATATCCTGGGTCAGCGCCCGGTTCTCGTCCATAATGAAAATATTTTCTTTTTCCAGCACTGTCCTGGCGGGCAGGGCGTTCTGTATTTTGATAGGCATGGTTTTGTCCTTTCACTAACTTTTTCTCATTTGCCACAAATATCGTATCAATTATAACATGCATCTGATGAAAGGCTGATTTGAAACAGGTGAAGTCGGCATTAATATACTAACGTCCAATCCCTGTCATCTCCATAAAATTCTCCTCCGACAAAATCGGAATATCCAGCTCCCTGGCCTTTTTATTTTTAGAGGAGGATGAGGTTACGTCATTGTTGATCAGATAACTTGTTTTTTTGGTGACGGAGCCGGTTACTTTTCCTCCCGCATCCTCAATCAGCGCTTTTAACTGGTCCCGGTTGTCAAAATGTTCCAGGTTGCCGGTGATCACAAAGGTTTTGCCGGTCAGCGCCTTTTCCTCATCAGAGAACTCCTCCGGGGCGATGCGCACCTCTTTTAATAATCGGGACAGCAGTTCCCGGTTGCTTTCCTTTGCGAAATAGGAGACAATGCCCTCCGCAATCACCTCGCCGATCCCGTCGATAGCGGTAAAATCCGCGGCAGCAGCGCCAGCCAGCTGCTCCACATTGTTTTTAAATGCCCGGCAGAGCATCTTGGCGTTGGCAGGGCCGATATTGGCGATGCCAAGGGCGTAGATCAGCCGCCACAGCTGCGTATCTCTGGCTTTTTCCACGGAGGCAATCAGGTTCCGGTAGGATTTTTCTCCGAAGCCTTCCATGGAGACAATGGCCTTTTCATGGCGTTCCAGGTGGAACAGGTCGGTAAAATCATGGATAAAACCGCAGCTGATAAATTTTTCCAGAGTAGCCTCTGAGAGGCCGTCGATATTCATGGCGTCCCGGCTGGCAAAGAGGGCAAAGCTTTTTAGCTTTTTGGCGGGACAGGCTTCGTTGACACAGTAAAGGGCTTTCACGTCGTTCACAGCCCGGATCTCCGTCTGTTCCCCACAGACCGGACAGTGAGAGGGAATCTCATCCACGCCGCTTCGGGTCAGGTTTTCGCTGATCTGGGGGATAATCATATTTGCCTTGTATACGGTGATTTTATCGCCGCTGCCCAGCTCCAAGGACTCCAGGATACTGATATTGTGGACGCTGGCCCGGCTGACGGTGCTGCCCTCGATTTCCACCGGCTCGAAGACGGCCACCGGATTGATCAGGCCGGTGCGGGAGGCGCTCCATTCAATATATTTCAGCGTGGTTTCCTCGGTGTCGTCCGCCCATTTAAAGGCGATGGAATCTCTGGGGAATTTGGCGGTCCGGCCAAGGGACTGTCCGTAAGCGATATCGTCAAAGAGGAGCACCAGGCCGTCGGAGGGCACATCCTGGGTCTTGACCTCCTCAGAAAAGGCGCTGACGGCCTCCGCTACGGTTTCCCGGTTTACCCGGCGGTATGCTACCGTTTCAAATCCTTGAGACTGAAGCCAGAGAAGCTGTCTTTCCCGGGAATTTTCAAAGTCCGCGCTCTCTGCGGTGACAAGGCTGAAAGCGTAAAAGTGGACGTCTCTTTTGGCGGTGATCTCATTATTTAACTGGCGCACCGAGCCGCTGCACAGGTTTCTGGGATTTTTATACCGGGATTCCACATCCTCAATCTCCTGATTGATCCGCCGAAAGGAGCTGTAGGGAATGACGGCCTCGCCCCGCAGCGTAAGGCGGCCCTGACAGGCGATTTTTAACGGAATATTGGCAAATACCCGGGCGTTGTTGGTGATGACCTCGCCTACCTCGCCGTTTCCACGGGTGACGGCTTTTGCCAGCCGGCCGTTTTCATAGGTAAGGACAATGGTCAGGCCGTCCAGCTTCCAGGACAAAAGCCCATCCTGATCGCCCAGCCAGTCCTGCAGGGCAGCGATATCCTTGGTTTTATCCAGGGACAGCATGGGGCTCTGGTGGGCCTCCTTGGGCAGCTCGCTGAGCAGCTCATAGCCTACCCGCATGGTGGGACTGCCGGACAGGGTGACGCCGGCGGACTGTTCCAGTGCCGCAAGCTCATCGTACAGTTTGTCGTACTCATAGTTGCTCATGATCTCCCGGTCTTCCTGGTAATAAGCTTTTGCCGCCTGATTTAAAAGCTCTGTCAGCTCTTTGATTCGTTTGACTGTGTCCATTAACCGATTTCCTTTCTGGATTTTGTTTCAGTTCGATGTCCGTTGTCTTTTGTTCTTTTGTCTGACGTCTGTCGCGTTTCGTTGCTCCGGCCTGTCGTCGGATGCGGGCTTCCTCCTTTGCCTCCCGGCTCATTGAGAGAATCTTTCAGCTGTTCCAGGAAAGTCGTAAGCTCCGTTCCCTGAATCTGGCGGTATTCGCCGGGTTTCAGCTGTTCCAAACCGATATTCATCACCCGTACCCGCTTTAAAGAAAGGACCCGGACGCCTAAAAATTCGCACATGCGCCTGATCTGCCGGTTCAGTCCCTGGGTCAGAATGATGCGGAAACGATACTGGTCCAGTTTTTCTGTCCGGCAGGGTCTGGTGATGGTATCAAGAATCGGGACGCCCTGAGACATGGCCTGTAAAAACTCCCGAGTGACCGGACGGTTGATTTTGACGATATATTCTTTTTCATGGGCGTTGCCGCCCCGCAGAATTTTGTTGACCAGGTCGCCCTGGTTCGTCATCAGAATCAGCCCTTCCGACGCCTTGTCAAGTCTTCCCACCGGGTAGACGCGGGCGGGGTAGCGGAGAAAATCTATGATATTGTCTTTCTCTTCTTTTGCGGTGGTGCAGACGATGCCTTCCGGTTTATAGACGGCCAGCAGTACCGGACGCTCCTGTCTTGCAACCTTTCGGCCGTCTACCAGAATGTCATTTTCGTCACTGACCTTCATGCCCACCAGGGCGGGAATGCCGTCCACCAGAATCTTACCCTGTTCCGTCAGCCGGTCCGCCTCCCGACGGGAGCAGATGCCGGCGTCGCTTAAATATTTATTTAGACGTATTTTGTCCATATCATTTTCTCCCAAGTGTTTTTATTATACTCTACATCCTCTGATTCAGTCAATCTGATACACGAATAAGAATCCTGCTTCGCAGGATTCTCCGCCTGCGGCGGGTCGCTCTGGCGACATTTTACCTTTCCGCCGCACACATATTACACTTAGCGAGGTTTTTTCGAGCTTAGTGTAATAGCGTACA
>CAJTTU010000153.1 GCA_910579325.1 uncultured Lachnospiraceae bacterium | reverse complement strand
GAACACGACGAAAAACACGGCAAAAGGCTGTTTTACTCGGCTGTCAATTTTATTACACGAGGAGACGCAATTATGAAACTATGGGGAGGACGCTTCACCAAAGAAACCAACCGGCTTGTGGACGCATTTAACGCTTCCATTTCCTTTGACCGGCGGCTGTACCGCCAGGATATCCGGGGCAGCATCGCCCATGTAACAATGCTGGCCAGACAGCAGATTCTTACGGACCATGAGAAAGAAGACATTATTGCAGGGCTTTCCGGCATTCTGGCTGATTTGGACGACGGCAGCCTGACCATCGACGAAAGCTGCGAGGACATTCACAGCTTTGTGGAGGCCACTCTGATTGAACGTGTCGGCGACGTGGGGAAAAAGCTTCACACCGGCAGAAGCCGCAACGACCAGGTTGCGCTGGATATGAAGCTGTATGTCCGGGATGAGGTCTCGGAGCTGTCCGGGCTGGTAAAACAGCTTCTGGAAACGCTGCTTTCCACGATGAAAGAACACACGGAAACCTATATGCCCGGCTTCACTCATCTGCAGAAAGCCCAGCCCCTTACCCTTGCCCATCATCTCGGCGCATATTTTGAGATGTTTTCCAGAGACCAGGGCAGGCTTTCGGATATTTTCCGACGGATGAATTACTGTCCTCTGGGCGCCGGCGCGCTGGCAGGCACCACCTATCCGCTGGACCGGGCTTATACCGCACAGCTGCTGGACTTTGAAGGTCCCACTCTGAACAGCATGGATTCCGTATCCGACCGGGACTATCTGATCGAGCTGCTTTCAGCCATGTCCACAATTATGATGCATCTGAGCAGGTTTTCCGAAGAAATCATTATCTGGAACAGCAATGAATATCAGTTTGTGGAGCTGGACGACGCTTACAGCACCGGCAGCAGCATTATGCCGCAGAAAAAAAATCCGGATATCGCAGAGCTGGTAAGAGGTAAAACCGGTCGGGTATACGGTGCGCTGATGTCTCTGCTCACCACCATGAAAGGGCTGCCGCTGGCCTATAATAAAGATATGCAGGAAGATAAAGAGATGACCTTCGATGCCATTGACACCACAAAACACTGTCTCCTCCTGTTCACCGGCATGCTGTCCACCGCGAGGTTTAAAAAAGACCGAATGAAAAAAAGCGCCGCCAACGGCTTTACCAACGCCACCGACGCCGCCGATTATCTGGTAAACCACGGCGTGCCTTTCCGGGATGCCCACGGAATCGTCGGACAGCTGGTGCTGTACTGCATCGAAAAAAATATAGCGCTGGAGGATATGACGTTAGAAGAATTCAAAGATATCAGCCCTGTGTTCGAACAGGATATCTACGAGGCCATCAGTCTGAAAACCTGCGTGGAAAAACGAATTACCATGGGCGCGCCGGGGAAAGAGGCGATGGAGCAAGTAATCCGGCAGTATGAAACGTATTTAAATCAGCTAGAAAGCTGATCCATACTTTTATATAGCTTTAGAGGACTTTTTAAGAGACAATTTTTCTACCGGAAAACATATTCCAAATACCTGGCAAAACCCTCTGTACCATAACACGTATTGCTATGGGATATTCACATCGCTTGGGATATTCATATTATTCTGGGATACCATGCATCATTTTACAGCATAAAAACAGCCGCGGAATTGTTTTATCTTCACATCATCTAAAACAATTCCGCGGCTGTTTTATTATTAAGTGTCCTTACCGTCTAACATCTGCAAAACTATGACGCCGGCCCAAAGCCCAGCTTCCGCACTATTGTGTCCGGATCGCCTCCAAAGCGCTCAGCTTCATCGCCCGCAGCGCCGGCATCAGTCCGGCCAGAACGCCGATCAGAACCGCAAAGCCCAGAGCCGCGCCGGAAAGCCAGAGTGGAATATAGGAGATATATTCCTGTCCGTTTCCGCTCTGGGACACTACATAATTGATCAGTCCGGAGATGCCGTAGCTTAAGCCCAGCCCCAGCAGTCCGCCGAACAGGCCGATAAACGCCGCCTCCAAAAGAAAGAGAGAACGGATATTGGACAGGCTGCAGCCCAATACCTTCATAATGCCGATCTCCTTTGTCCGCTCATAGATGGACATCATCATCGTATTGGCAATACCGATAGCCGCCACAAACAGGGACACGGCGCCGATGCCGCCTAAGACTGCCTGAATCTGAGCGAACTGCTGCTGCATAGATTTCAGATACTCTGAGTTACTATAGCTCTGGAAGCCCATATCTCCGATGATTTTCTGAACCTCCTCCACATTATCCATCTCATCCACTTTTACAAATCCCCGGTCATAGATCAGATATTTATAGGGCTTTCCGTTCGCCATGGTAGGCTGTCCGGGAATCGGCTTATTTTTATATACTTTTTTCAGCACATTCGCCAGCGTGTCGATATCCACATAAGTGTTCCAGCTATGTTCGTTGTACTCCTCCATGCTGCCTGCTACCAGGCCGCATACGTTGACAATATATTTTTTCGGCGGCGGCCCTTCCCCATTCTGGGAATTCCAGTAAGCATTCATATCCAGAATGGCGAACAGCGGCGTTCTCATCAGGTCGATATCCGGCAGCTCGCCGGTCTCCCAGTAGCTCTGGCTCCGGCCGGAGGTTTTATAAAAATCGGCGATCACCATATTTCCCATCAGAAGCTCCAGCTCCGTCCCGCCCGCCATGGGCAGCTTTCCCTCTTTCAGCGGAATCTGCATGGCTTCAAGCGCCTCCGCTTTCATTCCCTGAACATACAGATTCGCCTCATATCCGCCGGTTTTTACCAGTACGGATGTGGACATAATGCCGGATGATATGGTGACATGAGGAATCTGCTTGATTTCCTCCATCACCTCATCGGTCAGCTGTTTCGGCTCCTTATCATCCGAGGACGAAGAAGCTGAAGCTATCGTGCCGTCGCTGCTGTATTCGACATAGCCGGAATTTCCGCCATATACATCGATGGTGGTCAGCCCCCCTGAGCTTTCGATCTGCTCCATCGTGCTCTTATTCAGGCCGATTCCCAGAGACATCATCACCACAATAGACGCTGTGCCGATGATAACGCCCAGGATCGTCAGAATCGTCCTAAGCTTCCTGCGCCACAGGCTGGAAAGGCTCATTTTCAGCAGATCACTAAACTTCATCGATATCCTCACCTTCCAGTAAATCCTGAAGCTTGGCCTTCTTCTTTTTGATTATGACGAAGGCAGCCGCGCCGCCCGCCGCCAAAACGGCCACGATGCCGCCGATAATCAGCGGCAGATTGTTACTTTTTGGTTCCTCCATTTCTCCCATGCCCATATCGCCGTCTATAAATATATCGTCTCCGGGCATAAATTCATTGACAAACAGGGTGTATTCCTTTTCCACGGTCAGGCTTTCGCCGGACTGATTCTCATAGGTAATCTCGGCAATCAGGGTACCGTCGTCCATCGTGGCCGCGATACCGGTAAGCATGGTGTCCACACTGCCGGTAGCGCCTGCCGCCACATTTCCCACAAAGCATTCCGTTTCCTCGATTGAATCGCCCTTAAACCGCACCATAACATTGTAAAGCTGGGTCTTGCCGGTATTATAGATACTGAACATAATATTGGCCTGGCCGCCCACGTCGATAGATTCCGGCATAATCTCAGGGCTGCTGATCTCCATCTTATCCTTCTGTTTTACCGGAACGGAAACGCTGGCCGTGGATTCATATGTATTCTTTTTCCCATCCTCATAATCCATCTTCACATTCAGCACATAAGGCCGGGGAGAAAGGTCCGTACGGGCCGTCATCTCGATGCTGATCTCCTTCGTCTCCTCCGGACCAATTCTGTCCACGAAAATGGAGCTGGAACCGGAAACCGGAAGGAAAGCCGCCGCCGTGGCGTTGGAGGTTGTGTCGATCGTGAAATTCTCCGACTGAATATCAAACACCATATTGCTGACCGCCGTCTGCTTGGAGGTGTTGGTCATCTTCATGGTAATCTCAAAGCTGTCCCCGGCCAGAATATCTTTCGGCTTCGTCGTATAGCCCGACACGATCACACGGGGAATCGAAGTTTTCGACTCGCCGTTCTCTCCCGTTTCGGCTTCCTCGTCCATCTCTGGGTTGCCCTGCACCATCACGTAGATATCCTTGGTGATGGTTTTGTCGATCAAAGCGTCGGTATAATAATCAATCTGAAAAGAAACCTTCTTATAACCGCTGGTCACCTTCTGCCGGGTCACCCAAGAATAGGTGACTGTCTTCATTCTCGCTGCGGGATCGTTCTGATATCCGGTACCAATCAGCGTCTCCAGATTCCTGGAATAATCCATCTGCTGAATCTCAAAAGGGAATATGTTGCTGTCCGCATCCACCACCGGCGTAATCACGACGCCGTTCGCCGTATTTCCGCCGTTGTTCAATAAGGTCAGTGTGATCTCCACGGGCTGTCCGTAGACGCAGACCGGCGTGCTCTGATTGACGCCCATGAAAATCTTGATGTCGTTCTTCTCGGAAGGATCGGCGGTAGTCGACTCCTCCGTGCTGCCGGCGTTGTCATAATCGGGGTTGCCGTTGATATTTACGTGAAATTCATCTGTGTAGATCCATTCCTCGCCGTTATATTTACAGGTGATCTCATAAGGTATGGTTCTATAACCGCTGATCACATCATCCCGGGCTCTGAAAGAAACTGCTTTTGACGCAGAACCGCCGCTGGGAATGCTTGCTGCAATCTCTTCCACTCTGTTTTTAATCTCAAACGGATATGTAGCCGAATCATTCGCTGTGACAATACGGAGCTTTACCTCGTCGATTTTACCCTGATCTTGCGGATGTTTAAAAGATACCGTAAAAGTAATATCTTTTTTCTGCCCATAATCAAATACCGGCGATTCATCCACCTGGACATTCATTTCCAATGGGATCGCGTTGCTGCTGACGCTGGGTTTGAACTCTTTCGCCTGCACCTGCATCCCCCACAGCAATACCAGCATCAGTGTCATCATAATCCCTGTTTTAATTCTTCTCATCGCTTAATCCCCCTGTATCTTCATTTGCAATGACAGGGGCGTCGCCTCTGCCTTCCTCTATCTTAATGATTTTCCCGTCCCTGATATGAAAAATCCTGTCCGCAAAACCTGCCAGATAGTTATCATGGGTTACCATAACCAGCGTCTGATTTTTCTCCCTGACAATTCTTTTGATCAGGTTCATCACCTCCTCCGAGGTGGCGGAATCCAGATTCCCGGTAGGCTCATCCGCAAAAATGATCTCCGGCTCCACAATCAGCGCCCGGGCAATACCCACCCGCTGCTGCTGGCCGCCGGACATCTGAAACGGACGGTTTTTGGTGTACTTTGCCAATCCCACCTGCTTTAACACGGCATCCGCCTTTTTCAGACGGACTTTCGCGGCAATTCCCCGAAAAGACAGAGGCAGCGCCACATTCTCTCTGGCATTCATCGTAGACAGCAGATGAAAGGACTGAAAAATAAATCCGATCCGCTCCCGCCGGAACTTTACCAGCTGCTTCTCATTCATTTTTTCAATATGCTGACCCGCGATCACGA
>CAJTTU010000152.1 GCA_910579325.1 uncultured Lachnospiraceae bacterium | reverse complement strand
CAATCGGGGTTATTTATGTGCTGATTTTATTTTACTAAATTATGAAAAAATGTCAATCCTGCAATATGTTTATATGTAAACAGGCACAGGGGCAAACTGACTGAGCTAAAACCATATGAAAGACTTGCAATAATATTTTAGCAAAAGTTTTGCTAAATAAATTGACATTTTAGCAAAACTGTGCGATAATAACGGTGGGGGACAGGTTGTCAGCAAGAGTATAAAAGAGGAGGATTAAGATGAAGATGCTGAAGAAACTTGACATTGTGGCAATTCGGTATGGATTTACACAGATGCTCTGTACTATGGTAAATCAGGTAAGCACGAATTTTTTCTCGGTTTTCCTGACCAGTACCGTGATCGGCCTCACGGCGCTGCAGGCGGGCTCCACCATTGCCGTGGCCAGCGCTCTGGACGCGATTTCCCTGCCGGTGATCGGACTGATTATCCAGAAGGTCCGGCTGAAAGGCGGCTATTTCCGCCCCTATCTGCTTTTGGGGGGCGCTGTGGTAGGCATTTTCCGGCTGCTTTCCTTTACGCCGATTCAGGGAAACGCCCAGTTTAAGGTTTTCTACTATGGCGCCACATATCTGGTAGCGTTTATTGCCTATAATTTTGCCTTTACGGCCTACAACGGGACCATTCCGATGATGGCGAAAAGCCCGCAGCAGCGTGTTCGTCTCTCGGCGTACAGAAACGCGCTGAATACGGGCGGAAAATTTATTTTCAGCCTGTGCGCGGTGCCCATTATCACCTTTTTCGGCCGGGGCGTGGACGGGAAAGGCTATACGGGGCTGGTGGCCATCATTGCGGTGCTTACCTTTTTCGCTTTCTGGCAGCTGTGGATGCTGGATAAAAAGTTTGATTACAGCGGTGAGCCCACCCATATCATGAAGGGGAAATCCGATGAGAACCCCTCGTTCTTTGAGCTGCTGCGCTACACGATCACAAGCCGGGCCTTTGTCACATGGACCCTGGCCTCTATTGTGAAATACGGCGCTTCTGCCTGTGTGACAAGTATGGCTGCGTACTATTATCTTTATGTAATCGGCAGCAAGGCGATGTATACCGTATATCTTTCCGCTACCACCGGCATTATGGTGGTCACGTCCCTGTTTATTCCTTTTGTCTCCAAGCTGGTGAAGGGCGGACGGAATACGACTATACTGGGGGTGACCTGGTATGGCCTGTGCTTTGTATTCGCTTATTTCTTCGGAAAGACAGACGTCAGCTTTACGGCGATTATGGTTGTGGCGTATGTGGGATATTCTCTGTTCCACGGCGTCGGACAGGCCGTGTTCTCTTCCGTGGCGGAATATACCGAGTGGAAGACCGGGAAGGATATGAAAGGCTTTATCATGGGATTCAGCTCCATCGCCGCGAAGTTTTCCAGCGCGGTCGGAGGTCTGGTGGTAGGAATCGGCCTGACCGCGATCGGTTTTAACGCGGAAGCCATCACCCCCGAGGTGACAAATGGGATCCGCGCGTTGATGAGCCTGCTGCCCGCCGTGGTCTGCGCCGCATCCGTCGGACTGACCTTCCTCTGCCCGTTAACCGACAAGAACATTAAAATGATTCAGCAGGAGCTGGAAGAGCGGAAACAGGGAAAGAATGCTGCGGGAGCAGCGGAATAAAAAATAAGTTGCTATGGTTAATAAAAAACAGCAACGGACCGGACAGGCCCCTGGAAAATAGTAAGCGGCTAAAATACACCTGCTAACTATTTTCCATGCATCGCGCGTAAGAGCCTGAAAAACAGGCTCTAAGTGCTCATAGCGAGGGGGCTTGGGAGGGAAGCTGCAAAACTACATTAGGAGGAGTGTCGCATGAAAAACAAAAATCTGACTCCCCGTGAAAATATGTTGCTGGCATATTCTCACCAGTGTCCGGAATGGATTCCGAATTTCCGGACGGACGTATGCGGAAGGCTGCCCGTTGAGGTGTGGGAGCGGGCCCCCGGCGGTCCCCAGGGCGGAACCGGAACCGACTGGTTTGGCGTTCACTGGCGTACCGTGCCCGGTATCGCGGGGGCGACTGTGGATACCACGGTTCCGCCGGTATTAAAAGATGTGACGGACTGGGAACGGGTGGTGCGGTTTCCGGATCTCGACGCGGTGGACTGGAAAGCCGCGGCAGAACGGGACGCTTCCGTCTATGACGAGAAAAAAGTCCGGTACATGTCGATCTTTAACGGGCCCTTCGAAAGGCTGCATGCCTTAATGGGCATGGTGGAGGCTAACTGTGCCATTCTGGAGGAGCCGGAGGCAACCTGTGGGCTGCTGACGGCGATCACCGATTACAAGATTGCCCTGATCGACCGTCTGACTGATTACTATCCACTGGATCTGGTGAATCTGCACGACGACTGGGGACACAATAGCAGCACATTTCTGTCGCCGGATACATGGAGAAGCATGATAAAGCCTCACATAAAAAGAATCGTCGATTTTGTCCATGAAAAGGGGCTGTATTTTGACATTCATTCCTGCGGATACATTGAACCGCTGCTGCCGGATATGGTGGAAATCGGGATCGACGGCTGGTCGTCCGTTCAGTGTATCAATCATGTGCGGGATATCATATGTAAATACGGGGACAAAATCTGTCTGACCGGCGGCATGGACAATCAGGAGGTGCGTCAGGCAGGCCTGACGGCCGAAGAGGTGCATGATCTGACAGGCCGGCGGATGGATGATTTGTGCCGGGGAGGGGCATTGTTTCCCTTTGGCAATACGAACGCCAATATACCTTACCTGTTAGACGCGATTAACACATGCCTGGAGGAGCGGGCGGAGTTTTTCAACGATCCGGGAAACCGGGTGCTTCCGAAGCTTTCCCTTACATAGGTTTCCGTTGTCGGGAACGATCAGAAAGAGGTGGTATGTTTGACAGCAAAAGATAATATGTTACGGTTTCTGCGCCATGAGATACCGGAGTGGATTCCCAATTACAGGCAGGATGTTCAGGTATATACGCCTCCCGAGGTGCTGGAACGGTCCGCCTGCAAGGAAGGGGGACCTGACTGGTTTGGCGTCTGGTGGGCATATGAGCCCACCGTGCGGGGGTTTATGCCCGATACACGCCGCAGGCCTTTTCTGGAGGATATCACAGGATGGAGAGAGAAGGTACGGTTTCCGGACCTGAACGAGGTTGACTGGGCCGGAATGGCCGAACGGGACGCGGATAAACTGGATCCGGATAAGGTGATTGTGATACAGATTGTGTGCGGGCTGTTTGAGCGGCTGGCGGCGATGATGGGAATGGCGGAGGCGAATATAGCGCTGGTGGAGGAGCCGGAGGCCTGCCGTGATTTCCTGTGCGGGGTGGCGGATTTCCATATTGAAAAAATGATCAGACTGCTGGAATATTTTCCGCAGGTTGACATGTTTGAAATCCATGACGACTGGGGAACGCAGATCAGTTCCTTTATGTCTCCCGGAACCTGGAAGCAGGTGATCGGCCCTGCGGTGGCGAAAATTACGGCGTTTTTGAAATCCCGGGGAAAATATCTTCACCTTCATTCCTGCGGGCGGGTAGAAGGACTGATTCCGGGTATGATAGAAGCAGGGATAGAGCACTGGACCTCGGCCCAGTCCATGAATGATCTGCCCGGAATCCTGCGGACATACGGTCCCGGCCGGAATTTTACGGTGATGGGAGGATTTGATATTCCCGCCTGGCGGGCGCCGGATATGACGAAAGAAAAGCTGATGCCTCTGGTGGAGGAGCGGATAGATCAGCTGTGCCGGGGCGGTGCGTGTCTGCCGTATGTGGCGCTGCGGGTGCCTTATGTAAATGACTGTATTACGGAATTGCTGTATCAGAAAAAGGATTTCTATAAAAATCCGGTTAACCGAAGCTTTGCCTAAGGAAATGAGAAGGTAACGGATCCGATTGGGAAGGGGGGCCGTTGTGCGGACGAATGAAGGAGCGGAAGTTAAAATGAAAAATTCCCCGAAGACGGCAAAAGGACTCAGCGCCACCGCGTTGATTCTGCTGTTTATTTTGATCGCCGTATTTTTAACCTATATGATTCCTGCCGGAGAATTCGCGCCGGGTTTTGGAGAACCGCTGTCCGTGGACAGCTTTGTGTGGACAGAGCGCAGGCCGGTCAGTCTGTTTGCCATACCGGAGCTGATTGTGCAGAGCTTTCTGGAAAACGCGACGGTTATTTTCACATTCTTTTTTGTGGGCGGCTCTGTGGGAATCATGGTTCAGACCGGGGCGATGCAAAAGCTGGTGTCCTGGCTGCTGAAAAAAGCGAAAGGGAGGCATTTTCTGATTATCGCCGGCTTTACCTGTATTTTTACTTTTCTGAGTTTAAATATTGCTGCCCGGTATCTGGTTTCCTTTGTCCCGTTTATGATTGCTTTTTTCGTGACGCTGGGATATGACGCCATAACGGGACTTGCCGTGGTTTTGCTTGGCAGCGCCATGTCCTACTGTACGTCGCCCACAGGACTGATGACCCTGACAGCCCAGTCCTACGTGGATTTGCCGCCTTTATCGGGAGCGGGCTTTCGCTGGGTCTGCCTGCTGGTTTTACTGGCCCTCACTGTCGGATATATTTATATTTACGCGGAAAAAGTCCGGAAAAAGAAAATCGGGGGCTGTCCGCCGCCAAAGAAGCTGCCGAAGCTGGACGAGAGCGGTGAGGGGACTTCCTGGCGGGATGGGATGATTATAGGGATTTACCTGGTGACAATAGGATTCTGCGTTTATTATGGCTCTCAGGGCTCTTTGTCGGCGATGCGGATGTCGGCGTTGTTTATGGTATCAGCCGTGGCGATTGCCCTTGTGGACAAAACGTCTCCCAATGATGTAGTGGATTTATATATTCAGTCCGCAGGACGTTTTTTCGCGCCGGCGATGATTGTGGGATTTGCCGGGACGATCGCGCTGGTCTGGGAGAGCGGCGGCATTGTAGATACCATTGTGTATGGTTTAACCCTGTCTTTACAGCGTTTTCCGAATGCGGTGAAAGCGCCGGCGATGTTTGTGATTCAGTCGCTGATTAACTGCGCGATCGTGCCGGGAGCGGGACAAGCCGCCGTTACCATGCCGCTGTTTGGCCCGGCCGCCGAACTGGCGGGGATTCCTCTGCAGTCAGCGGTGCTTTCCTTTAATTTCGGCGATGGAATCGGCGACTTTGTACTGCCCTATTCTTCTGTGCTGGTTTCCTATCTGGCAGTCGGCGGGGTTTCCTTCCGTGCCTGGTGGAAATTTATTTGGAAGCTGCTCGTGTGCTGGATTTTTGCCGCGTCTGTGCTGATGTATGTTTCTACGATTGTGTGGAAATAAATGGATATCTTGGCCTGTAAAACAGGGCGCTGCGAAGTGAACGGCTTTGTGGATCAGAGTTCTGTTGAGAAAAAGAAAGCAAATAAAAACCGATATTTCCTGTAAACTGTCAGGGAGTATCGGTTTTTTGCTGTGAAATTATCCGGCGAGACGCACGGTTAACGCATTTTATCGGATTCTTTACAAGACCGTCCCATCCCTGCTATGATTTAGAAAAAATCTATAAAAAAGTTCCGATTTGTACACAAAAAAACGGAAAATATACCATAAAATGCAAGAATAAAATTTACATAACTGATAGTATGGACGAAAGGAGACAGAGGA
>CAJTTU010000151.1 GCA_910579325.1 uncultured Lachnospiraceae bacterium | reverse complement strand
CGAGAAACTGGCAGGCGGATATGGGCAGCGCCAGGTATCAGGCTGCCCTGAGGGAACAGGACGGCAGGCAGGCATCGATAGAAGCCACGGAAACGGAACCCGCAAAAACAGAACCCATCGGATTAGAGACAGGCGCGGATTTTGATACGCTGCTCAGCTCTTTGGATACCACAGATTTTGATTTTTGGAAGCTGCCGGAGAATAACGGCCCGCAGTCTTCCTCCTCACCGGGCGGACCGATCAAGTCTTCGGCGCCTGACGACTCGGTGGGACAGCTGGCCGGCCAGCTGGCGCACGCAGAGACAAAAGTAGACATCCTGCAGGTCTCCTCCCGGGCAACGAGGGCGCTGCTCAATCTGAAAATGTCTCTGGCCGGTGCGGATAAAAAGGATCAGAAAAAAATCCGCCGGATGATTCAGCGGATGGAAAAGCTGATGAAGCGGATTCAAAAGAAGCTGAAGCAGCTGAATAAAGAGGAAGTATTGGAACGGCAGCGGGAAAAGGCTGCCAAAAAGATGGATGAGCAAAAGGAAGAGGAAATCCGCAAGGAGCTGTCCACCCGGCGGAAAAAGCGGAAACGGGAAGAACGGAATTATGCCGCGAAGGAGCAGGAAGAAGACCGGAAAAACGCCACGGCAGATACATTTTCCGATATGTCCTCCTCTCTGTCCGGCGCGTCACCGGCACCGACCGCCTCGGCAGCCATTCCGGCAGACGCTGCCGCAGCAGCCGCATCCGCTCCGGCTGTTTCCGCACCCACAGTCTCCGCTGATGCGGGAGTCGTGGCGATGGAAAGTGTTTCCATCGATATTTCCGTATAACATAGGTCATTTGCCGTATATGAAATCAGAAGAAAGAAATAATAATGAAGGCGCAGGCCACTGTCAGTCAGACCGTGGGATGCGCCTGGTTTTTTTGCGCAAATATTAGGAGACATAAAATTTTACACTGCAAAATTCTTTTCATTTCCCATGAAACTTTTTCACCCTGCCTGGGGTCTAATCATCAGAAAAGCAAACAACAACACTAAGAGACGCTTCCGGAATCCCGCAAAACCAGGCGCCACAAAATTCCGGGAACACATCGGAAACAAAAAAGAAAAGAAAGAAAAAGAAAGGAGGCGGAACGCTTTGGCTGGTTTGACAGACAATGACAAAGAACAACTGGTAGAACAGATTCTGCTGGAAAAATATAACAACTACTACCGTCTTGCTTACAGCTATGTACACAACGAAGCCGACGCCGGCGATATCGTCCAGAACGGCGCGTACAAAGCGATCCTGCACAGTGATTCACTGAAGCAAAAAGCCTATGCGGCAACCTGGATTTACCGCATTATGCTGAATGAAATTTTCAGATTCCTGAAAAGCAATCCGGGTGTAAAAGAGGTTTTCACCCCGCCGGAGGAAATGACCGGAAAGGCCGCCGGAAAAGAGGATATCTACCAGGATGTGGACCTGAGGCGGGCGCTGGATGCTCTGCCCCAGGAAGTGAGAACCGTTATTGTCCTGCGGTATTTCGAGGATCTGACACTGGAACAGATCGCAAATGTCCAGGAGGAGAATGTGAATACGGTAAAGAGCAGGCTTTACCGGGGATTAAAAAAGATGCGGCTGGAGTTATCCTGCTGATTGAGGTTGGCAAACAGGCTGCAAAACGATACTGAGCGCTCATCGTTTCAATAATATGGAACACATCTCTTGCATAAACAGAAAGGAGATTAAACATGGATGAAAACCGAAAGGACCGGGAAAAGCTGGAACAATTGAAAAAACAATATGAACAAATCAATATGTCAGAAAGGCAGGTGGAACAGATGAAAAAGAGAATCGATGAAGCAAAACTGGAAAAACTGCAGGCACAGCAGACACAGCAATCTCAGGAAGCATTGCAGCCGCAGGAAACACAGCAGACACAGCCGCTGCAGAATCCAGCCAAACGGAAAAAACCGCTCGCGCTCAAAGTCGGCCTGACAGCGGCGGCGGCAGCGGCAGCCTTTGTCCTCCTGCCGAACGTCTCAAAAGACGCTGCCTACGCCATGAGCAGGCTGCCGATCGTGGGCGGACTGGTGGAGGTAGTGACCTTCCGGGATTATCAGTATGAAGATGACAGGCACCGCGCCGATGTGGATGTTCCCGAGCTGGTGCCGAACCAGACGCTTGTATCGGATCAGGAAAAGGGTTCCGATCAGGCCGGCGCGGCCAATCAGACAAACGGACCTGGCCAGACTGACAGCGTAGAAACAGGAACCGCCGGAAATAGCAGCGCAGAAAACAGCAATGCGGTACAGGAAAACTTAAAGAAAACCACCGACGAAATCAACGCCGAAATCCAGGCGATCACCGACCAGATCATCGCCGAGTTTGAGGAAAACGCCAAAGACCAGGAAGGCTACCAGGATATTATGATCAAGCATGAAATCCTGAACACCAGCGAAGATTACTTTACCTTAAAGCTAATCTGCTACCAGGCATCGGGAAGCGGCGCGGAATGGGATTATTTCTACACCATCGACTTAGAGACCGGCGAACGGCTGGCCCTTACTGACCTGTTTACGGAGGGCGCGGATTATATCACCCCCATCAGCGAAAGCATCAAGAAACAGATGCAGGAACGGATGGATGCGGATGAGAATGTCTATTACTGGCTGAATGATGAGATTGAGGAATGGAACTTTAAACAGATTACCGACGAAACCTCCTTCTACGTGAACGCTGATAACAATATCGTCATCAGCTTCAACGAAGGCGACGTGGCTCCTATGTACATGGGCTGCGTGGAATTTGAAATTCCGGATGAGGTTGTGAAAGGAATCCGGAAGTAAACACCTATCACCAAAAACCCGGGCTGTGAAACGGCAAAATCACAGCCCAGGTTTTTTCAGGCAGTTCCGACGCATGGTAAGTGAACCCATTACTCTCCATGCTCCGATATATAACGGGTAATCTGGCTGACGCCCGTCAGGGAGATACAGCCCCCCAGTGTCATCGCAATCATGCGCAGGGTCTGGCCGCTGATACATGCGGAACCTAAAAAGGCGATCAGAATCCCCGCCCCGCAGGCAATCAAGCCTGCCCTGACACTCTTATCCCCAATAAACTCCCGAAAAGAAAACCTTCCTATCCTCAATCCTTCCTTTCCTCAAAACTCTCCCACTGCCTGGTGGCCGGCAAAAATGAGGGCATGCCGCTATGCCCCTTCCGAACCAGCCGGAGCACATAAATGGAAAGCAGCACATATTCCATTTCTGCCAGGTTATCATAATCAAGCCCCGTAAGCGTCACGATTTTGTCCAGCCGGTACATCAGCGTATTGCGGTGGATAAATAATTTTTCCGCGATTTTCCCCACGTTCTTCTCGCTGGTCAGATAAGCCTCCAGCGTATTGATATAACAATTTCCCGTCATCCTGTCTTCCTCATCCAGCTTCAACACTGCCGGATGGCAGATCATTTTATAGGAATGCTGGTTCATGGCCTCCAGCAAAAATAGCTGGACAGCGTAATCCTCGAAACGGTACATCCATATCGTCGGCTTTATGCCGTTCCCGATCCGCAGCGCCATCATCGCCCGCTGATACCCAAATCCAATCTCCGAAAACGTATATATGGAGCTGCTGATACCGCATTTCAATATAGAATCCCGCATAATGGTCACAAATTCCGTAAAATACTGCAGCTTCAGCCCACCCTTAAGGCATACGACCGAAATCAGGTAATTATCGATCACCACGGACCGGCAGTTCTGGAAAATATGCTGCATCCGCTTGGGAAAATAGGTTCCGCTCATAAAATCATGCTTTTCCGAAAACATAATGACCCGGTATTCACAGTCCTCCTCCCACCCGATCATCTGCAGGCGCTGCCTGATATAAACGCTGCTGAAATGCTCTCCCTGCAAAGCAGAAATTAAAAAACGGTCTATGGCGTCCTTCGTCTTACGGGCCGCCGCCACCTCTTTATCCATCCGCTCGATCAGGGACAGCCCCATATAATTAATCAGAAAAAGCCCTCCCGGCGTAATCGGCTGAAAAATTTCGTGGACGCAGATTGTCCCCAGAAACGTAGAAGGATTGTCGCCATTTCTCAGATTCATAATGACAAAATTGTGAAAAAAAGAGTTGCTGTCATAATAGGTGGCTTGATTAGGCGGAAAATGATAGTCTCCCATATCCCGGATCGCCGTAGTGCGCACCTCCGGAATCCAATAGCCCGCCGCCGTCAGATTTATCCAGTCGGTATCGTCCGGCATCGGATGGAGCCCTCTGGAATCCGCGATAATGATGAAATTATGGTCATATAAAATCAACGGGTTCCCGATAATCGGAAAGCTGATCCGGAACTATTCATGATAATCCGCTTTCCGGTCTGACAGCTGTTTCAGCTTCCCATCCCAGCGCTCAAGATTTTCCATGAATTCCATCAGAAAATTAAACCCGTCCTGCCAGCCATTCCGTCCGGATACGCACACCACCACCTCCTGCACGGGCACATCCGCGCGAAGGCAATCGGAAAATACCACATAAGGATAATAGGTTCCAGCCTCCTGCTTTTGCGCCTCAGCCTGAAATAGATCGAGCTGGCCTTCCAGTACGGCATAAAGCACATGCTCCTTCAGAGCAGTGCCGGCTCCGTACAGACGCAGCGTATGACACATATGGCCAGGCCGGGAAAACTGTCCCGATAATGTAAAATTTTTCTGCAGTTCTTCCTGAAGCACATACAAAGGGAGTTCCATAAGCCGCCTCCATTTTCCGACATACTCCGACATCTGTCATTCTCTTATATTATATCGGGAACACCCGGGTGTCATTATATTTTTTTACGAACACGGCAGGGCACGAATTGTAAAAAAACCATAATGAAAAATTTCTAAAACGCGGCAAAAAAGCGTTGGGCATTTTACCGGTGCAAAATCTTATGCCAGCCTATAAAATACAGGGTATAAGATTATTCTGGCCGGAATATCAGGAAACATGTATGTTGTATTTTTTTATGAAAGCAGTTATGGCCGTTTGTTTCGCAAAAAGGGGTTGTGAAAAATAGCAAATCCGCCAAAACACTTTCACCGCATCCGGTTTTCCATAAAACCCGCAAACGTCAGAGGAGGAGTCATATGTCAAAAAAACCGTTGAGCAGCGCCTTAAAAACCTGGTTCGGCGTGGGAGATTTTCTTTACTCCCTGTCCGTCAGCTTTAAGACCTACTACTGGACCTATTTTTTAACCACGGTGGTTGCCCTGCCCTTAGCCGCCGTCGGTGTTATGAATACCATTATCAATGTATTCGACTTTATCATGTCCTTCTTATGGGGCGCTTTGATCGACGCCATGAAACCGGGAAAATGGGGCAGGTACCGCAGCATGCTGCTGATTATGGCGCCGCTGATTGTCATCTCTATTGCGTTCCATTTATAGATACTTTAGTCGATTTGACCTACGAATTTGTAATAGACAGTCAACCTCTGTTCTTTCACTCCGTTGACCATAACTGGATTGTGTACTTCTATCTTCTCTATCAAAGTCCTGCTGCAAACAAGAGGGCAGAGCGAAGTTTTGAAATCCGTTTTACTTTCAGCCACTTTTTTGCCATACTGATAAACATATTCCAATGCAGGCCCAGATGTACG
>CAJTTU010000150.1 GCA_910579325.1 uncultured Lachnospiraceae bacterium | reverse complement strand
CGATCTGATATCCATAAGAATCAGGTCATAATATCCTTCCGGCATTTCCGCGAAACGCTGCAGGCCCTGACGGCCGTCGTTGGCGCATTCCACTCTGGCTCCGATTTCTCCGATCAGTTCCATGGCAATTTCCTGATTCAGCTCGTTGTCCTCCACCAGAAGGATTTTGAAACCCTGGAACGGATTTTCCGGCGGGGCGCTCTGGACAGGCTCCGGCAGACAGTCCGGCTGTTCCGCCGGATGCTGCAGCCTCAGAATCAGTGTCACCGTAAAACGCGCCCCTTTTCCGGGCTGGCTTTCTACGCTGATGGCGCCGCCCATCATGCGGGCAATGTTCTGGGCGATGGTCATACCCAGGCCCACACCGTCCACTTTGCTGACGTCAGAAACTTCCGAACGGCTGAACGGTTCGAAAATATGCCGGATAAATTCTTCCTCTATGCCGATGCCGTTGTCGGAAAAAATAAAATCATAGGAGCTGCATCCATGTTCGTTTGACTCGTGCTCCGTCACGGATATCTCCAGACTGCCGCCGGGAGGCGTGTAATTTACGGAATTATTTAAAATATTCAAAAATATCTGCTGAAGCCGCACGGAATCTCCCACCACATCTTCATGCTCCACCTGCAGGGGATGAACGGTCAGCCGCAGATTTTTTGCCCGGAGATCGGGGCTGATCAGGGAGACGATATCCCGGATCAGATCGGACAGGCAGAACGCCTCCGTATTCAGATGAAGAATACCGGATTTGATCTGACTCATATCCAGCAGCTCATTGAGCATGGAGAGAAGCTGATAGCTGGAGGCGGAAGCTTTGCCCAGACAGGCTTTTACTTTTTCCGGCTCGTTCAGATGCTCTCCGGCGATTTTCAGCATGCCCATGATTCCGTTCATGGGGGTGCGTATATTGTGGCTCATGCAGGAGAGGAACTCCCGCCGTGAGGCGTTGGCCTGATCTGCCGCTTCGCAGGCGGCCTGGAGAGCCAGATGTTCCCGCATTTCCTTTTGCTTGCTTTCAGTTACATCCTGGGCCGCATAGACGATAGAGCGGGCTCTGCCCGCCTCGTCAGCCTGAGACATAATGGCGGTGCCGCGAATCCAGCCGTATTCGTCCGGTCTTGCATCCGGCGTCCTGGGAATTTTCCGGTAAGCCAGCGTCACGTAGGGCTGTTTTCTGCTCAGGGTCCGGCGCAGGTTTTTAATATTTAGGACGTTCAGATATTCTTCCCGGTCGTCCGGATGAACGAAATTCTCCGCATAGACCCGGATGCCGGTGGCATAGTCAACCTTCCCCTCCAAAACCTGTCCGACTTCCTGCAGCTGAGTAACGCTGTGGAAGGTATCTTCCTCCAGATCCGCGTAATAAATGGCGAAAAACATATCGCCCAGGGTACGGATAATATCGGCCTGTTCCTGCTCGCCTTTCAGCCGGATTTCTTCCGCCAGCTTTTCACGGGTAATGTCACGGCCAAGGATATTGACGGAGATCCGCTTTCCCCGGCGGGCATAGATCACATGTTGTTCCATCCATTTCAGGGAAGTTCCGGCAAGGCGGTACCGGCAGATTTCTTCGGAGTAATCCATCGTGCCGGCAGCCTTCTGATACAGATGCTCCGGGTTCATCACCGCCTGGAAGGCCGCCCTGTCCTCCGGATGGACGGCGGTAGAAAGAGTCTGGTGGAAATACTGGTGGTAGCTGCTGGCACGCACGTTTTGAATGTTGCTGTCCTCGTTAATCCGTATCTGTTCGCACTGGCCGTTTTCCAGGTAGACGGTAGTCATCACGCTGTATCTGGATTTCAGGATGGCGGCCAGCTGCATGTCTCGTAAGGAAAGGGTATGCTCCTGGCGCACCCGTTTGTCTACGTTCTGCAAAGCCAGAATGGTATAATTGTTCTTTCCGTGCTGCTGACCCGGATAGGCGATTACGGCCATATAGCGGTATTCATGGTCGTCTTCACCCCGCCACTGGCAGAGCATATCCGTTTTCTGAATGTCGGTATCCCGGATCTGGCGCAGTCCCTCCAGAGAGAATTTCTGATAAAATTTATCCCGGTCGGAGGGATGAATCTGCCCTGAAAGCCGTGAGTCCATGATTTCATTCCACTGGACCGTCCAGGACTTCCAGCCGGTATGGGTATGACCGTTTTCCCGGACCAGATTGGCCTCGCCGGATTCCAGGTCGATGCCGTAAATGCTGAAATTCTGCTGTCCCAGGGTGCGGAGCACTTCCTGGATCCGAAGGTTGGTATCATCCAGCTCCAGACTGCTTTGCAGGATTTCATGTACATCCTTGATATAGACGAAAACGAACTGATCGCTGCCCGTTTCGCTGGTATCCGGCACAATTTCCATCATGTTCCAGCGGAAATCCTCTCCCGAACGGCGGCGGTAGCAGCAGGTCAGAGCATCCTGTCCGGCTTTAATGCTGTTTATGATATGATCAGGGTGGGTAAAGTCGATAAACTGATTCATATCGTCCGTATGAATATGTCCGTTGTAAATAAACTGCCCCAGCCAGCCGGAGAAGCTGTCCGTATCGTATCCGATGGCCCGGTCTTCCGGCCGGATCCGCACGATTTCATAGCGGTCCTCGGTCAGGTTAACCCGCAATATTTTGTGATAAGTCTGGCTGACGGTCCGGACATGGGGAGATACGGTAATGATAAATGCCGGGATTTTATCATCCCACAGTGTCCGTACCGCGCGGATATCCACGATTTCCCCGAAAGGACTGTTGTAGCAGATGGTTTGATGTGTCTGCCTGTCTCCGATAGTAAGCAGCGGACAGTTGGCGCAGGAGTGGTTTCCCAGTTCATGGCAGACCATGCCCGCGCGGACATGGGGAGCCGCCTCCTCTACCCGCCGGTTATAGTACAGAATTTTATAATTGTCTTCCCGAATGACAAGAATGCCGGTAGACGGCAGAGCCTGCAGGATCTTTTTGGATTGTTTTAAATCCACGATATCGTCCTCATTTCTGTAAGATTCTTATATCTGTGAGCGAAAGCCGGTAAAATATGCTTTTGCATTATTTTAATATAAAAGGCCTTTGAAAATCAAGTGTTTTGTCTTTCTTATCGTAAATCTTATCGTAATTCGCATGTAAGAAATTCATAAATCTTTCAGAACACATTTGTAATAAAAAACGGTTATAATAAACTCCATTGAGCGTATTTGAAAAATTGTTCCGGACAATGAGTTTTCAGTGGCTTTTAACATGAGAGAAAAGGTTATGGAAGCCGCGATTAACAGGCAAAATCGAACGTGCCATTATTTCCAAATCAGTCCCGTGCGTAGCCGAATTTTCAGGATTCTCATACCGAACATATTTTCCGAAAGCGGGTCCTGACATTTGTCCGGCGGCGGATTGAACTTCGGGAGGAGAGTGTGTTATAATATGGATACTCTATGAGGACAGGTTCGATCCTGGTTTCGTGTAAAAGCAACAGGAGATACAAAGCGGTAGAAACGGTTCTGCGCTATGGTTAAAAGCGGAGGAAAAAACATGGCAGTCATAGGAATTGACCTGGGGACGACAAACAGTCTGGGAGCGTATTGGAAGGATGGGGCGGTGTGCCTGATTCCCATGGATGAGGGCTTTCTGCTGCCCAGTGTGGTTGGATATGTGGAAGGGGAGGGCTACCTCGTAGGGGCGGCGGCAAAGGAGCGGCTGATTCCCTGCCCTGAGGATACGGCTGCCTCCTTCAAGCGTTTTATGGGCACGGCAAAGGAATACCGCCTGGGCGAAAGGGTCTGTACGCCCATGGAGCTTTCAGCCATGGTGCTGGAGCAGATTAAACGGAACGCGGAATTTTTTCTGAAAGAAGAGGTCGAGGAGGCCATCATAACGGTTCCCGCCTATTTCAATGATAAACAGCGCAGCGACACCAAAAAAGCGGCGCGGATTGCAGGGCTTAAGGTTGACCGCTTGATCAATGAGCCTTCCGCGGCGGCGCTGGCATACCGGAGGGAATACGGAGAAGAGGACAAGACCCTCCTGGTCTTCGACTTTGGAGGAGGCACGCTGGATTTGTCCTATGTGGAATGCTTTGACAATGTGATCGAGATTATCGCCGTGGCAGGGGACAATCATCTGGGCGGGGACGATATCGACCAGGCGGTTGCGGAATATTTCTGCCGGGAAAACGGGCTTCTGTCAGAGGAACTGACCAGGGAGGAGCAGGCGAAATTAAAAAAGCTTTCCGAAGAGGCCAAATGTGCCCTGGCAGAAAAGGATGAGGCGGCAATGGAGCTTGAGACGGGCGGAAGAGTCTGCCGGGCTTCGCTGAATGAGGATCGCCTTTTTGAAATCTGCATGCCTCTGTTTGCGAAGATCCGGCAGCTTTTCATACATATTTTGGAGGACGCCGATTCCAGGGTGTCCGGGATCGACGACCTGATTATGGTGGGAGGTTCTTCAAAGCTGGGCGTGGTCAAACGCTTTCTGAGAGAGCTTCTGGGCAAGGAGCCCATTGTCCTGGGGGAGACTGACCGTGTGGTTGCTTTTGGAGCCGGCGTTTACGCAGGCATCAGGCAGCGCAGGGAGGAGATCAGGGATATGCTGCTGACGGATGTGTGCCCGTTTACGCTGGGCATCGGCGTAAATAATAGGGCCAACCGTGACAAAAACATTTTAAGCCCCATGATTGAGCGCAATTCCACCCTTCCCGCTTCTCACAGGGACAGGTTTGTGACAGTCTGTGATTACCAGAAGGAAATCAGGATCAGAATTTACCAGGGCGAGGAGTACTATGTGGACGACGACGTGTTTTTGGGAGAGCTTACCATAGAAGTGGCTCTCAAACCGGCAGGGCAGGCCTGGGTGGACGTGCGGTTTACTTATGATATCAACGGAATCCTCCATGTGATGGCAGAGAATGAAATGGGGGAGCGCAGGCAGATTCTGCTGGCGAACCAGACATTGAGCGAGGCGGAGCTGGAGCGGTATACACGGGAAATGGAGAAGATTATGCTGCTGCCGATTCAAAAACCGGAGAACCAGGAGATGCTGGCTTGCTTTCTGGAGTATTATGAAAACAGCACCGGACAGAAACGGGAGATGATCGCCGCCATGACCGGCAGAATTATGGCGGGACTGAGCAGCGGCAGAAAGAAGGCGGTCAGAAACGCTGAAGAGACGGGGAGGATGTGGCTAGCTGAGCTGCGGCGGTCGGCGGATATGCGGGAAGAGATTTTATTTGACGGGGAATTGAAGGCCGGGCCTGGCGGGGAGTTTGATGAGTTCAGCGAAGATACATGGGACGGATTTGACAAAGAATTTGAGGAATTCGATGAGGAGTAAAGGAGAGGATGGGACAGATGAGCGATATATGGAGTCTGCTGGGAATCGCGCCGACGGATGATAGAAAAGCCATACGAAAAGCCTTTGCGGCACAGTCAAAGCTTCACCATCCGGAGGAAGAGCCGGAATATTTCACGGCGCTGAATCAGGCGTATAAAGCGGCTTTGGATTATGGGGCGGGGGCAGGAAAAAGTGGCGTTTCTGTTTCTTTAATGCCAAAGGTAAAGGCTGAAAAGGAGAATGGTGATAAAGAAACCTTGTCGGACAGCGGGCAAAGGGTATCAGAAGATCATAAACACATCTGCGAAGAATCAGTAGAAACGGCAGGTGACGAACGCGTCAACGAGAAGAGCTCCTTATTAAAGCTTCTCGACGACGCGTCGGAGCAGGCCATAAAGGCCAGTATGGAAACAGGAGCTCTTCATGACC
>CAJTTU010000149.1 GCA_910579325.1 uncultured Lachnospiraceae bacterium | reverse complement strand
TGATCGGCGCTCTGCTCCTCACGCGAAATGCGGCCGATATACCTGAAATGCCTGATGTGCCTGGTACACCTGATGCAACCGATCAGTCAGACATGCCTGCCGCACCTGGAATGGCCGACGCACCCGCTGCGCCTGCCGGCGGTCAGTTCTTTCAGTGGCTGGCCGAATCGGAAGACGAAGAAATTTTGGTGCTGGCGGCGTTTCTGGATTTTATCCGGCAGCTTCCGAAACCGGCTATGCTGGTTCATTTCAACGGTGCCCGGTTTGATATCCCCTTTTTTCAGACCCGATGCGCAAAAAACGGGCTGGACTGTCAGTGCTTTTCGCAATTGCCGGATATGGATCTGTATCAGCAGATCAAAGCATACAAAAATCTTCTCGGGCTTCCCAGCTGCCGCCAGAAATCCATCGAGAACTTTCTGGGAATCGGGCGTGAGGATCAGTATGACGGCGGCGAACTGATTCCTGTTTTCCATCAATACTGCAGAACCCACGGCAAACAGGAGGAAGCGCTGCTCCTCCTCCACAATGAGGAAGACGTCAATCATATGCCCCGGCTCACCGTCGTATTTTCTTATATTCGCTTTTTCAAAGGCGGTTTTCTGTGGAGCCACTGTGAAGAAGCCCGCTATACGGATTGGGAGGGGCAGGAGAAAAAGGAACTGTTTGCTGTCTACCGGACTGACGACGGACGGAAAATCCCCGCCCCCCTTGTTCTGCGCCGGAATTTTTCCTCACTGTATAAACAAAAATCCGCCTCGCTCGCCGGACAGTTCCGGATGTCCTGCCGGGAGACGGAAATGACCCTCCGGATTCCGCTGGTCGAAGGGGAAATGAAATATTTTTTCGAAGATTACAAAAACTATTACTACCTTCCTCTGGAAGACCAGGCCGTACATAAAAGCGTATCCCAGTACGTAGAGCCGGAATACCGGAAGAAAGCCACCGCCAAAAACTGCTACACCCGGATCTTTGGCTTCTTTCTGCCTGCAGCCGGAACGGCTTTCAAGCCCTGCTTCTACGAAGAATACGGCAGCAAACAGCCCTGGCTGCGCTGGGAAACCGGCGAAACGATGTGCGGACTGCCGGCAGCCGATTTTTTCAGGGCGTATCTGGAGATGTTGTTGGGGAGCTGCTGAACACAACATATTTGTAGGACGCTCTTTATCATATAAAAAGAAGTCGGACATACAGGATATATGTCCGACTTCTTTTATTACGAATTATTCAGCAAAATGCATCAATGACATGTTTTATCGGATAATTCTTATTCTTCCTCGTCCGCGTAATCATCCGCAGTATCCGCTGACTCCAGTACTTTCATGCTCAGGCTGATCTTCTTATCGTCGCCGTTAAAGTCCACAACCTTGGCCGTGATCTCCTGTCCGATTTTCAGAACGTCAGAGGGCTTCTCCACATGGCTTCTGGAAATCTGGCTTACATGAAGCAACGCATCGATACCAGGCTCCAGCTCCACAAAGGCGCCAAAATCGGTCATTCTGGCTACCCGACCGGTGATCACATTACCCGCGGCATAGTTTACCGCTGCGTTCAGCCAGGGATTCTTATCAGGGAACTTTAAGCTCAGAGCGATCTTCATTCCGTTGATCTCTTTGATAAAGGCGGTAACGGTGTCGCCAACCTTAAATACCTTCTTCGGATTCTCCACCCTGCCCCAGGACATCTCGGAGATATGAAGCAGACCGTCTGCTCCGCCCAGATCGATGAATGCGCCAAAGTCGGTCACGTTCTTCACGGTTCCCTCTACGGTCATGCCCTCCTCGATTCTCTCGAACAGCGCTTTCTGCATCTCGGCTTTTCTGGCCACCATCAGCTGCTTACGGTCGCCGATCACCCTTCTCTTGCGGGGATTAAACTCGGTGATCACAAACTCGATCTCCTGACCGGCATACTTGCCCAGGTTCTTCTCATAGGAATCGGAAACCAGGCTGGCGGGGATAAATACTCTTGCGCCGTCCACGATTACGCTCAGGCCGCCGTCCAGCACCTGGGTAACGGGAGCCGTCAGAACCTCCTGGTTCTCAAAGGCCTCTTCCAGTCTCTTGTTTCCTCTGTCTGCCGCCAGTCTCTTGTAAGAGAGCAGCACCTGGCCTTCGCCGTCATTCACTTTGATTACCTTTGCTTCCATCTCGTCGCCCTCGTGAACCACGGTGGTGAGATCGGTGTTGGAATCGTTGGTGTATTCACTTCTGGTGATAATTCCGTCTGACTTGTATCCGATATTCAGGACAATTTCGTCTTCCTTAACAGCGATAACCTTGCCAGTGACTACCTCCCCATTGTGAATTGTTTTTTCATAATCGTCCAGCATTTGTTCAAAACTTAATTCTGACATTAGTATGAACCTCCTCAATTATATTCTTTGGGGTGGACGCCCCTGCTGTAATACCTACGGTGCGTACAGTTTGGAAATCATGTTCTGTTAAGTCTCCGAATGTCTGTATATAGTAAGTATTTTCACATTCTTTTTTGCATATCTCAAACAGCTTCTGGGTGTTCGAGCTATGCCGCCCGCCGACCACGATCATGGCATCCGCCTGTGCTGCGATCCGGCTGGCCTCTTCCTGTCTTTCCTGTGTTGCATTGCAGATAGTATTCACAACACTACTATTGTAACCCTTTTTTAAAATTATTTCAACTAAATCTTTAAATTTATTGTAGTTAAATGTCGTCTGGGCGACGATCGTCACCTGAGCGCCCGCTTCCAGGTCCAGTTTTTCGGCCTCTTCCCGGTTCTCCACCACCCAGGCCTGTCCGCCGCACCAGCCCACGATGCCTTCCACCTCCGGATGCGCTCTGCTGCCCGCAATGATCACGGTATCGCCTCTGTTGCCGGCCTCCTGTACGATCCTGTGTATTTTTTTCACAAACGGACAGGTGGCGTCGATTACCTCCAGCCCATTTTTCTCCATCAGCTCATAAATTCTCCTGCTGACGCCATGAGACCGGATAATCACGGTTCCCTGTGTAAGCCGGCACAGCTCCTCTTCCGTATGTAATACATGGATTCCTTTTTCCTCCAGATCTCGCACCACTTCTTCATTGTGAATAATGGGTCCGAACGTATAGACATCCGGCTTGCCGCTGTCCACCTGCTCGTATACCTTATCCACAGCCCGTTTCACGCCGAAACAGAAACCTGCGGTTTTAGCCAGTATTACTTCCATTCACACTCCATTCAGTATCCTGTATTCCTATCCTGAAAGGTTCCGCAAAACAATCCATGCTCCTTTGCGGCATTTCCCGTCTTCTGCGGAAAGAAGATCAGAAAGCCCTTTCGCGGTACAGAGACAATATTCTCTCCGTCACTTCCTCTATACGCAAATCCGAGGAATCCAGATAAACCGCGTCCTCCGCCTGGGTAAGAGGCGCGATCTCCCTGTACATATCCTGCTCGTCCCGCATACGGATATTTTTTTCGATCTCTTCAATATTACAGGATTCTCCCCGTTCTGTCAACTCCTTATATCTTCTGGATGCCCTTGTCTCCACGCTGGCGGTCAGAAAAATCTTCAATTCCGCGTCCGGAAGCACCACGGTGCCGATATCCCGGCCATCCATCACCACATCCGTTTTTTCCGCCAGCTCCCGCTGCAGCTGACTCAGCTTTTTCCTCACGTCAGGATTCTTAGCCGCCTGGGAAGCCAGGGTTCCGACTCTCTCCGTCCTGATCCGGGCAGTTACATTTTCTCCCTGCAGTAAAATCTGCTGCCTGCCATCCTCATAGGCAATGTCAATCCGAATCGCCTGGCAGGCCGCCGCCACGCCTTTCTCATCAGACAAATCGATTCCGTTTTCCGCGAAATAAAGGGCCATGGCTCTGTACATGGCTCCCGTGTCGATATAGACAAAGTTAAGCTCTTTCGCCACTGCCTTCGCAATCGTACTTTTTCCCGCTCCCGCAGGGCCGTCTATGGCAATTTTATACCCCATCTTCTCACTCCTGATCAAATACCGTCGCCCTGCAGTGGCTTCCCGCCGCATACCCCGTAGACCAGGCAATCTGCAGATTATATCCGCCGGTCATAGCGTCCACATCCAGTACCTCGCCCGCAAAGAAAAGCCCTTTCACCAGCTTCGACTCCATCGTCGCGGGATCAATCTCCTTCACCGAAATGCCTCCCTGGGTGATAATGGCTTCATGATAATCGCGCAGCCCCGTCAGCGTCAGCGTAAAATGCTTGATCAGACGGACAAACTGCTCTCTTTCTTTCCTGGTAATGGCATTCACCTGTTTTTCCGGATCAATCCCGCTTCGCTCCACCGTCACAGGAATCAGTTTGGCCGGCAGCAACCCCTGAAGCGCATTTTTAAACTGTTTATTCTGCAATGCGGCAAAGTCTCTTAAAAGCCGCTGGTCCAGCTGTTCCTCCGTCAGCGCCGGCTTTAAATCGATAGTCAGCGTCAAAGGCCCCTTTTTTAGATACCTGGCCGTCACGCTGCTGCCGCTTAAAACTGCGGGACCGCTGACACCGAAATGGGTGAACAGCATTTCCCCAAATGCTTCGTAATAAACCTTTTTCCCCTGAGACAGCTTTACCGAAACATTTTTCAGAGACAGTCCCTGCAGTCTGCCAATCCAGTCTTCCTCAGCGCAAAACGGCACAAGCGCCGGAGAAAGCTCCGTCACTTTATGGCCGCAGGCAGAAGCGAAACGATAGCCATCCCCCGTAGAACCGGTAGACGGATAGGAAAGCCCTCCGGTGGCTACGATCACCTGACCGGCCGGATAAAACCGACCGTCCGTCAGCCTCACGCCTGTACAGTCAGACCCCTCCGTCAGCACGGCATCCGCCTGACAGCCCAGACAAATCCGCACCCCGGCCTCCTTAAGCAACCGCTGCAGCGTCCGGATCACATCCGAGGACTTATCCGACGCCGGAAATACCCGGTTTCCCCGCTCCTTTTTCAGCGGCAGCCCGGCCCTTTCCAGCAGTTCCATCATATCCCTGTTGGAAAATCCGTAAAAAGCGCTGTACAGAAACTTCCGGTTGCTTACCACATGGTTCAGCACATCTTCCATATCCGCCCCATTTGTCAGGTTGCACCGGCCCTTTCCCGTGATATACAGCTTTTTCCCTAATTTATCATTTTTTTCCAGAAGCCGCACGCGGCAGCCCTTTTTCGCAGCCGTCAATGCCGCCATCATACCGGCGGCACCGCCGCCTATGACGATCACATCGTCCATGCATATCCTCTTTCCTGAACGGACATGTCTGCTGACGCAGATACAGCTTTACCTGACATGTATCCTCCCGGCTTCTCTGTTATACAGGATCACCGCCGCCACAGCGGCAATGCTGGCCGCCAGCGCGGCATAAATCCCATAACCGGGCCGGGTGGGCATTCCCACGAAAACACCCGCGATCGAAAAGAAAAACAGATACAGCGCAAACAGAACAACCACTGTCACCGACAGAATCAGCCCCGCTTTTTTCTGTTTCTCTGTCCTGCCCTTTAAGGCCAGCGCCAGACCTCCTGCTTCCAAAAGAAGAGGCAGCACGATCATCACCACGCCCGCCGCCATCAAAAGCTTCGTAATCAGGTCATAGTGTTCATAGCCGAAAAAGCTGACGCTTCCCGGCATCGTGTTCAGCACATGCATCTCCTCCACCAGCCCCGTAGCCGTCAGAAAATCATAATCCAGATAAGAGGCCAGCAGCTCCGAATGCACATATGGCATAAACGGCGCCCGCAGAAGCACCAGAAACGCCACTGCCATGATTACATAATATACCATCGCACGTTTCATCTTTCTACCTTTTCCA
>CAJTTU010000148.1 GCA_910579325.1 uncultured Lachnospiraceae bacterium | reverse complement strand
ATGCCATTACCAAAAAACCAGAATGATACTTATACTTCCGAACAATATTGGAACCTTCCTGATGGTCAACGAGCCGAACTGATTGACGGCCGTTTGTATGCCATGGCTCCGCCCAGCCGGATTCATCAGGAAATCATCACCGGATTGGTTTCTGCCATTCACAGCCACATCAAAAAAAATAACGGCCCCTGTAAAGTCTACCCCGCCCCTTTCGCCGTTAATCTGGACGCAGAAGACAAAAACTGGGTGGAACCGGATATCAGCATAATCTGCGATCCGGATAAGCTGACAGACAGAGGGTGCGAAGGAGCGCCGGATTGGATCATTGAGATCATTTCCCCCGGCAGCCGCAGGATGGATTATCTGACAAAGCATATTCTCTATGCCAACGCCGGCGTGAGGGAATATTGGATTGTAGATCCCATGAAGAAACATACCACTATTTATCAGTTTGAAAAAGATGATGCGCCTGCAATTATAGATTTTGACCGAACGATTGAAGTGGGGTTATGGGATGGGCTGTGTATTAATATTGCGGAATTGTTAAAATAATTTTTACACGCAGGCAGACTTCGTCTATGAAAGTATACGCAAAAGGAGCCTTCATGAAACAACGATTGATCTCTTTTTTTCTTATATGTATTACTCTTTTCACTCTCTCCGGCTGTAGTGCGAAAAAGGATGACGAATCCTTTATCACCAGAACCTCCTACATGCTGAATACAATCGTCACGATTAACATTTACGATTCCACCAATGAATCTTTATTAGACGGCTGCCTTGACATCTGCCGGAAATATGAGGAGCTTTTCAGCAGAACCATAGAAACCTCCGAGATTGCCCGGCTGAACCGGGGGGAAATCACGGAGGTTTCTGAAGATACGGCAGAGCTGATTAAAAAAGGTCTTTTTTATGGAGAGTTAACAGGAGGCGCTTTGGATATTTCCATAGAGCCCGTCTCCTCTCTGTGGGATTTTTCTTCTGGGAGTGAACATCCGGTACTGCCGGATCCGGCACTATTGGAGGCTGCGTTAAAAAAAGTTGATTATCAAAAAGTACAGATTCAGGATCACACTGTTTTATTGATGGAAGATGGAATGGGCATTGAACCTGGCGCAATCGCAAAAGGATATATTGCGGATAAAATCAAGGAGTATCTCACCGAACATGGCGTCAAAAGCGCCACGATCAACCTGGGCGGGAACATGCTCTGCGTGGGAACAAAGCCTTCCGGCGCGCCGTTCAGAATTGGCATCCAGAAACCCTTTGCGGATCACAGCCAGGTGGTGGGGATTGTTGACATTGACGATTTATCTGTCGTATCCTCCGGAATCTACGAGCGCTATATCACGGTAGACGGCAAGCAATATCATCATATCCTGAATCCCGCCACCGGCTACCCCTACGAAAACGACCTGGTCTCCGTTACCATTATCTCCCCGAAATCCGTGGACGGAGACGCTCTGTCCACCTCCTGCTTTTGCCTGGGGCTGGAAGATGGAATGAAACTGGTGGAATCACAGACGGATTGCTATGGGATTTTTATTACATCGAACGGGGAGCTTCATTATTCACAGGGGTTGGAAGAACGGTTTAAAATTGAAAAGGTAAATTAAATAACTGCATATAAAACTTCAAAACATAAAAGTCTTATATGCAGTGCAAAAATTAATCAGCGGAAATACACCTCTTTTACCGCATCCACTCTGCTTCCCATCCCCATCAGCAGCGCATCTGCAATTGTCAGGGCCGCCATGGCTTCTACCACAACCACTGCTCTGGGGACAATGACAGGGTCGTGTCTTCCTTTGATGCTGATAGAAATCTCCTCTCCATCCCTGTTTACTGTCTCCTGAACTGCTGAGATACTGGGAGTCGGTTTAATGGCCGCGCGGAACACAATGTCGCTGCCGTCGCTGATTCCGCCCAGAATACCTCCTGCATGGTTTGTCTTTTTTTTGTTATTTTTACAAAAACTGTCATTATTTTCCGACCCTCTGGCCCTCGCAACCGCAAACCCGTCGCCGACCTCAAAACCTTTCACAGCTCCAATAGAAAACACAGCCGCCGCCAGCTTCGCGTCCAGTTTCTCAAACACCGGATCTCCCAGACCTGCAGGCACATGTCTGATCACGCACTCGATAATTCCCCCTGCGGAGTCCTGCTCTTTCATGCACTGCTCCAAAAATACTTGCGCCTTTGCCGCGGCATCCATATCTGGCATAAAGACGGCATTTTCCATAATAACCTCCCGGGAAAACTTTTCAGGGTCGGCCTTAATTCCTCCGATCTCTTTCGCATAAGCAAACAGGTCGATCCCAAGAACCTTTAAAAACTGCATGGCCACAGCTCCCCCGGCCACCCGTCCGATAGTTTCCCGGCCCGAAGAACGGCCTCCTCCTCTGTAATCGCGAAATCCGTATTTTTGGTCAAAGGTGTAATCCGCATGCCCTGGTCTGTAATAAGAAGCAATCTCTTTATAATCCCGGGACCGCTGATCTGTATTCCGAACAAGAATCGCTATCGGCGTACCGGTAGTCTTTCCCTCAAATACGCCGGAGAGAATCTCCGCCCGATCCGATTCTTTTCTCTGGGTCGTAAACTTACTCTGCCCCGGTTTCCTCCGATCCAGCCACTGCTGGATATCCGTCTCTGACAGAGGAATTCCTGCCGGGCAGCCATCCACTGTCACGCCCACTCCTTTTCCATGGGATTCCCCCCATGTAGATATCTGAAAGATTGTTCCGAAAACAGAACCTGCCATAATAAAATAACCTCCATCCTGATCACTTTTATAATAAAAACGACTGTCTCTTCTTCATCGGATCAATGGCTCTGACAGCCACACAAATAAAAATCACCGACAGCGCAAACTGAATCCCTATGCTGATCATCACCCAATTCTCCAGAATAAAATTTTCTCCGTAAACACCCGCCCTGGAAAGAAATTCATAAAATTCTCTGCCGCTTCCAATCTGGCCGCTGAGAAAGTAATAAAAGGAGCAGGCGGGATTTATCAAAAGCAGATAAATGGACTTCCCTGCCGTGGGATAAAAAGAGGGATTACCGGTTTCCACGAATCTCGTATAGGAGATCCTGTAAATCAGATAGGAAGCCGCTATCGTACCGGCTGTTAAAAGCAGCAGTATAATATAGGATACTGCCGTGGAAGTCGCTGTCTTTTTAAACAGCGCTGAAAGCATAATGCCCAGACTCCCTGTAAACAATGCCGTAATCACATAATAGGCAAACAAAAATACTATATCAAATTCACTGATTCCGCCATAGATAAAAACAAGCGACAGAACAGGAAATCCTGACATAATCACAATCAGCACAGTCCGAAAGGATGCGCCCAGCTTACCCACTATAATATCCCAGCAGTTCATCTTCGTGCTTAAAAGCAGATCCAGCGTCTGCCGCTCCCGTTCTCCTGACACGGCGCCTGAAGTTAAAGCCGGAACAATCAGCAGAATCAGTGTAAATTCAAAAAAAGCAATCATACGATAAAGCTGAATGAAGGACTGATAAGGAATCTCTCCGGTATAGCCGGTTTCGTGCGCAATCGTATAAAGCATAATCAATGCGGTGACCGTGAGAATCAGATTCATTCCAAATACAATCACTGACATCTTCCCGCTTCTTGAAGACGTCATTTTTTCCATTTTAAAGACCGGATTCCATTTCCATCTCATTGCTGACCACAACCTTTTCTTTCTTTCCTTCCGTTATTTTCATAAACAGATTTTCCAGACTTCCCGGTTTCCTTATAAATTCATAGACTTTTACATCACCCATCGTCAGCTTTTTCAGCAGCTCGGCCTCATCCTCATGATTGCCCGAAAAATTCACCATGATCTTATGGTAATCAAATGTAACCGTCTGTACCCTGGGATGCTCCTTTAAAATCTTTGCCGCCTGTTCCATTCCGTCATAGACGGTGATCTCCAGCGGATTGTTCTGATTGACCTGATCCAGAATATCGATGAGACTCCCCCGCAGAATCATTCTTCCATTATCAATAATCCCAATATCCGTACACATCTCTGACAGTTCGGCAAGAATATGAGAACTGATGATAATGGTCTTTCCGTCACGATTCAGATATTTAAGCACTTCCTTTAAATGATAGCGGCTTTGCGGATCCAGCCCTGATGCCGGCTCATCCAGAATCAGCAATCTGGGATCATGAATCAGCGCTCTGGCCAGACTCAGCCGCTGTTTCATTCCCCGGGACAATTCATCTACAAAGCTGTCCGCCTTCCGGCTTAAACCTACCATCTCCAAAAGCTCATAATACCGTTCTCTGGCTTCAGGACCTTCTATTCGGTAAGCGGCTGCATAAAACTCCATATACTCAAAGACCTTCATGTTGTCATAGACCCCTGAAAAATCCGGCATATACCCCACATTTTCCCTGATATAGGCTCTGTCTTTTAAAATATTTCGTCCGTCCAATATAACGGTTCCGCTGTCCGCTTTTAAAAGTCCTGTCAAAATTTTGAGCGTTGTGGTTTTTCCTGCGCCGTTGGGACCCACAAAACCAAACAATTCTCCTCTGTCCACATGAAGGTTGAACTGATCCAGCGCAGTAAAATTTTTATATCGTTTTGTCAGTCCCTTTACATCCAGCATGTTATTTTCTCCCCGTCACGGTAAGATAGGGAATGCCTATACTGTACACATTGTCTCCATAGGCATTATCCACATATTTCACCTGAATCTGGTTGGAATCATTCAGATATGGTTCCAAATCTACACTGTTAATCCGGCCGGTCAGACTGACCTCCTCATAAATACCTGTCTGCCAGTTCATAAAATAAGCGTTTCCTGAAAAGCTTTTGCGATAAGCGATTCCCTCCGCTTCGCAGTTATTTTCATAAAATGTGATATAATCCACCTGAATTTCCCTGCCCAGCTCATAATTTACGACACAGTATCCCGATTCCATCATAAAACTTTTATATCGATAATTCCCCGATATAACGGCAGGCCGTTCCAGTAAAACCGGATAATAAATCTGATTTCCCTTTGAAAAATCAACCTGACAATTCTGACTGATCAATGCCGTCCCGTTTACATAAAATATATTTTCTCCAAGAAACTCTCCGTCGTCCTCGGTAAACCCTGCAATTTTAAACCGATTTACCGGTTCTGCAAAACAGGTGGACAGATGATAGGAAGCCGCTTTTTCATGCCTTTTATCGAACAGTCCGCTGACTGTCTGAAAATACTGGACAGAGTAATTCGTAAGGGGCTCCTCCGTCAGTTCCACAGTTTCTCCCGCTCTGATCGAACCAATATAATAAAACTGACTGAATCCGGCGATAAACACGTCTTCCATATCTTTTCCTGTCCGGTTTGTCACCTGCCCGGTAACGACATTATCAAAAATATGCAGACGGGCATCCAGACTTTTATTTTCCGTATTAACTCCGCTTTTTTTCAGATGAAACAGAGATATATCAAAAGCCTTGTTATTTTTAATCTCGATTCTGTTTTCATCGCTCCCAATCTTCATTTTTAAGTCGTAATCATCCGGATGGCTCTGCTCGGCATTTGAACCTGATAAAAAAAGGTAATCACTGTATACGCCGTAGCTGTTGTATCCGTTCTGAACGGGAAAAACCTGATAAGACGGGTCTGTCGTAATCTCATTGGTCTTGTTATTCGGCGACCTGATTCCCAGATAAGTATCTTCATAAATTCGATCCTGACTCAGATTTATGATTTTACAGTAATTTACGATCGACTGATACACCCTGGTATGACTGCCGGCCAGAAGAATGACCAGAGAAAACAGACATGTGCTGCCAATCACAACATAGCTGTAACAGAAAGATTTTCTTTTTATCCGGAGAAGGTA
>CAJTTU010000147.1 GCA_910579325.1 uncultured Lachnospiraceae bacterium | reverse complement strand
GATGATGTCCCCGGGAAATGTGGGGCGTATCATCAACAAGTATGCGGATCAGATCCGAAACGAACATCCGGATCTTCCCAACAAGGTACATCCACATATGTTCCGCCGCACAAGGGCAACAAACCTGTACCAGAACAATATCGAACTGGAACTGGTTTCAAGGATACTCGGTCATACCTCAACCCAGACTACAAGGATTTATGCCAAGCCTTCTCTTGAAATGCTCAAGGAAGCCATGGACAAGAGTACTCCAGAACTGAATACCGAGAAGCCATTGTGGCCTGATGATGAAGATGAATTTGCCAAAATCTGCGGGCTAAGATAAAATGTTATCCTCATCTTTGTCAAGGAGAACCGTAGCTTTTAAGTTGTTTTATGACAAAGATGAGGATAAAAATATCGTGCGCATAAGGCACTGTTGTTGTCTATGCTCAGGCGTCCGTCTTCCAGATACCGGCGCAGATATGCCTCCTGGTTCAGGGTATATAAAATGGCATCACCAATAAGGGAAGACCTGTCCACAGAATCTTCCATCGAATGCAGCCATTCAAACAGTGCGTCCACAACGGGACGGGACTGTTTCTGTCGCTCTTCATACCGTTCTTCCGGTGTTTTGTTTTTGATCAGCTCCTCGACTTTGTACAGGATCCCAATCCGTGTCATCGCCTGGTATGCAACGGTTTCTTTCAGCTGCTCCTTTGTGAAATCCTTTTTCAGTGCTGTGAGGGCTGCATCAAAACGGCGTCTTGCATGGGTAAGGCATCCGGTCACGGTGATGGAATCGTCCAGACCGTGGTATGCCTGGTAACCGTCGCAGGTCAGGTATCCATGAAACCGGCCGTCAAGGAACTTCACCGGATGGTATCCCGCCCGGGTCCTCTCGTAATCGAAGAGCGCCATCTGCGGGGAACCGCTGTATTCATCCGTAAGATATACCCACATCCAGTTCTGGGTGGAACCCTTCTGGTCCGGTTCGCCAATCACCTGTATCCGCGTCTCGTCACAGTGGATGTACCGGCTTTTGAGGAATTCCTCTTTCATCCGGCCATACAGCAGCTTCAGGTAACGGTCCGCACAGCTGATGATCCAGTTGGCCATGGTTTTTGTGGAAAGGTTCAGGCCATACCGGGCGAATTCCCGTTCCTGTCTCGCCAGAGGCATCCCGTTGACATACTTGGCATTCATAATTCCGGCTATCAGGGACGGTGTTGCAATACTTCCCTTAATCAGAGGCGGTATCTTTTCCGGACGCTTCATGGAACCGCATTCCGGACAGCTGTATACATAGGTCACTTCTTCCACAACCTCGAATCTTGCGGGAACAAACTTCAGGCGCTTTACGGTTTCTTTGGTAACAACCTTGTACTTCTTGCCACAATCCGGGCAGTAACGGTCTTCCCCGGCCAGTGCGTATTCGGCCGTCTCCGTGATTTCAAAGCCTGAAAGATCCTCTTCCTTCTTTCCTGTGCGTTTTTTCCGCTTGTACGAAGATGGATGGATTTCCTCAAATGAAGGCTCAGCTGTCTCCGGGTCAGCGGATGTCTCTGCCTCATTGAACAGCTCCAGCTGTTCATACCCTTCCGCATATTTTTCACTGGAGGAACCGAACTGTTTCCTCTGTGCAAGTGCCAGACGGTCGGAAAGCAGCGCATTCATGAATTCCAGCTCTTTATGTTTATCCTTCAGCAGCTGGATCTCCATGTCCTTTTTGACAGCCTGGGCATTCATGATCTTCATAAGCTCAATCAGGTTTTCACGGCTCATGTTATTCAGCTGTTCCTCTGAAAAAAACGATTCCATTTGCGCCTCTCCCGGTTCTCTTTGTCTGTAAAAAGTATACCATAAAACCGGCTTTTTTTCGAGGAAAAAAGCGCTGGCGGCATGTAGAAATATGGCTTGTAAACAGCATGCTTTTCGTATTTTCTGCGAATTGACACCTGGTTTTACACCACAATTTTGGGATGGTGTTCCTTGAAAGCATCTTTCTGGTCCAGGGAAAGCCCGTCACACAGCCAGTGCATTTCTTTCAGTGTCACCTGGCGGAGTTCATCCGGGGTGTCCGGCCAGTGAAAAGCATCACGGTCAAGGCGTTTCATCAGAATCCAGAATCCGGATCCGTCCCATTGGAGAATCTTGATGAGGGTACGCCGGCGGTTGCAGAATGCAAACATACAGCGCGAGTATGGGTCGAGTTGAAATTTAAGTTTGATGACGGCCGCCAGACCATTGTAGCTTTTCCTCAGATCCGTTGCCCCGCAGGCAAGATATACCGTTGTCCCGCCCGCCAGGTCAAGCATTTTCTTTTAAAGTCCTTATCAGCACCTGGAATAACTCCGGAGGACAGGACGGGGCCGCCTCAATCCGGATGTATCCCGAAATAAGGATGCGGACTGCTGCGGTTCCATCCACGGTATCCCGCATCACGATTTCAGATGCAGAAGGGAGCTTTGCAAAAACGGGCTCCTGATCATTTTCAGACACACATATAGGAAGTTCTTTTTTCAATCTGCGGATCCAGTAGGTCATTGTCGAAACAGGTATCTGATGTTCTCTACACCAGTCCCGACAGGTCTGTCCGCTGGATCGGAACTCCCGAATCCGTTCAGACCAGAGCCTGGCCTTTTCCTCTTTGTTCATAAATTACAATACCTCCAACGTTTTGATGGTATTGTATCAAAGAAAAACAGGGAATAACAGATACGGATGATTACCTACTTACGTTCCTTTTACGCCCTCTGAGCCTATAAGCCCCTCCACAATCTTTCCAAGGCAGCAGGGGCCCTGCTCATTTTGACAGAAGCCCCTGCGTTTTCGTCTGCTTTTTCCTACCAGAACATGGCAAACAGGGAAGCCCCAGCCACCGTCAAAATCCCCGATACCACAATGGACAGACTGCTCATGGCTCCTTCCACCTCTCCCATCTCCATGGCCCTGGCAGTTCCGATGGCATGGGAGGCAGTGCCCGGCGCAATGCCCTTTGCCACGGGTTCCACAATGCGAAACAGCCGCAGCACCGGCTCTGCCAGCACATTGCCCAGCACGCCGGTTATGATGATGACGGCAGCCGTCACCGGCACATAGCCCCCCAGTTCCTCCGACACGCCCATGCCGAAATAATGCCTGCCAATACGGCCTGCCAGTTTTTCTTCAACACCTCGAACTGCTCATACAGCGGGACCGCCAGGCAGACCGTGGCTGGGGTCAGCAGGTAACTGACATATTTGGCCCCCTGGTTATAGCTGTCATAGTCCACGCCGCAGACAAGCAGGAAGCCCACTGTAAACAGGATGGAGAGCAGCAGGCGGATGTCCTCATCAGTTCAGCCATGCCGCTTTCCTCCTTTTCCCCGGCGTAATACCGCCTGGGTCACCAGGCCGGAAACCGCCATGACGATGACCGTGGAGCCCACAGTCATGATCAGATATTTCAGCCAGGAAGGGGCTATGATCCCCCAGGAATCCATGATCCCCACCGCCGCCGGGATGAACATCACCAGCATAATTTCCACCAGGAAACGGGCGGTGTCTCTGACGGAAGACAGGGGGATGAGCTCGGTTTTTAACAGGAAAAACAGTATCAGAATGCCGTAGATGCTTGCGGGAACCGGCAGAGGGAGTAGTTCGTGCAGAACTTCTCCGATAAAAGAAATTGCCAGTATGATCAGGAATTGTTTTAAGTATTTCATTTCTGCCTCAATACTCCTTCGTCACTTCGCTGATGCCATACTTCTCCATGAATTCCCGCAGTTCCTGGCTGTTCCTGACGAGCATGACCTCCTCGAATTTCCCGGTGCGGATCTCCTTGAAGCCCGCCACCTGCTCGCCGGTGCAGATGCTGCAGCGCAGGATTGGGCGGTGGGTTTCGGGGTTGTAGCCTGGTATGTTGTTGGTATTTGTCCTGTTTTTTCTGCCGAATAACATGTGTTGGGCCTCCCCTATGAATTGTGTGATTTCTTCACAGGATGAAAAGGGAATCTATTTCCCGGTGTATCTTCTGCGATAGTATTCCATCGTCCTGTAATCCAGGATATCTTTCATATGCCGTCCCAGCGCCTGGTTGCGGATGCAGTCCTGCAAGTCCTCCCGCAGGGCCAGGGCAAAGCCCTCCCTGTCCACGAAAAAGCCTTTGCCGGATGCTTTCAGGAAATGGATGGGCATGGATTTGGCTTTGCTCAAGTGCTGGCGGTCGGTCATGTTTTTATAGGCTTCATAGGTTATATTGGGTTCAAAATCTTTCCAGTTTATGCCGGTATCAAAAAATTCTTTCCAGCTGTCCAGTACGTCCTGATCCGTCACTGCCAGCTTTATGCTGCCGTGATTATAGAAGCTGTAGAGAATGGGCATCTTGTAGACCTTCTGCATGTCCGTGGTCTCCATAAGAGAGACAAACTCCCGCCCGATACCAGCATATAGCCGCTCTTCCTCTGGGGACAACTCCTGTAAATCGTGCAGAAATTCCAGATATCTGCGAAAAGGATTTTCCTTGGCATGCGTCATACAATATTGATAAATCTCATCTTCCATATAAGTAAACAGTTCCATCCGGGTGGGCACTTTTCCCTCCAGCAGTTCTTTCACCCGGTAATATTCCTGACGAACTCGCTGCTTCATGGTCAGGGATTTCCTGTCCAGTTCCTGAAATAAATCAATCAGGCGCATATCGAAATCTACGATGCAGTCATCGGGATACTCTTCCTCACTGCTACCTCGCCGCCCAGATGTATTCCCACCACCCAGCAGCAGCATCACCCTGCCCGCTTTCTCATAGTTGCCGATAAAATCCAGCACATTCAGGTATTCCTTGCCTTTGCAGGTGCGCAGTCCACGGCCCAGCTGCTGCAGGAATACTGTGGGAGACTCCGTGGGCCGCAGCACTGGTCTCCTCGCTTATTCTTCTATTGTACTAGCCGCACAATGCCTGCCGCTTACCATTTACTTTTAATGCCTAAACTACTAAACTCTTAGCGACTTCAATTAATTCGGAAATCTTTTTTGTCAACTCATTGGCATCCGTTTTTGTTCCCCAACTGATACGTATGGCAGATGATATCCTTTCCTTATCTAATCCCATAGCTGTAAGCACATAACTTGGTCTATACTCATGGGATGTACAAGCTGATCCATTTGATATTCCGCAATATTGCTTTGACAAAAGCATTAATGCTTCCGACTCAATTCCTTGAAAACTTATATTCAAAGTATTTGGTACACAGAAGTTCTGATTCCCATTGATTTGATACTTAAGTCCAGAATTCTGAATGAGTTTAAGTACTATTTCTTTGTTTTCTTTATACTTTCTCATATTGACCTCATATTCCTGTTCTGCTAGTTCACACGCTTTTCCTAAACCCGCAACCAATGCAACCGGTATAGTGCCTGGCCTGATACCATACTCCTGTTGACCGCCATATGTTACAGCCCTAATCGGCGGCAATTTATAACACTTTTTTCTTAAAACTAGTGCGCCAATTCCCTGCGGTCCACTAAATTTATGTGCGCTAAGCGAAAGCATATTATACTTTATGTTTTGTAATTCTGGTATTAACTTTGCACAACTTTGAGTCGCATCCATATGGAATAAGACGTTCTTTTTAGATAACGCATCTCCTATTTCTTTAACTGGCTGAATCACTCCTGTTTCATTATTTACATGCATAAGGCTTACAAGAAGTGTATCAGTTCTTACCAGAGCTAGAATCATCTACTCTTCCATCTTCTTCTGGTTCAATAATATCTACATTGAATCCATTTTCTTTTAAACTTTTTATCGTCTCTAACACTGCTTTATGTTCAATAGCTGAAGTTATAACATGCTTTTTACCTGATTCTTCTGCATAATTTATTAATCCTCTTATAGCAATATTATTGCTTTCCGTGGAACCACTTGTGAAAAAAACTTCTCCCTTGTCAATTCCCAGCAAATGAGCAACTTGCTCT
>CAJTTU010000146.1 GCA_910579325.1 uncultured Lachnospiraceae bacterium | reverse complement strand
ACATTTGTTTTTTCCATAATCCTCCTTGCGTTCCCCTTGATGTACTCTCGGAATCTCTCAGCACCCGCTTTTGCGGCTGAGACTCCGAGAGTACATCTTGCATTTCTTTCATGTCCATGATAGTATAAACCGTATAGTAACTGTCCAGTCAATACAGTTTTTTCATTTAATGAGGCGATTATGAATCAAAAAGAAAAGCTTCTCACAATCGGCCAGTTTGCGGCCATGCACGGCATAAACAAGAAAACCCTTATGTGGTATGATCAGATCGGACTGTTCAAACCGGCCGTGATTAACCCCGGAAACGGATACCGCTGCTATAATTACCATCAAAGCCCTGTCCTTGAAACCATCCTGCTGCTGCGGGAGCTGGGCGTCTCCATCCAGGAAATACAGGATTTTATGAAAAACCGGTCGGCCGGCAGCTTAAAATGCCTTCTGGAAGAGAAAACAGCAGACCTTGACATGCAGATTACTCACCTGCAAGCAGTCCGTACGACTCTATGTACGCACATCCAAAATATGGAAACCCTTCTGACTATGGATTTATCCGAGATCAGCATAATAGAAAAGGAGGAACACTGTCTGGTCACTGTGGACATAGACCGGAATACCTCCTTTGAACAGGAAGTGGAACTGGTTACCGCAAAGACCGGGCAATACCGGCTTGGCCGCCTCCACAAAGCCTCCTATGGCTCCATGATCTCCGTGGCCGACCTGCAAAAAGGCTGCTTTGACAATTATTCCAAGCTCTTTATCGAGATCCCCTTCCTCCCATACCAGGCCGGGCTGCATATCATGCCAAAAGGGAAATACATCAGAGCTTTTCATAAAGGGGAGTGGGACGGCATTCCGAAGCGGTACCGGGAAATCCTCGGCTATGCCAGGGAACATCATCTGTCCCTCCATGGATTTTCCTATGAGACGGGTATCAATGAAAATGTCGTCGACCGGATCGAGGATTACATTGTGCAGATTGAAATCCCTTTCAGCGGGCCGGAAAAAGAATAAAAGCAGCAAGTCTGCCATAACTTACTGCTTTTCATATTTTCCCTGCTCATTCACCGATAAGGAAATCTGCACCCCACCGTATAAATCGGAATCGTGTCAAAGCTTCCGGCGTGCCCGCCCTGTGACGGCTTCGTCAGAATCCCTGCCAGAGCCGTAATATCCAGCATGCTTCTACTGGCCAGATAAGCCTCGATGCCGCAATCTGAAAAATACAGTCTCCTGCTTGACACAATATTTCTCATATCGCCGTCCACAGCCAAATCACACATTCCGATCACTCCCGTATAGCGCAGCCAGATGATCGCATTCGCAATTTCATTTTTATTCACAAGCAAGTCCGTACTGGATTTTGTCAGAGACGTTATGGTTTCTATCATGCCTTTGCCGGTTCCCCGCTTTTCATTGCACATCTCCTTCAGCGCTTCCCGATATACGCTGTCAAAAATCTCAACGTCCCTCGGATTCCCGAAATAATTTCCGGATTCCTCCTTAAGTGTGGTGAGCAGCTTCCCCACCACCTCATAACAGGTATCCACATTTTCTGTCCTGAGATATTCTTTTACAACCTCCGGGTATCCTCCTATCCTGGAATAGATACCATATAATCTTTCCAGTTCTTCATAATCCTCCCGGTCACTCCCGCCGAATAAATCAATACTGTCCAGCAGCGTTTCCCTGCCGTAAATTCTACAGAACTCCCGGAAACTGAGCGGAAACATATACCTCTTTTCGATCGTACCGGCCGGCAGAAAAAACTCCCTGCTTCCTAATATCCTGCCCAGATAGCTTCCTGTGACGATGATATCGCATTCCAGTCCCGCATGTAGCCTCCTGATCGCATTATATGCCTGGCTGCTGTTCCGGATTTCATCTATGATCAGTACCGTATGCCTGTTATTGATATAATGGGGCAAATGCGCTCTTCTGCAATATGACTCCATATCCGCCACCGTACATGCGGACTGAATAAAGCCCATAAAATCATATACATCATCCGCCAGGTTTACAAAAATCACACTGTCGTATCGGGCATAAGCGAATTTCTGAAGCTCCGTGGTCTTTCCCACCTGCCTGGAGCCCTCCAGCTGGAGGACTACATGAGACGGGTCATCTTTCCATTCTTCCAGCTCCTGCCGGATATCCCTCACAAAAGGATTCTGTTTCACCAGATTGTCATAAATCCGTTTATTCACCGCCGCGGCATAAGGCAATTCGGGCAATTCCTGTTCCGACCGCACCGCGCCGTTTTTTGCCACTGTCAGATTATCAATGCTGTCTATATTTTTCCCGTACCGTATCATCCGTATGAAATTCATGGTTTATCATAAATCCTACGGGCCGGCCACTGCCGTCCGTAACTCTATGTGTCGCATACATCATTCCCTGCCTCCGTGATAACGTACGGATGAATCCCCGATCCGCAAATCTGGCGCTTTCGATATAGATTTTACCATACTTTATACTTTCTTATAAGATCGCTTTATAAACCAATCCCGGTGTCAGTCCGGTAAATATCCTTCTCCATTTCTTCCTCAAGCACAGTATTAAACAACGTCATATATTCGACCATCTGCCGCACCCTGTCGCTTCCCATAATCCGGAGTGCGCGGCGCTCAAGCTCACGCAAAGGCGCTAAAAGCTCATGGGAATAGGCAATCCCCTTCTCCGTCAGTATAATCTGCTTTTCCCGGCGGTCCTCACGGCCGGGAGCAAGCTCGACATATCCGTTTTCCTTCAGAGAGCGGATCACGCTGTTGACCGTCTGTTTCGTCAGCCAGGTGCAGGTACAGATCTTTTTCTGCGTCATCGCCTCCTGCCCTTCCAGCGCATACAGCACAAACAGCAGATAATAATTAATATTCTTCGAGGCCGCCCAGGAGCTGTACAGCCCATTGGCCTGTCCCCACACACCCCATAATTTCGCTTCATCCACAGGCATCCCTATCCCTCCCGTTTCATCATGTTGGGCCACCGCCACTCCATATGTCCATCCCCATACTGCCGGTCAATAAATTCCTCAAGGGCATTGGCCGGTTCAGGCCGGTAAGCCCGTGTATCGTAGCGCAGCATTGCCACGCTGGTAAGGATCGCGTTACATGCCATACAGAAAACGACGATCCAGGTGACGATTTTTCCGGTTAACGGAGGTATTTTTTCAATCCACCCGGACATGGGCGGAAAAATAATCTTGATCCAGACCACCGCAAGCACGCCCCAAAAGAAGCAGAACAGCACATTCGTCCGCCCGCCGATATTCAGCGGCATATCGCTGTAATCCCAAAAGACTGTGCCGAATATCAGCTCCGTAAATACGCTGCACATATACTCATAGACACCGCCGATGACAAAGCCCGCCAGAAAAACAAACCGGTCGTTTTTCTCCGCCAGCCCCTGAAGCGCCAACGTGAGCACCACTGCGCCGAAGCCCCATACAAAACTGAAGGGGCCGTAAAGCATACTGGAACGGTTCATCCACTGTCCGTTTACCAGGCCGCAGTAGAAGGTTTCAATGATGTCGCCCAATAAGGCTGAAATCAGAAATACCCATACCAGCTTATCCCAGCACAGCCCTTTCGCGAATATGTATTTCCGCTCTGACTCCCCGCCGGCCTCTCCTATTTCCGGATAGGCTTTGCGCAGGCGCTTCCAGATTAAGCGCCTGAGCTCTGCCGCTAATATTTGCTGTCCGCTGTCTTCCTGGCGCGTCTCATACCGGGCCGCATTCCCGGTACGCACCTCGTAGACGACCGAAACCAAGTCTATTGCCATAAGAACCAGCGACACCATGACAATGATTTTTTTCAGAAATTCCGGGATAAACAGCAATACCACCATCAAGGCGGGATGGATAATCAGATAAGCCGCATAATAAATTCCTGCCACAATCGCAGAGACAAGCAGGCCCTTTCCCGTGCCGGACAACAGACGGCTGCGCTCCGGATTCCATTTGACCGTTGAACCGATCTGCCGAATCACATGATTGGACAGGCTTTCCACCACAGCAGAGATCGTCATCGTGACAAGAAAGGCAAGCACATGATTGCCGGCCAGGGTAGGCAGCACAATGAGCAGCAGGACAAAGGTCATGCCATAGCTGGGAATCAGCGGCAGCGAAAGAATACCACGGTTGCAAAATTCCCGCCTTGCAACAGCATAGTAACCTGCCTCAACAATCCATCCCAAAAAGGAATAAACCAGCAGAAAAAGCGCCAGGTCAAAATGATTCATGGTTATACTCATCCTCTCTTTCTATATTGTCTATGCAGATCAAGGATACCCCATCCGTTTCATTTTCTTTAGCGTTCCCGAAACAAAGAACAGGCAGATATCTTCAGCTATCAATCCAAATATAGAACCTATAGAGTACATTATATATCATGGAAAATAAAATACAATATAGAAACGGCAAATAAATCACACTGGTCACATAGGTGATACACGCATAGGTGGCGATGGCCGAATCCCCGCCGTAGGAGACGGAAAAACGGTTGATCATAATCAGCGATATATTCGGCGACATGGCAAGCCCAAAAGGCGCGATCCCGATTTTAAGCACGGAAGCCGACACTGCGCCCATTTTTGAGAGCGGAATCCGAAGGGTGAACTGTTTTTCCCTCAGTAAATACACCAGCGCGATCAGCATCGCAACGCCCTGCCCGATAATCGTAGCCCAGGCCGCGCCCGCGACTCCCTGTTCCAGCACCCATACAAATACATAGTCCAGAATAATATTTGTGGCACTTTTGGATAAGGCAGAAAAGCAGCGTCCAATGACCTTATTGGAGAAAGATTTTTTAGAAGAATATGGAATGGAGATTGATTCCGGAGAAAAGAAATCGTATAATAGATAATATAAAACAGAGTTATTTGGGTTACAACATTACGTGAGGAATAGACTAATATCGAAGCGGCAGCACACGACAGATATTGACCGGTCCCGCTTTGGAGGCATTTTTGATTCGTAAACGTGGTGCAACCTGGGATAATCTTCCTCTGCCTGCATTTTCGTTGAAGGACATTGACGATTCCATTGTTGAACGCTTTAAGCAGTGGGCAGCTAAGAAGGGACGCGTTGACAAGAGTGTTTTGGACGAGCCGAAGGATGTGCTTATGGAAAAGCTACATCTAATGAACGGCTCATATCTGACCAATGCGGCAATGCTCATGTTCTCAAAAAACCCGGAGAAGTGGCAGCTTGGCGCATACGTTAAAATCGGCTTCTTTGAAACCGATGCAGATCTGTTGTATCAAGACGAGGCACACGGCTCTATCTTGGAACAGATTGATAAAATTGTAGAGCTTGTATATCTGAAATATATGAAAGCAAAAATCACCTACGAGGGTATGCAGCGTATTGAGAGATATTTTGTACCGGAAGCTGCTCTGCGAGAAGCTCTGTTAAACGCTCTGTGCCATAAGCAATATCAGTCCGGTGTTGCTATCCAGATAAGCGTGTATGAAGATAGGCTGTATATCGCAAACTGCGGTTGCTTGCCTGAAAGCTGGACATTGGAGAATTTAATGCATAAACACGTTTCCAGTCCTTATAATCCAAACATTGCCCATGTAATCTACTTGGCAGGTTTCATCGAAAGTTGGGGACGAGGAATTGAAAAAATCTGCTCCGCTTTTGAGAAAGACGGTGTTCCTCAGCCTGTCTATACAATCAATCCGGGCGATATTATGATTGAATTCACTGCGCCGGAAGATAGAATTATTCGTTCTGTCACCCGCAAGGTGACAGATAGGGTGACAGATAAAGTGACAGATAATTTGGATAAAAAATCCATGCAGATTCTTGCACTTATTTCTGAAGATCCGGCATATACCTCAACTGCAATAGCAGAGAAACTTTCCATTAGCAGGAAAACGGTATCACAAAGATTGAAAGAAATGAAAGAAAAAGACATTATTGAGCGTATTGGCTCAGATCGTAAAGGCTATTGGAAAATCAATAACGACTACAGCACAAAAAGTTGATGGGGCTGTCGCACTAAGTAATTAGTGCGCAGCTCCTTTTCTATGCAAAAAATAACTGCCAGACCTCGAAAGAATC
>CAJTTU010000145.1 GCA_910579325.1 uncultured Lachnospiraceae bacterium | reverse complement strand
AAAGCCCTGCTGGAGTCCGGCACGGATGCCGAGGTGCTGGAAATCAAGCGGCTTGTGGAGGCGGCGGGTTTTGTGTGGGTGCTGGATAAGAAAAGCGGCGACGCTTATGAAATCCTCTCTACCCGCGCCATCATCAACGCCTACCGGCTGCTGGGCGGAGCGGCTTTTTCCCGCCTGCTGGTACTACTGGACAGCACATGGCACGGCGCGTCCATCTCCCTCCGTGCGTCTATGCTCTCCGGCATGGCGCTGTTTCTGAAAACCTATGAAACCGAACTGGACGACCGCTCTTTCATCAAGCGGCTGTCTGCGGTTGACCCGGAAGAAATCATCCGGCGCGGCAAGATGGACTTCTCCACCAATAAAGCCGCCCTCCGCTTTGCCCGCGTCATTCTGGAAAAGTATAACAGCCAGCAGCGCGGCGGGCGCAAGCTGCCCTACCGCTTCAAGGGCTGATGGGAAAACGTACATAGGAGCCGCAGACTATCCCGTCTGCGGCCCTTTTCATTCATAGAGGAGGAGCAAACCATGACGATGCAGGACGCAGCAAACAACCAGCCCGATACTGCGCTGGTCGATATTCGTGACATATCCGTGGATCAGAGCCTGCCCAGGGAGGAACGGGTGGCAGAATTTCTCCGCCAGATTAAGAACCCCTGCCATTTCAAGTGCGGCAAATTTACTGTCCACGCGCAGTTTGCGGAAAACGGCGTATCTTTGGAGGACTGCCTGAAACAAGTTTTGATTTAGCACTTTAACGTGTTGACTTCCCCGCCTGCCTGTGCTATACTGACAGTGGAAAAAGAATTGCATCAGGTAAATCCGAATCACTCTTTGATTTATGGGGAAAGTCCGTAAATTTCAAAGGAGTGATTTTTTTATGGCAAAATACGATGCAACGGCATACCTGCGGCTTTCCTATACGGCTGACCAGAGCGAGGAAAGCGACAGCATTACCAACCAGAAAAAACTGGTGGAGGACTTTGTAGCCGCCCACCCTGACATTACGCTGGTAAACGAGCGAGTGGACGACGGTTACAGCGGCGTTCTGTTCGACCGGCCCGCATTTCAGGAAATGATGCAGGACATCACCCAGGGAACCATTAACTGCGTGATTGTCAAAGACCTGTCCCGCCTGGGGCGTGAATACATCGAAACCGGGCGTTACCTGCGCCAGATTTTCCCCGCCTACGGGGTACGGTTTATCGCAATCAATGACGGCATTGACACCGCCAATGAACATAACGGCGATGATTTGAACATTTCCCTGAAAAATCTTCTCAACGACACCTATTGTCGTGACATTTCGGTGAAAACGCGCAGCGCTTTACTGAGCAAGCGCAAAAACGGGGAATATGTGGGAGCCTGCCCGGTGTACGGCTACCGGAAAGACCAGGAAAACAAAAACCAGCTTGTAATTGACGAGGACACGGCGCGGGTTGTGCGGGACATTTTCCGTCGCCGCATTGACGGGGCCAGCGCCAAACGGATCGCGGACGAACTGAACCGGCTGGGCATTCCCTCCCCGCTGGCCTATAAAATCAGCCGGGGCCTGCCACATCCGAAAAAGGGCTATGCGGACAGCCAGAAAGCAAAATGGTCGGCCCATGCCATCCTGCGTATCTTGCAGGACGAAACCTATACTGGCGTCCTGCTGCAAGGCAAACAAAGCACTCATAACCACAAAATCAAGGACATCATTGAAAAGCCTGCCGAAGAATGGATACGCACCGAAAACGCCCATGCCCCGATTATCCGCAAGCAGGACTTTGAACTGGTGCAGAAAATCATGGGGCTGGACACCCGGACAGCGCCGGACGGGGATGCGGTTTATCTGTTTTCCGGCATCTTAATCTGTCGCTCCTGCGGCGGACGTATGACGCGAAAAACCAATACCGTCAAGGGTAAAAAGTATATTTATTATCACTGTCCCACCGGAAAAAAGCACGGCTGCGAACACCCTACCATGTTGCGGGAGGATGAACTGACCGCCTGCGTCCTGGAAAGCCTGCAAGCCCATATCCGCAACGTGGTATCGCTGGAAAAGCTGTTGGACAGCATCAGTGAGGAACAGATCAATCAGGAACTGATTGCCGGTTTCAAATCGCAGATTGCGGAAAATGAGGTACAGCTTGAAAAGGCTATGCAGTTTAAAGCGGCTTTGTATGAAAACTTCGTCAGCGGCTTTCTTGACAAAAAGGAATACCGCGACCTGAAAAACCAGTATACCGCACAGATAGAACAGCGGCGGGAAGCCATTGAAAGCCTGCGGAAAGAAATGGAGCAGGCCAGCGCCAACACCAATGACCGGCTGCGCTGGACACAGCATTTCAAGGAGTTTTCCACCATGACATCCCTGGACAGACGGGCCGTTATCACCCTGATCCAGTGTATCCATGTGGAGGGCAAGAACAATCTGAAAATCACATTCCGTTACCAGCTTGAATACCAGCAGGCAAAGGCAAGGCTGGAAACCACAAAGGAGGCGGTTTAATATGGCAAGGAAAAGCAGGAAAAACCCCATTGTGCAGGAAAAGCCCGCCCATGTGGGGATGAAAGTCTGGAAAGCGGCCCTCTATATCCGTTTGTCCGTGGAATTTAACGGCAGGCGCGGCGATTCGCTGGAAACCCAGCAGCAGATCATGGAAGCCTATCTTGCCCTGTGCCCGGATATTGAAATCGTGGCGGTTTACACCGACAACGGCACAACGGGGCGCACCTTTGAGCGCGAAGCCTTTCAGCGGATGCTGGACGATGTGGAGCGCGGCAGAATCAACTGCGTGGTCGTCAAAGACCTTTCCCGGCTGGGGCGGAACGCGATTGACAGCGGCTACTATATCGAAAAGTATTTCCCGCTGCATCAGGTTCGGTTTATTGCAGTCAACGACCAGTTTGACAGCGAAAACAAGGAAAACAGCGGCAGCCATCTGATTGTGCCCCTGAAAAATATGATAAATGAAGCTTATGCCGCCGACATCAGCAAAAAGGTAAAAGCCCAGCAGCGGCAGGCGATGCAGGACGGGGAGTTTGTGGGGGCGCGTCCGCCCTTTGGCTATAAAAAAGCGCCGGATAACTGCCACAAGCTGCTTGTCAATGAAGATACCGCCCCCATCGTCCGGCAGATTTTCCAGTGGACGGTTGACGGCATATCGCTCAATGAGGTGGTAAAACGGCTCAATCAAAGCGGCTATCCTACGCCCGGTCACTATCTGGCTCAAACCGGCCTGATTACCAATAAGCGGCTCATGGGCAGCGGAAAATGGCAGACATGGACAGTTTCCAAGATTTTAGCGGATGAAGTCTACATGGGCGATATGGTGCAGGGGAAATCGAAAACGGTCGGCCACAAGCAGGTTCCCACTGACCGCTCTGAATGGATTGTCGTGCGGGGAACCCATGAACCGCTGATTGCCCGCGAACTGTACGAAAGGGTGCAGGCTGTCCGGGAACATGCGGCTGCAAAGCAGGGGACGGAAAAAATCCCCTACACGGAGAACATTCTCCGGGGACGTATTTTCTGTGGCTGCTGCGGGAAGAACCTGCACCGGCAGAGGTCACGGGGGATATACTCCTACCGCTGTATTGCCAATGACCGGATGGGCGTTCAGTATTGTCCGGGTGGTGTTACCCATCTGCCGGAAAAAAGGCTGTTTGACGCGCTTTTGGCCATTATCCGCAAACACGCCGAGGTTGTGGTGGGAACCCACGCAAAGCTGAAACATCAGGATTACAAAATCACTGCGAAAAAGGCGGAAATGACCGCCGAAATCTCTAAGTTACAGCAGGAAACGGAACGCAACCGGGTATTCTTAACCAGCCTGTATGAGAACTTCGTTACCGGCATCCTGACCGGCACAGAGTATCACGAAATGAAAGCCGACTATACACAGAAAATCGAAACGGCAGTCCTGCGTGTGCAGCAGCTTCAAAGTAAGCAGAAAGCGCTGGAAAATCAAATGGAACGCTATACGGATATAGCCAAACGGCTGGCGGCAGTCAGCGAAGATACCGCCTTATCCGCCCTGCTGGTAAACCAGTTGATTGACTGCGTTACCGTCAACAGCGCAGAGGACATTCATGTGAAATTCAAATTTGAGAGCGGCTTTGAGCGGCTGATGGAGGTGCTGGAAGATGTATAAACCCTATGTGATTGGCCTTTATATCCGGCTTTCCTCCGAGGACAGCAAGGTGGGGAGTTTCAGCATTGAGAACCAGAAGCGGGCGCTTCACCAGTACGCCGATGCGATGGAGGATGCCGCCCATGCGGAGGTATTGGAATTTGTAGACAACGGTTACAGCGGGACAAACTTTGAACGGCCCGCCGTGCAGGAACTTCTGGACAAGGTACGCGAGGGCGCGGTCAACTGCATCATCGTCAAGGACTTTACCCGTTTTGGGCGCAACAGCATTGAGGTCGGATATTTTATGGAGCGCGTCTTTCCGCTGTATGGGGTACGGTTTATTTCCCTGAATGACGGCTTTGACAGCGATACGCTGCATGGCGACACGGGCGGTATCAATGTGGCGTTTCAGTACCTGATCAGCGAATTTTACAGCCGTGACCTCTCCATCAAGTACAAAACCGCCAAGTATGTGAAATTCCGGCGGGGAGAATACCAGAGCGTGTTATGTCCCTACGGTTACCAGAAAGGCACGGACGGGCGCATGGAGCCGGATGAGGAAACAGCCCCCAATGTCCGGCTTATCTTTGAACTGGCAGGGCGCGGCTGTACTTCCAGCGAAATCATTCAGGAACTGTACGAGCGCAAAATCCCCACACCAGGCGAATACAAAGCATCCAAGGGAAGAAAGATTCACGATATTTCCAGAACCCATCAGATTTGGCAGAGATCGACCATTCGGAACATCTTGCTGGATGAACGCTACATTGGCACTTATGTCATGGGCAGGAAACAGGTGGTCGAGGTGGGGAGCAGCCGGGTACGGAACCGTGATGAAAGCGAATGGTTCAGGATTCCCGACCACCATCCGGCTATTATCAGCAAAGAGCTGTTCCAGCGGGTGCAGGAATTAAAGCCGAAAAAACGCTGCATAAAGAAAAACGTACATCTGTACCCCCTGCGCGGCAAGGTCTTTTGCGGCTGCTGCGGACACGCAATGCCGCGCAATCCAAGTAAAAGCCATTTCTTTGTCTGCAAGCATACAGAGGTGGATCAGTCTGCTGCCTGCCACGGCCTGCGGATTGCTGAAAAGGACTTGGAAGCAATCCTCTATGAGATTATTTCCAGGCAGGCGCAGGTGATTTTGAACGTGGAGAACCTTTCAAATGCCAGCCTGCTGGATACTAAGATTGCAACGCATACGGAATACAGCCAGCGCGTAGAAAGCTGTCTTGACCGGAAACGGGTGCTATATGAGCAGGCTTTACTGAAAGAGATTACCCTGGAGGACTACAAGGCACAGAAAGCCGATGTGGATGCGGAACTGGAACGGCTGCGGCAAGTCCAGGGCGCACTCTCCGCTGAAATCGCCCAAGCGAAAATGGACGCAAAAACAAAAAACGCCAGACTGGAACTGGCGCAGGAAATTTCAGCCGCCAGCGGATTAAATACCGCCCTGGCTGACGCACTGATTGAACGTGTGGATATTCACCCCGGAAATCAGGTTGATATTGTCTGGAAAATGAAAGACTTCTGTACAGAGGGAATGTGATGGGGCGCAAAAATCGGCCTTAAAAACTCTGGAATTTCTTAAAAAACTTTTTGTCTTGTGCTTGACATACGGGTGACGCAGGTCGTGGAAGCGAATGTTCGGGAGACCGGCCCGCTTCAGCAGAACTTTCAACCGGCGGTACGCGGAGCCGGGATTGGTAGGCTGTTCCGGCTTCAGCGGGTTGGGGAATATCCACTCGGTCAGTGCGGACTTTTTTCGTTCACGGAGGACCTGTACTGTGCTGGCTGGCAGCACGATTTTCCGGACGCCGGCGCTGGTCTTGGTATCCCCGGCAGTCAGCCCGCCACCAGTTTCCCGGTAGACGGTGCGGCAGACTTTCAGCGTGCTGGCAACCTCATCGAAGTCCTCCCACTTGAGTCCGCAAATTTCACCCCGCCGCAGGCCGGTGGTCAACTCCGTGTAGAAGAAGTCGCACCAGATTTCATCCTCTGCGATGGCCTTCATGAACACATCCAGCTGCTCATCTGTCAGTATCTGCTTT
>CAJTTU010000144.1 GCA_910579325.1 uncultured Lachnospiraceae bacterium | reverse complement strand
CTCTGTTTTTTGATATGGAAGTGCCATACGAAAAACAAAATACCGGATTCATAAATTTTGTATGAAACAATCAATTTCATTCGTCTATCTTTTTTTCTGCCAGAATGCTATAATCAGTATACAGGCATACTGTCCGCAAACACAAAGGACATCGTTTGGAGGAGACTATGAAACTTAGCATGTGGATGATTTATAACCGGCTGACCGACCTGGAACTGACCGTCCGGATCTCAGAAAACGCTCCGGTCTGCCTGCGCAGCGCCAGGATGGCTTACGCGCCCGACTGTGTCCTTGTATCCGAAAAAGACGGCGACGCTTTTTGCCGGTACGACGATGATTTCATCATCCTCCACAACATGGAAGCCGGTCAGGCATACGAGCTTTTACAGGACACTTTTGACTATTACCAGTCATGGGATCATATTCTCCAGGAAGCGACAAATCAGCTGGATTATCAGAAAGTCATCAGACAGACCTGGTTCGTATTCCATAACCCGGTTATGCTGCTAGACCAGGATACCCGGCTGCTGGCCTACAGCGAACAGTACCGGCACACCCATGTGAATCCTGAATGGGATTATATGGTCAAACACGGTCACTGCTCTATGGAAAGCCTGAAGTTCCTGCGCAGCCGCAGGAAAGAATTCGATTATTACCACGATACCGAACCCGCCTATTACGCCATAAACAACGCCGCATCCTCGGAACACCCAAACGTGCTTTCCTGCCGTTTGCTGAACCAGGGAAGTATGCTGGGCCGGGTTTCTGTTATCGAATATGAACGCAGCTTTAATCCCGGAGATTATCAGCTGCTCAGACACATGAGCAAAAGCCTGCAATATATCTTAACCAATACTTCCGGCATCTCCGGGCAGAAGGAACGGGCAAAGCAGCTGGAAGAACTTTTATGTTTTCCTGAAAGAGCGCCCATACTGCTTCCCCGCCTGGAAAACCTTCTCCCCTGGACTCCCAAAACGCCTTTGCGATTACTCTTCCTCTCTTCCGGCGAGCTTCAAAACGATGCGCGGCTCCTGGACGTTATACAGCAATCCGCGCAGGAGATTTTTAAAAAAAGCGTTATCTTTACCCATGAAAAATCCCTGCTGGTCATTTTATATGCCCCGGCAGCCGACGAAATCTTACAATCCACAGAGGTAACCTGTTTTCTTCGCCGCCACCAGTTGAAAGGCGGCATCAGCTTACCCTTTTGTGATCTGGGAGATTTAAAGTATTTTTACCTTCAGGCTTCTTATACCGGCGAAAAGCACAAAGAAAACACAGGGGCAAAAGCCATACTCCACTTTTACCCCTATGCGGTATCCTATCTGATCCGGCACAGCGACACCACGGCCAACTACTGTGCCCTGCACCCTGACGTGCGTACCATTTTTGAGCAGGATTCTAAAAAAGGATCTGAAAAGCTCAGGATCCTTTTTGCATTCCTGTGCAACCGGAAGTCACTGGTTGACACGGCCAAAAAGCTTTTTATCCACCGGAATACCCTGGTGTACCAGTTAAACCAAATTAAGGAAGTCCTTACCTGTGATCTGGCCGACGACTATTCCTGCGAATATATGCGCATGTCTGTCCGGTATCTGATATATCTGAATAAGGTTGTGCTTTAATGAATCAAAATCCTGCGGAGCGTTTTACCGCAGCGGCCAGACAAACGGCACCAGGAAGGAAGTCAGAAACAATCCTGCAAGCACCATAACCGTGCCGGGCAGCAGCCAGTCACGTACCTGAATATTCCCTTCCCGGGCCAGAACCGGATAAGACGGCGCGGACAGCGGCAGCATAAACCCAAAAGATGCGGTAATCATCGTCGCGATAAATACCGGCTTCGGCTCCAGCTGCAGCGATAGCGCAATCGTCGGCAAAAAAGGCAGGATAATGCTGAACGCTCCTGAATTATTCATCACCTGGGTGACAATCATCGTAACCAGACAAATCAAAAATAAAATCAGGCGCGGGCTTTGCACACCTCCCGTGGCAGTTAACAAAGCCTGGACGATATGCTCTCCCAGACCTGTGGATACCACCGCATCTGACAGCGTAGTCAGGCCTACGATCAGAAAAATCACATCCCAGGTAATACTGTCAAAAATCTGTTTTGGCGTAGAAATGCCGGCTGTCACCAGGATCACCCCTACGATCACCGTCACAACATGGGCAGGAATAACAGTCTTCCCGTCCAAGGCTACTAAAATCACAAACAACAGAAAAACCGCTGTTACCATATACTGGCGGCTTACAAAAACCGGGGCAGAAGGATCTTTTTTCTCCTTTTGGCCTTCTTTCTTGTCTACGGGAATCGTTCCATTTTCCTTCCCGGCGCAGCGGTTCGGCACAAAACGGTATCCCACAAAACAGAAAAAGATGATCAGCAGCAAACCGACGGGTACGGACACCTTAGACATCTCAAACATGCCGATCGTTTCACCGGTTACCAGTGCCTCATAAGCAGATTTCCCGGTCACAGACAGGGGCGTACCGATAATCGTCCAGGTACCGCCTATGGTCGCTCCATACCCCAGGGCAATCAACGCCCTGGTTTTGCTGAGTCCCAGCGCCGCCGCCATAACGATAATAAACGAGAGGAATGCCATCTGTACGCCGAGGCTGGATAAAAAAGAAGACAGAACGGCTGCCATCATGCTTAAAATAAATAATTTCAACCCCTCGTTTTTAAATCTGGCCGTGACGGCCAGCGTCTTTCTGCCGATATTGTCTGTCAGCCCGGCACGGAAAAACGCATCCCCCAGCATCAGCGCGCCGACAATCAAAAATGTAGTTTTGCTGCCGATGCCGTTAAAGGCCGATGCTGCAGGAATCACACCGGCCACTGCCAGGACGCTGGGAATCGACAGCCCCACCAACAAAAGGGACACCTTTCCCGATATAATCATAAGAATCGTAGCGACAAGGACAACTGCGGTAATCACTTCCTGGAACATAATCTCCCCCCTGACCCTATGACGTGCTCTCCCGGACGCTCGCTATGCCTGTTTCTGCGGTGTTCCGGCAGTCCATCATATAGCATATATGAAAAACCTCAAACTATTCCGGCTATGCCCACTATAAGAAAAAAAGACGCTGCCCACAATGTTACCGCCGTACAATTTATCTTTTCCCTTCGTTACGAAATCTGTACGAAATGCCAATAGATTTTTCATTCACGCAATCATTTACGATTGAATACTCCCTGCAACGATATGATGACATGTATTTTACGTATTATCAAAAGGAAAACTGAAAACGTATTTTTTAGGAGTAAACTGAAAATGCCTTTCTGACCTTGCCGCTGACCATCCCTTTGTGGTAAGATAAAACTGAAAATGAAGAACTGAATAGGGTTTCGCGAAAAACCGTAGGCGAGCGGTCGGTTTGTGAAATGTATAACGGCCTGGCAGGCGGGAAAGAGCAGGTGAACAGAATGGGCTTATATTTCAATCCGGAAAATGAGGCATTCCGGCAGGCAGTGGAGGCTGTGATGCCTGGTGTACCTATTGAAGATGAGCTCTACGTTGACAAAACGGGCATGATTGCCCTGATAAACCAGAAACTAAATAAACACCGGTTAAAATATGTCTGTGTCAGCCGTCCCCGGCGCTTTGGAAAATCGATGGCGGCGGACATGCTTACCGCTTATTACAGCAAGGGCTGCGATTCTAAAGAACTGTTTTCGGGCATGGCGATTAAAAAAGAACCGTCTTACCATACACATTTAAACCGGCACAATGTCATCCGGCTGGATATACAGAGATTTCTTTTTCATGAGTCCCATTGTTCTATTTTTATCAACAAAATACAGGAAACCGTAATCAAAGACCTGGAAACGGAATACGACGGCTGTTTCGTCCGGGATCAGTATGGATTGCCCGGCGTCCTGGAACAGATTTACGGGCAGACAAAAAAAGGATTTATTTTCATCATCGACGAATGGGACTGCGTATTCCGGACCGCCAGAGACCGCCAAGACATCCAGAAAAAATACCTGGATTTTCTTCGTGGACTTTTCAAGGGGCAGGATTATGTGGAACTGGCATACATGACCGGAATCCTTCCTAATTTTTTAATTTGACATATCACACATTTTCCGACCTGCAGAAATAAAACATTCCAAAGCCGGAGACTCTTAATATTTATTTGCCAGTTTAAAGTGTTCGTCCAGCATAATTGGGACATAATCATATTTTATCGTAATCGGGAAATTAACATATCCGCCGCCAGGAGCAAAGAGATCATATGCCCTCCGGATTTCGGCCCGGATTTCTTCCTCGGTAACACCCGGCTTTTCCAGGACGCCCTGGCTGTCCTCTCCGCCGACAAAAGTCAGCCTGACCTGATAGGTTTCTTTTATTAATTTCTGATTATTACAGGGCTGGATCGGATTTAAAGAATCGATTCCCATCTCAACCAGATCGCCGATAATCGGCTCCATATATCCGCAGGAATGATGCTCATAGATCATACCGTTTTTATGTACGGCATCTATGATACGGCGAACCGGCTCCTAAAAATATCGCGCCAGCATTCCACTGACATAAACATGGACTGAGCGGCACCGTAGTCATTCTGCATCATCAGGATATCCGGCTTGTAATACTTTCCAAATATTTCTACCAGCTGTACTTTATAATCTGCAATCGCGTTAACCAGTTCTTTATAATCATCCGGCTCTGTCAGCATGGCAACCAAAGCATCCTCCATGCCCATCAATGCATGAGTTCTTTCGAAGCATCCCTGATTATTTATGATCATGGAAACCTTATTTTCACGACCCCAGGAGGCCGTTTTCTCTGCTCCAAGCTTCTCCCAGTCATACCATCGGCGCTCCTGACTTTGGCTCATATTGCCATTCCACCCCAAACCAGTCAAATCCGTCTTCCTTTTCCGAACGTTCCGGAACATACTTAGGCTTCAAAAAGTTAAAATCTTTAGGAAATATCGGAATATATCCGATATTCGCATGTTCTGTCCATACCCGAAGCATCTCGTCTCTCTTAGCCATATTTTCAAACCTCCCAATAAATTTGCCGCTATAGCTTGCTTTTTTTGACAAACTCATTATATAATTGAAAAAAGATTGTGTCCAATGAACATTGTTCAAGGTCAATAACCTTTGGTTATACCTTGTTTTCACCATATTCATTCTGCCAGCGTACCGTTATCGGGAGGTTACTATACGAGCCATCAATTATGACGAGATCAACGATAGCAAAATTATCGCCTTTTTAAGCGTGGCAAAAACCCTCAATATGTCCGTGTCAGCCGATGAGCTTTCTATCACACAGCCTGCCGTAAGCAAGCGAATCAGTAAACTGGAAAAAAATTATGGATTGATTTTGTTTCAAAGAAAGGGGAACGGCCTTAAGCTGACCCCTGCCGGCAGAGTTTTTTATGAGGAATTGAGTGGCTCTTTTAATAATATTGAGACAGCATTTTCAAAGGCATATACGGTGCAAAACGGGATTGTCCAAAATCTTACAATCGGATATGACGGTTTTTTTGATCTTCCACTGCTCTATGAGCTGGCGGAGCAATTCCGCCAGACACACCATGGAGTTGACATAGATATCCGTTACAGCTCCAATGAAGCTGTGACGAACTGTTTGAAGGGAAAACTGATATTTTAATCCGCCCGGACGCCTGCTTTAAAAATATCGGAGCCTATGTAAAACACGAACCGATCACCTGCTATCAGTTTTGTGTTTTGGTGTCAAAAAAACATTCCTTAGCATCAAGACAATCCCTGACGATTCAGGATATTTTGACGGAACCGTTAATTGCCGCACATATGGATAGCCAGTCGCCGTATATTTCCACCCTGTGCGAATTGTTCCTGCAATATGGAAGCGTACCCAAATTCCAAAAATACACCCAACTGGAAACGCTCTGCTTTTATGTCTTGTTAAATAAAGGAATCGCCGTTGCCTCGCCCAACTTTTGGAAAGGGCAGGGTATGCGAACCATTGCGTTTTTCCAGGAAAACATTCAGGTTTTCCTTTGGACAACAAATTTTACCCCGTCTCTTTTGTATGGAAGGCTGATAACAAAAATCCTTTCGTGAAAAATTTTATAAAACTGTTTCAACATGCGGCGAGAAAAAAAGAATGTCAGGAATTCCTGTGGCAATCGTATAATTGGACACAGCAAACTACAGATTTGTCCTGTCGGTAAAATGCAAATTTTTAATTCCCACATTTTACATTTCTACTCAGCGAACGCCCCCCTAATCCCTCTGT
>CAJTTU010000143.1:4449-6253 GCA_910579325.1 uncultured Lachnospiraceae bacterium | reverse complement strand
GCCAGTCCGCCTGCGCAGCTTGCCTTTTACGTATCGGCATTCCCCTGTCGGCAGGAAAGTTTTCTCTCTCAGTCATAAGTACAAAACCTTCCCCCATATAATAAATCATGAAACCAAAATTCAGCGCTCTCAAAGAAAAAAAGGAAATGACCCTGAATATGCTTCAGGTGACCAGCGATATTGCCCGGGGGGCCGTCCTGCTCTCGGTGAACGGAAGGCAGGAGGCGTATATAGAAAATTACGTAAGGATTATGGATTACACCGATCAGCTGATCCGGGTGCAGGCAAAGCACAGCAGGGTGGCGGTTTTGGGACACCGGCTGAAAATCGCTTACTATACCGCGGATGAGATGAAGATTGTGGGCTGGATTGACGAAATCAAGTATGAGTAGAGGGGCCGGGGATGAAAACATACCTGAAAGGATATCTGCGGGTTCGGCTGACCGGATACGGGCCGGAGCGCTTTTTGAATATGTGCCAGCATCATCAGATCGCGGTTTGGGGCCTTACCTGTGACGGCGGCGTCTATGAATTTTATATGTATCAGGAGGATTTCCACCGCTGCCGCTTACTGGCCCACAAGACCAAGACCAGGCTGCACATTATGAAAAAGGCCGGACTGCCTTTCTTGTTGTTCCGTTATCGGCGAAGAAAGGCTTTTTTTCTGGGCATTCTTCTGTCTGCCCTGATGCTGTGGCAGCTGTCTGTCCATATCTGGGACATCCGGTTTACCGGAAATTACAGTTATACCGACGATATGCTGATGGAACTGTTAAATGAAAATGAGATTGTCCACGGCATGAAAAAGAATCGGGTATCCTGCGCACAGATCGAGCAGCTGATCCGGGACAGCTATACGGATATTACCTGGGTATCCGCCCAGGTGTCGGGAACCAGGCTGCTGATCCAGATCAAGGAGAACAGCGGCATTCTGACGGTTCCGGAGGAGGATCAGACGCCCTGTGATCTGGTGGCCTCGAAAAACGGCATTATCACGGAGATTGTGACCCGCAGAGGGGTGCCTCAGGTGAAGATCGGCGATGTGGTGCAGGAAGGACAGGTGCTGGTCTCCGGGACGGTTCCGGTGATGAACGACAGTCAGGAGGTGGTGCGCTACGAGCAGGTACGGGCGGACGCCGACGTGGTGGCCAGAACTGCCACCGACTATGCGGATGAATTTCCCACGGTGGAACAGATTACCTGTGAGACCGGCAGGAAACAGACCTCCTGGTATGTACAGTATATGGGGAAGAAGCTGGGGATTTCTTTTGGAAAGGCAGATTACGCCATGTCCGACAGGCGGGATCAGGAATATCGGTTAAAGCTTTTAAACGACTGGTATCTGCCCGTAGGGGCGGGCGTGATCACGGTAAATGAGCTGGAGGTCTACGAAAAAAAGCTTTCCGAACAGGAAGCTTATGAAAAGTTTCAGAAAAATTTAAATGATTATTTTGAAAAATGTGAAGAAAAAGGGGTTCAAATTCTTGAAAATCATGCTACAATGACATATAATGCTGATGTATGTGTGGCTTCCGGCAAAATTGTGGCGCTGGAGCCGATTACATTGCAGCAGGAAATAACCGTGACGGAGGAGATGGAACAGCCTGATGAGCTTAACGGAGACGATCATTGACATTCCGGCCGAGCATGAGAGAAATGTGTGCGGCCAGTTTGACGGATATTTGAAAAAAATCGAGAGAACCCTGCGGGTGACTATGATATCCAGAGACGGGGTTTTAAAGGTGATCGGGCCGGAGCAGATGGCCGTCAGGGCGAAAAGCGTTTTCCAGAATCTGATTGAACT